>NZ_JAUJQH010000034.1:0-63372 GCF_030482905.1 Burkholderia sp. AU45251 | reverse complement strand
CTGGACGGCTGCCACCTTGAATTCCGCCGTGTACGATTGTTTCGGTACCTTGAACATCCCTGATCACCTTCCTTTCCGTCGAGTTTATACATGACTCGATGGAAGGCGAAATTTCAGGGGAAGCTCATCATGCCGTAATCGGGACCTGTGCATCATAACCGCGTCGCGAAAAATGTGGCGTCGTCGTGGCAGCGGAATTGGGATACACGTATGGGAAAAGATGTGAACGCCGCTCGACCGTCACAGGGGGGACTGCAGGAACTGCGTATCGCGCTGTTGCAGTAACTGAAAACGGTCGATGTAGCCGCGCTTCTGTGACGCGGATCGGTCATTTACGCACAGCGCGGTGCGATGCGAGGGTCCAATGACTGTTTCATCGGCGGTGTTGCCGGCGGGCTTGCACTTGACCTGCCCGTCATCCGACCAATCGCGATCACTGCAGCAGCAGTCGACCTGTGCATCACGTTGCCGGTCGCCGCGGTTCAAGCGGCGGTTCCTCCCATAAACGACCACGAATCGGTTTTACGGCGATCAAGGCACACGCAATGCGCATTGCCACAGCGCGCGGCGCTCGACCCGGCAACCAATCGATGAACTGTGATGCGCAGGGTTACCTGAGCCGGTAAAACGCATCGCCGTGTGGTGTGGTCCTGTGGTCTGTCTGACAAAAGGCATGGACGCGTCGCGTGCGGTGAAGACATCCGCCGGAATCATTTCACGACTCCGCAGACGGTACCGCACCGATGTTGGGATACCCGTCGAGCGAGGGTGGCACGTAGCGTCGAGGTTGCGGGAACGTCTGTGATCCGTCCGATTCTGCTCAGCAACGCCTCGCACAACACGCCCGAACCACAGGTTTTTGATTCCGCGGCCTTGACCGGCCGGCATCCCGACGGGTGCGTTGCCCGCACAGCGGGCCGATTCCTGTGGTTTCGTCTGGTCGGTGAGCTTTTACGGGATTCGGAAGTGTTCGACGGTGAGCATGTTCGGGATCGTCGCTCGAATTCGAGTGCGGTGAGCTTCGTGGTCACCCCCATCTTCACTTTGGTTCGCGTTGCGCATCAGGTCGCTTCAGGAGCCGGCCGCATGCATCGGAGGCGCCGACACACCCAGCTCATCGGCGGAAGCCGTTCCTGGATCTCTCCTTGTGCCCCGGGGGCACAGCATTGATCTTCGGTTGGCGACTTCAAAGGTAGAAAGTTGGAAGACTTTGGGGCGGTGAAGCGACGCGCGTCGATTTCCTCTGTGCACAGCTCACAGGCTAAATTTGACGAGAGACTCAGGTGGGCAATCGAAAAAAACTTGTCTGCCGACAGCGACGCACGAGTGCAAAAAAACCCGTCGCCCGCCATCCCGGATGATTTCAAGCTGCTGTGAACGAGACCGAAGAGATCAGCGTTTCCGGTCGCTGATTGGCTTGGCTGGCCGACAAGGGGAACTCGAAAGGTCGCGGCGCCGGCTTTTTTTGATCCCATAAATGGGAACCTGTGTCTGTAAACAGAGGTTTTTCTCCCATAGGTTTCTACGTTTCCGTTGATGTGAGTGTGTACTCACCTCTTCTGGGAGCCTTGTCGGGCCTGAAACCACTGTGGATCCAGGAGCCCGGCCATGGTTTCCCAGGGCTGAACCGATGCATCACGGTGCTTTCTACACCATAGACGGCTACCCATTGGTAGCGGTTTATGGGGCTCGTCTTTTTGTGGAGGCGCACGTGTGTTTACATCTTTTGTAAACCACGTTTACTTCTTTAACTACTTTTAGACGGCTCACAGCCTTATCTGACAAGGGTTTGAAGGGTGTTCGGTACCCATTTATGGGAGCACAGGTGGAAGGGTCTGGGGTTTAAGGTCTGTGGATTTGGGGTTTGGGGTACCGCGTTGTGGGGAATCGGGGTTGTGGATATGGGGTAAGCGTACCCGGTTATGGGAAATTGGCCTGGAAACGTGTTGGGTAGTCGTCTATGGGAATCCCTGCAGGTAGCCTTTTATGGGGGCCTTTTTTCGATCCGTGAATGGGCAGGTGCACAGCGTTTTTCTTGTGGTAGTCGGCTATGGGGAACCCCTAAGGTACCCGGTTATGGGTGGTATTTGTGGCTGCTCGATTGCATTTCACCAAGATTCCCGGCGGCGGGTTTCCCATGGACAGGATCGATGGCACGGACAGGTAGCCATTTATGGGGAAAACAACTGGTTGCCGTTTATGGGAGCGATGTCTGCCTTCAGGGCCAAAATCCGCGCTGCCAACGCAGCTGACGCGGATCGATAGGTACCCTCCTGTGGGAATCGATGAAGGTAGCAAGTTATGGGAAGAAAACACGACCGTGCTGCAGAGCACCACGATTTCGCCCAACGATCTCGATTCCGCGCATTTGCTTCCCATGGATGGTTACCTTCCCGAGGGCAAATCTCGTGCCGGGTTTCCGTGTCCGGGTATCTAAGGTAGCGGCTTGTGGGAGGCATTTTTGTCGAAAGGTAGATGGATATGGGGCTCCGCACAGATTGTCCGATTGTGAATTTTCCTTTCGAATCGGGAGGTTAGCCACGATCGTGCAAGTAAAGCAGGAACAGGGGCGTTGCTCCTCGACGCGAAAAGGTATAAAGTCCGCTATCAACAAGGTCACCTTATCCGGACATTACGATGCCGCGCAAGCCCGCAAGCAAAGGCTCAGACAAACAGGTTTCGCTGTTTCAGACACCCGAGCCTCCCGACTTGCTGCGCAAGGCGGTCCAGGCGATTCATATCGCACCCAAGTCCGGAAAGATCGGTCTGCAGCAACGCAAGATGTTCAGCTCGCTGATCAAGAACGCGCTTCGGCAGGAGGCGTTCGAGCCGGGCCGGACGAGCTTCTCGATCTCGATCGCGTCGCTTTCGCACGAAAGCGGGTTGAACAGCAACAACACGAAGTACGTGAAGGACACGGTCAACTCGCTGATCAGTACCGTCGTCAACTGGGACTACCTGGCCGCGGATCGCTCGACGGTCTGGAAAGCGTCGGGCCTGCTTGCCGGCGCGGAGCTCGAGCAATCGGTGCTGAAGTACAGCTTCTCCGACCAGATTCGCAGCGAGTTGCTCAACCCCGAGATCTACGCACTGATCGATATGCGGATCGCCCGCGAGTTCCGGCGGTCGCACTCGCTCGCGTTGTGGGAAAACACCGTGCGCTACGAGGGGATCGGCATCACCGCGAAGATCCCGCTGCCGAAATTTCGCGACCTCATTCTGGGTCAGGACAAGGCGTCGCAGTCGTACAAGGAATACAAGCTGTTCAAGAGCAAGGTTCTGGTGCCGTGCATTCAGGAGGTGAACGAAGTATCGGATCACACGCTCGAGTTGATCGAACACAAGTCGGGCCGGAGCGTGGAAGCCGTCCAGTTCAAGGTGACGCGCAAGCAGAGCGCCGATACGGTGGAGGACGGCGACGTCAAGAACGAGGCGCTGGTCGAGGAGGTCGCCAAGTTCGGTATTCCGCGTTCGGAAGCGCGGCGGCTGATCACGCAGTACGGCGTGCAGCGCATCAAGGCGGCGATTGCCTATACGCTCAATCGGACTACGAAGAAGAATGCGGCGCCGGTCGACAATGTCGCCGCGTATTTCCGCAAGGCGCTGACGCACGGCTACACGCTGGCCGACGGACAGGGAACGGAGGCGGCCGCACCGGCGAAAGAGTCCGCGCAGAGCAAGCAGGAGCAGATTCGCGACAAATATCTGGCGGCGAAGGTCGAGGAAGCCGGCGCGTATTTCCGCGAACTGGAGATCGACGACCAGACCAAGCTGATCGATCGTTACAACGAGACGGTGGCGGGCTCGAAGGACCTGACGCTGTCGCCGAAGAAGAAGGCAAGCAAGCTCGCGCAGACCAGCTTTTTCCGATGGCTGGCGCTGGATACGTGGGGCGAACCGACCTCGGACGACTTGTTGGAATTCCTGCTGAAAAGCAGTCTCGCAGGCAACTGAACGAGGCCTCGCAGCCGGGTGCGTATCGCGCGCCGGACGTCGTCGTCCGGCTTCGCGATGCAACGCGGATGCGAGGCCTTCTGCTTTTGGCGCGTTACTGTTGCGTGGCCGCTGCCAGTTCGGCAACGTACGCATCGATGACGGTCTTGAGCTTGTCGGCGAGCGCCTCCTGGTGCGATGCGTCGACGCCCTTGAGCTGCAGATCCAGACGCCCGTCCGGGTAGGTCTTCAACTGGCCGATCGCGCGCGATTCGAGCGCGAAGTCGTGACGAACGCTGTAACGCGTGCGTCCCGCTTTCTTGCTGCCGTCGCTCTGTGCACGCAGGAAATTCTCGAGATCACGAACCGATTTCTTCCGGTCGATCACGGCCGTCAGCAGCCGGTCGGCCGTCGGCTCACCCAGGCGTTCAAAGATCAGCTTCAGGAAGTACGCCGCCTGCAGGCCGACCACGTCGTTCGCGCTGGCCATCCGTTCCAGGAGCGTGTTCGGGAGCGCGTTGAGCGACAGCGTCTTGCTGATCGACGCCTTGTCCTTGCCGATCTTTTCCGCCAGCGTGTTCTGGTCGGAAAAGACCTTCTCGTCGAGGAGACGCTTCCACGCGACCGCATCGTCGAAGATCGTCTGGCGTTCGTGGTCGTGGTTCGCGCGATACGCGATCGTATAGAGTTGCTCGGGCGTGTGGTCGGTGCGGAACGTGGCGTTGATGGTTTCATCGCCGTTGATGCTCGTCGCGCGGAGCCGGCGTTGCCCGTCGATCACCACGAGCTTGCCGGGAAACTCCGGGAGCCGCGTCACCTTGATCGGCTCGATCTGCCCTTCCCGTTTCAGCGTCAGGGCGAGCTCGTGCAGGCTCGACTCCGAGTAGAACACGCGCGGGTTGAACGGGTTCGGGATGCAATCCTTGACCAGCACCTTCTGCGGCGCGCCAAGATCCGGCGTGCCGGCGGGCGTGGCCGCAGCCGGGGCGTTGGCGGGTGCCGTGTCGACGACGGTATTCGGTGCGGCCGCCGGTTCGGGCAGCCGCGTTTCGAGCGCCGCATTTTCCTGCGCGAGTCCGCGCAGCAGGCCGGCTGCGAGATGCAGGTTGCCGGTCGGCTTCTTGTCTTTCGAGGTGTCCTTAGCCATGGGCGGCTCCGGTAGCGCGCGTCGACGCGATGTATTGGGCCATTTCCGTGACCAGCTTTTCGATTTCCGCTCGAGCTTCTTTCAGGCCCTTCAGGTACCGATTGTGATGATGGATCGTGGTGCCGAGCGCAAACGTCTGACGGTAGACCTCGCGCTGCGCGATCTGGCTGTCGAGCAGATGCTCCCCTATTTCTTCTGCTCTTAGAATCTTTAAAATTTCTTCACGCATTTTAGTTTTTCCATTAACACTATTCAGCATTAATGCGGAAGAAAGATTTGGGTTACGAACGGAGCGCATCGACTCGATCATGCGGATCATCGCGACGGTGCTGTAGAGATCGGCCGGCGACGGCGACAGCGGCACGAGGCAGAAATCGGCGACTTCGAGCACGGATGCAATTCGCGGATCTTCGAGGTTGCCGGGACAGTCGACGACGATCACGTCGAAGTTCGCGTCCTGCTTCTTGATCTCGCCGCCGATGCCGCGACCGGCAGGGGCCAGCGAAAGGACCGTCATCGGCAGCGTGTTCTCGCCGCTCGTCACCCACCGGACGGACGTGCCTTGAGGGTCGGCATCGATCAGGGCGACCTTGTTGCCGCCGGCCTCGAACGCAGCCGCGATATTGACGGAAATGGTTGTCTTCCCAGTCCCACCTTTTTGATTACTGACGGCGATCTTGAAAGCCATTAAATTCCTCCACGGAGTTTTGCGTAATATATGCAGTTATTATCAAAATGTCCAGAAAAGCCTTCGATGCGATGCATGTCTTTGTGATCGATGTGGTTGTCACGTGACAAGTGGGCCGAATGGCTAACGAGGCAGTCGTAGTTGGTAGTCGAGTAAAAATAAAATTGACGATCGCGCTCGAAAAGGATGGGCAAAGATCGAGAGAAAACTCGGCGGACTTCAACGTCGATGCCAGAGTTAGCGCGTAAAGATTAGTCGCTCGATCTTCTTTTGCTTCCGACGGAACTCGCTGTGATTCCAGTAACTCGGTTGCACGGATGCCGTCGGTAGAGCTGGTTGTCACGTGACAAGTCTCGGGAATTTGATTCTTCTCGGCGCCATCCGGCACCAGCAAGTCGTTGATTCGATCGCGTTTGCGGATATGGCGTGATCAATTCAATGCTCAATATCCGTATTGGGTTTGGCGCGACTACTTCCAGTGAGGCGAGTTGTCACGTGACAATCGACTTGGAACGGGAGGCGGTGTCAGCACTGAACCACCTCTCAGAAGGAGTTTTTAGTCGAACTCCATTGGGTGCGAACAGGTAGATCGTTAAAGGAGCGGTTTGCCACCATTGAATCGTCGCGCGGTGCAGTTTGCCGGGCGGGTTGGGTGGTGAGTTGTCACGTGACAACTGGGGAGTTGTATTGGTGAACTTGGGTGTCGAAATGGTACGTGCGCTGCATGTCGGTTGGGATACACCTTTGTCTCAGAGTCTGGTTCATCAAGTGGTTTAGGTCCCCTGCGTTCATCGCTGGCTAGCCACATTCAAGTCCCAGCGGAGACGTGCCGGTCGGCTTGCTGAACGACACCTCACGATGTGTGTCGCGGATTTATTGATATGTCCCCATTTATTCAGGGGCTCCAACCCAACTTCGTCGCATCCGGTGGCCGGCAGGGGAGGGTATGGCTTTGTCACGAGTACCCAGCCTGACGGCCAACGCAGTCAGGCGCTTCTACGCAACAGCCGTGTATCCGAGGCCCCGATTGACGACAATTTCCAGCACCAAGGGCCATCAGACAACTCAAACGAGCCGGATCGTGGAACATTTTCTAGAAATGCGGTGTTCGTGGAAATCCTTGTCCAGCAATGGGTTGTGCCATATTCTTCATGTTGTTTCACGCAAAATTGATGAGATCATCCCTGTAAATAGGGGCGTATGATCATTTCGCGTTCCACGCTTGGACGTTTGCGCGAAGACATCAAGAATCGTCTCGTTTGATATGTAATTTGTGGTATTTGAAACAATTTTCGGCTGGCCGGACATCGGAGGCAATTCGAACTGCCGCAAATCACATACATGACGGCCGGTTTCGAGTTGCTGGTTAGATGTGCCGCGCCAGTGATCATCGCGAGTTGTCACGTGACAACGCACGCTCCAGTTGCACCGTTCGGTGGATTGAAGTGTGCCGCAGGAATCTCGGCACCAAAGAATTTGTGGTCGAGCGTCCGGAGGAAAGTAAGACGACTCGACCGTTGCAGAGGCGAAACCCTCATCAGCGCATGAGGTCGCTATGAGCCGGCTTGCATGTGGCCGTTTGATGCTCGGAGTTCGGGTACACGTTCGACGTCGCGAGACGCCCACCCATCGCTCGATACTCAATTAGCGATTCCCAGCCGGGCTCCGACCAATCAATCCTGAGTTGGCAAGAAGCGCTCATCCCGCTGCGCTCGACTGACTCACCCGGATCGATCCCTCACGCGTGAAGCCGATCCACCCAATGTGCGGGTATCACCAAGATCGGCTTTTCATCTCTCCGGCACAGTCCCGCGATCGTTAAGTCGCTGCCACCGACAGAACGACGTCCGCCCCGCTCCGCAGGCTATCGATATCTCTCCGCGGCGAATTGCCGAACAACCGGCTGTATTCGCGATTGAACTGGGTCGGGCTCGCATATCCGACCCGGAACGATGCCGACGCTGCGTCGAGCCGCTCGGACAACATCAGCCGACGTGCTTCGTTGAGCCGCATCCATTTCTGGTATTGCAGCGGACTCATGCCGGTGAGCTGACGGAAGTGGTGGTGGAAGGTCGAACTGCTCATCTGAACCTGCGCCGCCAGATCGTCGACTCGCAGCGACTCGTCGTAATGGGTTCGCAACCACTGGATCGCCCGTGACACCCGGTTGCCCTGACTGCCGGCGGACGCGATTTGACGGAGACGGCCACCCTGGTCGCTCGTCAGCAGCCGATAGTAGATTTCCCGCTCGACATAAGGTGCGAGAACGGTAATGGCGTTCGGGTCATCCAGCAACGTCAGCAACCGGTTCACTGCGTCGTAGAGCGGTTCGTTCATCTCGCCGACGACGAGGCCGCGCCCTGCGGGAGCTTCCTCTTGATCCGGTGCGACCTGTGCCATCAGTTCGGCCATGACGCGAAAATCAAGCTTGAGCCCGATGCCGAGAAACGGTCTTTCACGGCTGGCCTCGATGACCTGCGTCGATCCGGGCAAGTCGAGCGACGTGATCAGAAAGCGGTTGGCGTCGCAGAGATACACATCCCCACTTTGAATGATCCGCTTCGTGCCTTGAACGACGAGACCGAAGCTCGGCTCGACCATGCAGTCCATCGGTTGCGTTGTCGCTTCCCTTCGATGGAGGCTCAGGTTCGGAATGGCCGTGGTGAGGTGGTCGACGCCTTCTGTCCACCTAGCGACGCGCTCTGCGAGCGTTTGCCGCAGATCGTTCTCCCGGCTATGGCTGGATGAGCGGGGGGCTGCAAGGTCGAGCGCAGCGATAGCGGCGTCTGATTGGCCGGGTGCCGGATGCATGACTTCTCTACTCAGGTGATCGGGTCTATAGGCGGGCAGCCGGCGTGCGGGTACGCCGGCAACGCGCCTCCCGGAGTCGCGGCATGACTGCGCGCCCGGGAAAAATGCGCAACGACCGGTGGGACTACTTCGTCGCTTGCGACGCGCAAAGCGACCAGCGGCGCGATTTAGTGGCAACGGACGGCGCGCGCTCGTCCACCGTGCGCCACCACCGCTCGCCCCGGTGCGGCGCGTCGAGCGCGAGGCGCTCACCCATCCTGGGCGTCGACAGCTCGACGCCCCGCACGATTGCCAGCGCCGTGACGCGTTCGAACGGCTCCTGCCAGCGGTGCATCGCGAGATCGAACGTACCGTTGTGGATCGGAACCAGCCGGCGTCCGCGCAGATCGATGTGCGCCTGCACGGTCTCTTCCGGCTGCATGTGCACGTACGGCCATTGCGCATCGTATGCGCCTGTTTCGATCAGCGTAATGTCGAACGGCCCAAGGCGCTCGCCGATCGTCCGGAAACCGTCGAAGTAGCCCGTGTCGCCGCTGAAGAACACGCGCAAGTCGTCGTCGACGATGACCCAGGATGCCCACAGCGTGCTGTTGCCATCGAACAGGCTGCGCCCGGAAAAGTGCTGGGCAGGTGTCGCGGTCAGTGTCAGGCCGGCCACGTCGACACTCTGCCACCAGTCGAGCTGACGGACTTTCTTCGCGTCGATGCCCCATTCGATCAGGCGGTCGCCGACGCCCAGCGTGGTCACGAACACACCGGTGGTTGCCGCGAGCGCGAGCACCGTGTCGCGGTCAAGGTGATCGTAGTGGTCGTGCGACAGGATCACGCCGCGCAGCGGCGGAAGATCTTCAAGTGCGATCGGCGGCGCATGGAAACGCTTGGGGCCGACGCGCCGAAACGGCGACGCGCGCTCGGCAAACACCGGATCGGTCAGCCAGAATTCGCCGCGCAGCTTGAGCAGCAGCGTCGAATGGCCAAGCCGGTACAGGCTGCGATCGGGGGCCGCATCGAGTTCCGCGCGGGTCAATGAATCGACGGGCAGCACGCCCACGGGGACGGTATTGCGTGGCTTGTTGAACAGCATGTTCCAGACGATCCCGAGCGTCTTGCCCAATCCCTCGACCGGCCGCGGCGCGACATTGCTGAAGCGCTCGCCATTGTGCTGCGGCGAGCCGCCAGACAGCGCGCGGCCGCGTCGGGCGGCCGCAAAACCCAGAATGCGATGAATCAAAACGAGAGGCGATGCCATGTCGGTTCGTCCGGAGAATAAAGTACACTGAGCAGTGTAGTTTATTTTTGGGATAAGTAAACTGCCCGGTGTAAAATTTCCGAATGGATACCAGCACGCCCCCTCAGCGCTTGACCGATCGAAAGCGCGCGGCCATCGTCGACGCGGCCATCGAGGAATTTCTCGCATCGGGTTACGACGCGACCAGCATGGACCGCATCGCCGCGCGTGCGGACGTGTCGAAGCGCACGGTCTACAACCATTTCCCGGGCAAGGAAACGTTGTTCGCCGCGATCCTGCAACAATTGTGGGAGGCGACCCGAACCGGCAGTTCGCCGACCTATCGTGCCGACGTGCCGCTGCGCGAGCAATTGCTTGCGTTGCTGGATCGCAAGATGCGCCTGCTCAGCGACGAAGCATTTCTCGCGCTCGCACGCGTCGCGATCGGTGCGGCCATCCATTCGCCGGAACGTGCGCGCGACATGGTCGAGCGTCTCGGCGAGCGCGAGGAAGACATGACGGCCTGGGTGCGAACGGCCGCGGCGGCCGGACGCCTGGCCGTCACCGATCCGGTGTTTGCCGCGCATCAGCTGCACGGTGTCGTGAAGGTATTCGCGTTCTGGCCGCAGATAACGATGGGCCAGCCGCCGCTTGAGGCGGCCGAGCAACGAAAAGTCGCGGAATCCGCTGCCGACATGTTTCTCGCGTACTACGCGCGACCGGAGGACCGCGACGCATCACGCGGTGAAACGAGCTGATCGTGCATCCGGTCGAACATGCGCGGATCGAAACCGGCGCGATGCGCAAGATCGATGCGCGCCAGGCACCGACGAGCCGGCAAACCGGCAGATCCGCGAAAGCGAACGCGGAACCGCCGCATATGCAGGCGGACCATCCAGCGGAAACCGGCGATACCGCCGGCGCACCTGAAACCGAACGCGAGTGACGACGCATGAAGACGCTGTTGATCGTCTATCACACGATGACCGGAGGCACGCAGCAGATGGCCGAAGCGGCTGCCGGCGCGGCGCGCGAGCAACCTGGCGTCGACGTCAGGCTGCAGCGTGCTGACGCGACGAGCGCCGCCGACGTGCTTGCCGCCGACGCCTACCTGTTCGCAACGCCGGAGAATCTCGCGGCCATGTCCGGGTTGATGAAGGATTTCTTCGACCGCTGCTACTACGCGGCGCTCGATCGCGTGAACGGCCGCCCATATGCGGTGATGATCTGCGCGGGAAGTGACGGACAGAACGCGTTGCGCCAGATCGACCGGATCGCGACCGGATGGCGGTTGAAGAACGTGGCGCCGGGCCTGATCGTCTGTACGCACGCGCAGACGCCGGAGCGCATCCTCGCGGCGAAGACGATCGACGGCGATGACCTCGCGCGCTGCGCCGAACTGGGCGCCGGTCTTGCAGCAGGACTCGCGCTGGGCGTTTTCTGATCACCCGCGCCGTGACCGCGACGGCCGGCGGAGCGAGGCCGGGGCGAAGCAGCACGTTTGTGCACACCACCCGTGCATGCTCGTGCGGCACCGATCCTGCCGGCACCGGATTGGCCGAATGCCGGGCCCTTAGCTGCCCTTTGTCGCCGCCGAAGGCCGATGGTATTCGGGCCAAAGTCGTTTCACGAGATCGCGCGATGCGCCATAGGCATGGCAGCTGTCGATCTTGAGCGGTTTTCCCTCGCTGTCGCGCGCCTCGAGCGATGACTTCCGCATGCCGACCATCGTCTGGTAGGCCGTGGTGGCGATCGGGCCGAGCAATTCCTTCAGGTGCGTGCACGTATCGCAGGACGGCAGGCGCTTGCGAACCTCGCTGTTCCAGCCGGCACCGATGCTCAGTCCGACGAGTGCCTGCAGCGAGTCGCCGCCGCCCGGGCACTGCTCATACGGATGCGACCGGAGGAACGTCGATACGGCGCGGACGACCATGTCGGCGTCGAAGACCAGCGTCACGCCGAGGTCGTGAATCGGCGACAGCGCAGCGACCGTCCGCGTGCCGCCTGGTGGCGTGAAATCGAAGGTCTTGCGATCCGCGAGGCAGGCCGTTACTTCGAACTGGCCGTCGCTGCGCCGATAGCCGCGCATGTCGATCTGCCGATGGTGAATTTCCTCACGCGTGATGCCGTCGTGCGGAATGTCGGGTGGGGGAACCATGTATCTGCTCCGTTTCGTACAACCGGTTCTTTTCGCAGGCAGGGATGTTGACGGCTGGCCTGGCCAGGTGCGCAGCGAAACGGCCGGAGCAGGTTGCCGACGACATCGATCCGGCCATACTACGCACTTTTCGGCATCCTCGTACGCCACGGGATCGATGCGGGCGCAACGAGTCGTGTACGGGCACCGATGTCATCGAAGGGGGACCCGCACGTCGCGACACTTGCGCGGGTCCATCGTCGTGCGTCTCGCGTTGCCGTGATCGTTGCGTCGCACGCGGCCGACGGTGTTTTCCGTGATGCCGAGTCGTGCGAGGCCCGCGACGCCCCAAGGCGGCACGATCGCGTTCGACGTCCCGCGGCGGAACAGCGCGCGCGTGGTGTCGACCGGTGCGGCCGGGTCGATCGCCATGCGCAAGATGGCCCCGATTTCCGCCGAAGCGGATGAACGGCGTGACTTCCGGAAACGTATCCATATAATGCGCAACACGACCGCTCGGACGCATTTCCGGTGCCCCGAATCGGGCCAATGCAGACCAGCGAGTCAACCGGCCGTCGCGCGTACCGGTATACTTCCACTCCTGCCTTGTCCGGCATCGTGGCCGGGTGCCTGAAAACAGAGTGGCGTGCGCGATGCGGCCCCGTTGTGTTCCGCATCGGCGGCAGACGGGTCGCCCGCACGGCGGCGAAGCTTTTGCGCCGCGCGGCATGGCCGCACGAACCACACCTTATATTCCTGGTGGATTGAATTTATGGGTTTTGAACAACTTGCCGAATTGCGGGCGCAGCTCGCAGCGAAGGCCAAGCAGGAGCGCAACGCGAAGCGGCCGGCAGCGCCGGCGGACACCGGCGCGAAGCCGAAGTCCGGTGACCAGCCGCAGCGTGGCGCCAAGCCGGCTGCGGCCGGCGGCAAAGCACCGCATCGCGCGAAGCCCGCTTCGGCGAAGCCGTCGGCGCCGGTGGATCCGGTCATCGTTGCGATTGGCAAACTGCAGCGTAAGTTTCCGCGTGCGTTCCCGAAGAATCCGGCCCCTAAAGTGCCGCTCAAGGTCGGTATCTGGGACGACCTCGCACGTGAAGCACAGGCCGTCGGGCTCAACGAAGCCGAACTGCGCGAAGCGATGTCGACGTGGTGCCGTGGTAACCGTTACTGGTCGTGCCTCGTCGAAGACGCGGTGCGGGTCGATCTGCAGGGCAACGAAGCAGGGCGCGTCACGCATGACGACGCTGCGCGGGCGCGCCGGCTGAAGGCTCGCCGCCCCGGCAAGGGCGCGGCGCAATCGGCCAAGGGCACGCCGCAGCAGCCGAAGGCCGAGCAGCAAGCCGAGGCCGCCGCAGCCGAGCCGCAACCGGCGAACGTGGAGGCGCAAGCCGACGCAGCGCCGCAGGTCGAGCAGCAAACGGCCGGAAACGAGTAACCGGCACCGCGCCGCTGCATCCCGCACGGCGCTGCCTCGCATGCATATCGTGTGCGGCGAATGACACGGCAGGCTGACCTGCCTCGACAGAGGCAGGTCAGGACCGCACCCACCGGCGCTCGACGTGCCGGGCCCTTATCCATCCCGCCTTGAACCGACCACGCGATCGGACGAAGAAAGTTCGTCGATCGGCGCTGCATGCGCGATGTGTCGACGTTGTCGTATGCGCATGGACGGTACGCCCATCCTCAACGCGGCCACGCTTCATTCAATTAATTCGGTTTCCTAAAATAGAGTCATGCCGGAGCCGTCGATTGGCGTGTGGATGTTCGCACCCGGTCATCGTGACATGATGACGCGCGATAATCCCGACCGGGTCGTGGGGTCGCGCAGCAAGCTGGCCGGTGCGATGCAGCTTGCATTTCGAAAGGTACTGAAAGCCGACTGCGACACGACTCGACGCCACGGCCGGCGCCTTTCAACGTCAATTCAAACCGGATCATGCACTCGAGACATTCCGCGATTCTCGTCGCGCTCACCGCTGCCGCGCTGTTCGGCGCCGCGACACCGCTCGCCAAGGCGCTGATCGGCGCGATGTCGCCGTTCATGGTCGCCGGCCTGTTCTATCTCGGCAGCGGCGTCGGGCTCGGTATCGGGATCCTGCTTCGTCGTCTGCACAACCGTCATGCACCGACCGCAGACGCCGCGCCGCTGCAGCGCGCCGACTTGCCGTGGCTGGCCGGCGCGATCGTGGCGGGCGGCGTGGCCGGCCCGGCTTTGCTGATGCTTGGGCTGTCGAGCACACCCGCAGCAACGAGCGCATTGCTGCTCAATCTCGAAGGCGTGCTGACGGCTGTCATCGCGTGGGTCGTGTTTCGCGAGAACGTGGATACGCAGGTGTTTCTCGGGATGGTCGCGATCGTCGCCGGCGGCACGCTGCTGTCGTGGACGCCGGGCCGGGCCGGCATACCGGTCGGCGCGTTGCTGATCGTCGGCGCATGCCTGTGCTGGGCGATCGACAACAACCTGACCCGCAAGGTCGCCGCGAACGACGCGATGGTCATCGCGTGCGTGAAGGGGCTGATCGCCGGACCCGTGAACATCGGCATCGCGTTGGCGACCGGTGCGACGCTGCCGGCTGTCCCGGTCACGGCCGCCGCGATGCTGACAGGGCTCGGCGGCTACGGGATCAGCCTCGTGTTGTTCGTCGTCGCGCTGCGTCATCTCGGCAGCGCGCGCACCGGTGCGTATTTCTCGATCGCGCCGCTGTTCGGCGTCGTGCTGTCGCTGCTGATCTGGCCCGCACTGCCGCCCGCGACGTTCTGGATCGCCGCCGCGCTGATGGCGCTCGGCATCTGGCTGCACGTTCGCGAACGGCATGAACACACGCATGCGCACGAGCGGCTCGAGCACACGCACCGCCATCGGCACGACGAACATCACCAGCATGCGCACGATTTTGCGTACGACGGCAACGAACCGCACACGCATCCGCACGTGCATCTGCCGATCACGCACAGCCATGCGCATTTTCCGGACATTCATCATCGGCACCGGCATTGACCGTGGCATGAACGGCGGACGATACGGATCGCAAGGTAACCGTTTATGGGGCATGCGCCGCATCGCGCGCGCCTCTGGTTGCGGCACCGCCCGATCGCGGCAGCCACTGCGTATGTGAGCCTGATCTTCGGTCTCGATCAACCGGATCGGCGAACTGTCCGGATCGATCAGTGCGCCGACCGTGTCGTCCCAGGCTTCGTGCGTCGGCCGGCGTGCACGTGGCCAGCCGGTCGCCTGCTCCGGAATGCCGGCTGCGGGCACGTCGTCGAAGAACGTGCCGACGTCCGCAAGCCGGAAGCAGCAACTGAACCCGCTCGTCGCCGGATCGCGTTCGGGGTGCGAAAAGCATGCCGGCGACAGGTCACCGTGCTTGAGGAGGGCGGCACCGGCCGTTGTGGTGACTATCGCGCCTGAGGAAAGCAGAAACCGAAATCCTCGCAGCCCGGGCACCCGGGGGCAGGGCACGGCGGCACATCGAGCGCTGCGGCCACCTCCTGTGCGAGGAATTTCTTCCAGCGCAGGTGAGCGACGTTGCGCGCGGCAAGCGCGGGGAAATAGCGATCGAGCATCGCGGATACCGCATCACGCCCGTCGAGCCCGAGATCGCGCCACAGATGATCGGGGCGCAGGCACGCGTGCGCGATGATCGACGCGAGGCAACCGGCGTCGTCGCGGTCGGCAGCGGGATTCGCGTCGCCCATCAGCCGCGCGTGCAGCGTCGCGACGAACGTCGTGTGGATGGAGGGCAGCAGCGCCACTGAGGCCGGCGTCATGAGTGCCGCGGTATTGGCCGCAGGCAGGCGCGGAAACTGTCGCGCCAGCAGGCCGGCCAGCTGTGCGTGAGACAGGCCGAGCAGCCCGAGTTCGTTGCGGCGCGCGCGTGCCGCAACGAGCGCGCCGAACAGTCGTGCATCGGGCGTGTCGGCGCTGGCCGCTGCGGATAGCAGCGACGCCAGCGCCCGTTGTTGAGCGTGATCGAACGCGGCGGTCATCGTGTGCACCGGCCCGACAGTCGCATGATGCGATTCGTGTGAATGAGCAGTGCCAAACGGATCGCCATCGCGATCGTCACCCGTTTACTCGACGCCGACGATCACGCTCGATGCCTTGAAGATCGCGGATGCGGCCGAGCCGCTCGCGAGGCCGAGGCGATCGACGCTGTCGTTGGTGACGATCGCGACGATCTCGGCGCCGCCCGCGGCCTTGATCACGACTTCCGAATTGACCGCGCCTTTCACGACCGACGATACGGTGCCCGCGACGCAGTTGCGGGCCGACACCTTGCTGCTGTCGACGTCGACCATCACGATGACCGACGACGCCTTCACGAGTGCGAATGCCTTCGAGCCGGCCGCGAGGCCCAGCGAAGCCGCGCTGCCGTGGGTGATCACGGCGACGATGTCGAGGCCGTCCTGCGTGCGGAGCGTGATTTCGTCGTTGACGGCACCGGTCTTGACGGCGCTGACCTGGCCGGCGAAGTGGTTGCGGGCGCTGGTTCGCATGATGGATCTCCGGAAAATGAGCCGCCCGGCGGGCGGTGGGTAGAAGACGGGAATTGCGGACGAGTTTACCGTCAATAGCCGGCGAAATGCGGCTCGGGTTTGCGATGCCCGACATTCGGGTGGCGAACGCTCGTGTGCTTGCCCAGTGGTCCGCCCGTCGGAAGCTTCTGGTGAGCCCGGCGTGGTCTCGCGCGCATCGCCCGGTGAGTAGAACGGCGGCGTCACGGTCGTTCCGCGACGCATGCTGCGCTGCGGGACGGCGCGAAGCGTCTGCCCGTTCGCGGCCAGCGCGCCTAACTGCGCCTAGCTGCGCTTCGACGTGGCGCGCGGAGCCGCCGTCTTGCGGGCCGGGGTGACCCGAGCCTCGCCCAGCGCGACGAGCGCATCGGTCAGTTGCGCCATGTGTTTTGTCATCGATCTCGGATCGCCCGACTGCAACGAGACGAAGGCGCCGTCGAAACCCATCATGCCGAAGTACGCGAGATCGTCCGCGGTGGCGGCGGTCATGCCCTTGCCATCCTGGCTGAACGCGTTGCGAATCATCTCGCGCATGTAGTCGCGGCCTTCGGTGCGCACGTCGACGACGGTCTGCATCGCTTCCGGCTCCGCCGCCTCGTTGCTCATGACCATCACGAACAGCAGGCGCAGGAAATTCTCGCGGTGCAGGAAGACCTCGCCGGTCTTCTGCAGATACCAGCCGAGCCGCTCGCGCGGCGTGCCGTCGGGCGGGTTCTCGTGCGCATTGCGCATCGCGTCGAAGAAACCGCGCGCGCCTTGCGCCATTACTTCCGCGAGCAAGCCTGCCTTGGAACCGAAGTGATGGTAGATCGCGCTCTTCGGGATGCCGGTCGCTTCGACCAGCGCCGACATCGATGTGCCGGCATAGCCATAGGCCGACATGACGCGGGCCGCCGCGTCGAGGATTTCCTGGCGCGATTTCTGACCGCGCCGGTTACCGATTTGTTGTGGATTGTCCATTCCAAAAGTATACGCCCCTCAAGTATTGGACCAATTGGTCCAATACGTGTTTTCCCTAGATTTTCAGTTTTGGACCTATCGGTACAATCCGTTCATCGAAGACATGGACCGTCACACCGCGTGGCGAACGCACTACAGGAGAAGGAGACAACCCATGACTCATGAGTACGACGCCGACGTTGCGATCGTTGGCTATGGTCCGACCGGCGTCATCGCCGCGCTCACGCTGGCCCGGCACGGCATTTCCTGCGTGGCGTTCGAACGGCACCGCGAGATCTATCCGCGGGCGCGGGCGGTGACGGTCAACGACTGGACGATGCGGATCTTCCAGAATCTCGGCGTCGACGAGGCGGTGCTGAAGCACATCGATCCGCAGCGCGCGCTGCGCTGGATGCGCTACGACGGCACCGAGATCATGCGCATCGAACACCCGCCGTCGACGCTCGGCATCAAGCCGCGCTTCTTCAACATCTATCAGCCGACGATGGAAGCGGCATTGCGTGAATGCGCGGCGAAGTACGAACGCGAGATCGACGTGCGCTACGGCTTCGAGGTGGTCTCGCTGACGCAGGACGAAGCGGGCGTCACCGTCTGCACGAGAAATACGGCCACCGGCGAAACGAACGACACGCGCGTGCGCTACGTGATCGGATGCGACGGCGGGAGCAGCGCGACGCGCGGCATGCTGGGCATCAAGCTGCTCGGCGATACGCTGGACGTGCAATGGATCGTGATCGACTGCCGCGTGAAGCGCTGGTGGCCGGATCGCAACCTGCTGACCTTCTGGTCCGACAAGGAACGGCCCGTGGTCGATATCGCGCTGTCCGGCGGCAATCATCGCTGGGAACTGCCGCTCAAGCCCGGCGAAAGCGAGGCCGATTTCGCGACCCACGAGCAGGTCTGGCCGCTGCTGAAGGCGCTCGGCGTGAGCGAGGACGACGTCGAGATCCATCAGTACGCGTTCTACCGGCATCACACGCGCATGGCCGATACGTGGCGCGCCGGCCGTGCGTTTCTCGCCGGCGACGCCGCGCACCTGATGCCGCCGTGGGCCGGTGCCGGCATGCAGACCGGCATGCGCGATGCCTTCGATCTCGGCTGGAAACTTTCTGGTGTACTGAACGGTACGTTATCCGAAGATTTTCTCGATACCTACGAGACGGAACGCCGGCCGAACGCGATGTTCTACACGCAGCTCGCCGTTCAGCTCGGCCGCATCATCAAGCAGGAACTGACGGAAGACGAGCAGGCCGCGCTGGCCGTGCCGCCCGGCCCGGATGCGCCCGAGCCGCCGTTGATTGCGCCCCCCGTACTCGCGGCCGGATGGCTGCGCGGCCCGCTCGGCGGCGAGAGCGTCGTCGGTCGGATGGTGCCGCAGCCGGTGGTGGGCGACAACCGCGGCGCGATGGCGCGGCTGGACGACCTGCTGGGTGACGGCTTCGTGCTCCTCGGCGACGACGTCGATCCGGCCAGCCTGCTCAGCGACGACGAAAAGGCGGCATGGGACCGGCTGGGCGCGCGCTACATCGCCGTGCGCCAGCAACATGAGCATACGCAGGGGCCCGACGAATTCGTCGATCTCGACGGTGTGCTGCAGCCGTGGCTGCGCAAGTTCGGCGCGCGCGCGGTCGCGCTGCGCCCGGACCGGTTCGTCGCGGCCGCCGACGTGAGCGGCCTCGCCGTACCCGATCGCACCGTCAGCCGATGCGGGACGAATCAATGAAGGAGATCAGGATGAGTACAGTGACGGAACTCGGATACGTCGGCATCGAGGCAAGCGATCTTGCCGCGTGGGAACGCTTCGCGACCGGCCTGCTCGGCATGCAGGTCGGCAGTCGCACCGACGACATGCTGAGCTTGCGGATGGACGACGCGGCGCATCGCTGGATCATCGTCCGGGGCCGTGCCGACGATCTCGCGTTCACCGGTTTCGGTTGTGCAACGGACGCGGATCTCGATGTGATCGTCGGGCGGTTGCGCGCAGCCGGCAACGACGTCGTCGGAGGCGATGCGCAGTTGTGCGCGCAACGGTCGGTGCGCCGCCTCGCCGTGACGGCCGATCCGCTGGGCAACCGCGTCGAACTCTATGTCGGGCTGGCCGCCGCCGATACGCCGTTCCAGTCTCCGCAACGCGTGTCGCGCTTCGTCACCGGTGGAATCGGCGCGGGTCATCAGGTGCTGATCGAGAACGGCGCGGACCGCCGCGTGCTTGTCGACTGGTACGGACTGCTCGGCTTCCGCACGACGGACGTCATCGACGAGGAAGTGGCGCCGGGCATCGTCGCCAGCGTGGCGTTCCTGCGCTGCAACCCGCGTCATCACACGATCGCGTTCGCCAACATGCCGTTCGGCAAACGCATGCATCACTTCATGATCGAGGCCGCCGATCTCGGCGACGTCGGGCTCGCGCATGACCGCTGCCTCGAAGCGAAGCAGCCGCTCGAGATGAGCCTCGGCATGCACCCCAACGACCGGATGTTCAGCTTCTACGTTCGTACGCCGTCGGGCTTCAACGTCGAGTTCGGCTGGGGCGGGCTCGTCATCGACGAATCCAGCTGGGAAGTTCAGCACCTGGACCGGCTCAGTACCTGGGGGCACCGTCCTCCGCACGTCGTCGCGGACCTGCTGCGCGGCTGACGCCCCACGCTCGGGCGCGATCGCAACGTCAGGGCGACACACGTCAATCACTTTCGGGAAGGGAACCATCATGGCGCTTACTCAGGCTCAGACCAGCCGCACCGTCGAGACGCGGGACTGGCAACTCCATTACCACGAGGCCGGCAGCGGTCATCCCGTGATCCTGCTGCACGGCAGCGGCCCGGGCGCGACGGGGTGGAGCAACTTCAGCGGCAATATCGATGCACTCGCGAAGCAGTTCCACGTGTTCGCCGTCGACATGCCTGGCTGGGGGCAATCCGATTCGGCGACGGTCGAGCAGCTCGACCATGTCGACGCGGCGATCCAGTTCATGGATGCGCTGGGCATCGAGCGGGCCGCCTTCGTCGGCAATTCGATGGGGGGCCAGACGTCGTTGCGGCTCGCGACCGAGCATCCGGAACGCATTACGCACCTCGTGACGATGGGGCCGCCGGTCGGCCGCATGCCCACGCTGTTCGGTGCGGGCGACGGCCCGTCCGAAGGGCTCAAGGTCCTGATCCAGGCGTACCGCGATCCGTCGCCGGAGCACATGCGCCGGCTGGTGGAGATCATGGTGTACGACAAGGCGCGCTTTGCGACGCCGGAATTGTGCCAGGCACGTTCGGATGCCGCGCTGCTGCGCCCCGAGCACCTGAGCAACTACGTGGCGGGCTTGCCTGCCGGCGCGCCGTTGCCGAAGTGGGTGAAGCCCGAACTGCTGCCGGCGATCAAGACGCCCACGCTGCTGATCCACGGTCGCGACGATCGCGTGGTGTCGTTCGAGACGTCGTTGTATCTGCTCGCGAACATTCCGGATTCGCGTCTCGTGTTGCTGAACCGCTGCGGGCATTGGGCAATGATCGAGCATCCGGACGAGTTCAACCGCCTGGTCGCCGATTTCATCGCAAACGCCTGATGAGTACGCGCGATTCCCATCCACCGCCGACCGAGTGCAGGAGAACCTTGAAGATGGCTGATTCCACAGTAGTCGAGACGCTGGCCGCGCGCCTTCGCCACGCGGAGGCGCAATGCCGGGTGACCGCGCCCGTACGCGACGAGATCGCAACGGACGACGGTGCCGCCGCGTATGCGGTGCAGCAAGCCAACGCCGACCTGCGGGTCCGCAACGGCGAGCGCATCGTGGGGCGCAAGATCGGCCTGACGTCACTCGCGGTGCAGCGGCAACTCGGCGTCGACCAGCCCGATTTCGGCACGCTGTTCGCGTCGATGGCGGCCGGCGATGCCGAGCCGATGCGACTGTCGCAACTGATCCAGCCGAAGGTCGAAGCGGAGATCGCACTCGTGCTCGAGCACGACCTCGTGCACGAGAAGCACACGTTCGCCGACCTGCAGCGCGCGTGCGCGTATGCGCTGGCGGCGATCGAGGTCGTCGACAGCCGGATCGCCGACTGGGACATCCGCTTCGTCGACACCGTCGCGGACAACGCGTCGAGCGCACGCTTCGTGCTCGGCAGTCGGCCCGTGCTGCTGAAGGACGTCGATCTCGCCGGCTGCGAGATGACGCTGTCGTCGGACGGCACCGTGCTGTCGCGCGGCAACGGCGGCGCCTGCCTCGGCAATCCGCTGAACGCGGCCGCGTGGCTCGCCGACCGGATGGTGCGGCTCGGCACGCCGCTGCGCGCGGGCGACGTGATCCTGACCGGCGCGCTCGGGCCGATGGTCGCCGTCCGGTCCGCCGGCACGTTCGTCGCGCATGTTGCCGGCCTCGGCGACGTGCGCGCGACTTTCATCGATTGAGGATTTTCATGAGTCATCCGAAACTCAAGGCCGCGATCATCGGCTCGGGCAACATCGGCACCGACCTGATGATCAAGATCATGCGGCATGCACAGCATCTCGACGTTGCCGCGATGGTCGGCATCGACCCCGCGTCCGACGGCCTTGCGCGTGCGGCACGCCTCGGCGTTGCGACGACGCATGAGGGTGTCGAGGGCCTGGCACGGTTGCCGGTGTTCGACGACATCGACTTCGTGTTCGATGCGACATCGGCCGGCGCGCATGTGAAGAACGACGCATTCCTGCGCGCGCTGAAACCCGGCATTCGCAGCATCGACCTGACACCCGCGGCGATCGGCCCGTACTGCGTGCCGGTCGTCAATCTCGATGCGCATCTCGACGCGCCGAACGTGAACATGGTGACCTGCGGCGGCCAGGCGACGATTCCGATGGTCGCGGCCGTGTCGCGCGTCGCGAAAGCGCACTACGCAGAGATCGTCGCGTCGATCAGCAGCAAGTCGGCCGGGCCCGGCACGCGCGCGAACATCGACGAATTCACCGAGACGACGTCGAAGGCGATCGAAGCGGTGGGCGGCGCGGCGCACGGCAAGGCCATCATCATCCTGAATCCGGCCGAGCCGCCGGTGATGATGCGCGACACCGTCTACGTGCTGTCGGAACCGGCCGACGAGGCGCGGATCGCCGCGTCGGTGGACGAGATGGCCCGCGCGGTACAGGCGTACGTACCGGGCTATCGCCTGAAGCAGGCGGTGCAGTTCGACGTGATCCCGGCCTCCGCGCCGCTCAATATCCCGGGCCTCGGCCGCATGAGCGGGCTGAAGACCTCGATCTTCATCGAGGTCGAAGGCGCGGCGCATTACCTGCCGGCATACGCGGGCAATCTCGACATCATGACGTCCGCCGCGCTCGCAACCGCCGAGCGCATGGCGCAGTCGCTGCAGCGCGCGAGCGCGTAACGAGACCTTCATCATGAGCAAGAAACTCACCATTTCCGACGTCACGCTGCGCGACGGCATGCATGCGATCCGGCATCAGTATTCGCTCGACGACGTGCAGGCGATCGCTCGCGCGCTCGATGCCGCGAAGGTCGACAGCATCGAGGTCGCGCACGGCGACGGCCTGCAAGGATCGAGCTTCAACTACGGGTTCGGCGCGCATGGCGACCCCGAATGGATCGCGGCCGCGGCGGAGGTCGTCACGCACGCGAAGATCGCGACGCTGCTGATCCCGGGCATCGGCACGATCCACGACCTGAAAGCCGCATACGATGCGGGCGCGCGCGTCGTGCGTGTCGCGACCCACTGCACCGAGGCAGATATCTCGAAGCAGCACATCGAGCATGCGCGCGCACTCGGCATGGACACGGTCGGCTTCCTGATGATGAGCCATATGACGACGCCGGACCGGCTGGCCGTCGAGGCGAAGAAAATGGAAAGCTACGGTGCGACCTGCATCTACGTGGTCGATTCCGGCGGCGCGATGAACATGAACGACGTGCGTGACCGCTTCCGCGCGATCAAGGCCGTGCTGAACCCCGATACACAGACGGGCATGCATGCGCACCACAACCTGAGCCTCGGCGTCGCGAACTCGATCGTCGCCGTCGAGGAAGGCTGCGACCGGGTCGACGCGAGTCTCGCCGGCATGGGGGCAGGTGCCGGCAATGCGCCGCTCGAAGTGTTCGTCGCGGCAGCCGAGCGCCTGGGCTGGCATCACGGCACGGATCTCCACTTGCTGATGGATGCGGCCGACGACATCGTGCGCCCGTTGCAGGATCGGCCGGTTCGGGTGGATCGGGAGACCCTCGCGCTCGGCTATGCCGGCGTCTATTCGAGCTTCCTTCGCCATTCGGAAGCAGCGGCACGGAAGTACGGGCTGAAGACGGTCGATATTCTCGTCGAACTCGGCAAGCGCCGGATGGTCGGCGGGCAGGAGGACATGATCGTCGACGTCGCGCTGGATCTTCTCAACACGCGTTCCGCCGCTCGATAGCGGTTCGATCGCGAGGCAGTGGTGCGTTGCGGGGCGGGACTGGCACCGCCGGCACCCGCGGGATGCGTTCACGCATGCCGGCACGCATCGATTCGATGCGGTAGTCCGCAAATAATAATCAATATAACTAAATAAACTGGAAATCAGGTCAATGGAGACGAGCAATGAAAAATGTGGTCTGGCTGGGCATCGCTCTGGGCGCGTCGGCATGCGTGCACGACGCACAGGCGGGAACGGGTAGCAGCGTTACGCTGTATGGTTTTCTGGATGCGGGCATCACCTACGTCAGCAATTCGGGCGGGCACGGCAACTTGAAGTTCGATGACGGCATCATGGCGCCCAATCTGCTGGGTATCCGGGGGGACGAGGATCTCGGCGGCGGCACGCACGCGGTCTTCGATCTCGTCAGCCAGATCGCGGTTGGAACGGGGGCGATCCAGCCGCCCGGCAAAGGCCTCTTCGGGCGCAACGCATGGGTCGGGTTGACCGACAACCGGTTCGGGTCGATCAAGTTCGGCAACCAGTACGACTTCATGATCGACTCGCTGTTCTTCGGCCGTACCGATGCGGCGTTTGCAGTCGGTGGCCTGTACGATTTTCGCGCGGGCCCGTTCCAGAAAATCGCGCTTCCGTACAACCCGCCGTACGCGGCGCAGTTCGACTGGGACCGGATGTCCGGCCAGACGGTCGCGAACTCGGTCAAGTATCAGTCACCATCCATTTTCGGTTTCCGAATGGGCGCGATGTATGGATTCGGTGGCGTACCTGGATCGATGGGAAGCGGAAACAGCGTCAGCGCCGGCCTGAATTACGATCACGGCGCGTTCGGCGCCGCCGCCGCGTTCACCGAGGTCAAGTATCTGCAGCCGGGCGGGCCGCAGGTCGGCATCCGCAACTGGGGCGTCGGCGCGCGCTACGATTTCGGCCGGCTCGCGACCAGTGCGCTCGTCACGACCGTGCGTAACGGGGCGAACGGCGAGGCGATCGCCCAGGGCGAGCTGGGCGCGACGTTCCTCGTCACCCCCGCGCTGGAGCTCGGGGCGAGCTACATGTACATGAAGGGCAACGCGTATCTCGAGAACAATCACGCGCACCAGCTGAGCGCGTCGGTGGACTACTTTCTCTCCAAGCGGACCACCGTGTACGCGGTCGCCGTGTACCAGCGCGCGAACGCCAACGCGCAGGCACTCGTCAGCGGCATCATCGACCCGAACGGCACCGCCAGCGGCCCGAATCAGCTGCTGGCGCGCGTGGGGTTGCAGACGCGTTTCTAGGTCTTCGTCGGCGGGTTACTCGGCCGCGGTAACGGCGGCCGAGGCCGCCGATGCATTGCTCGCCGGCACCTGCTTCGACATCGGCTTCGACGCGTCGGGCGCCGCATCGTCATCCCACCCGCCGCCGAGCGCGAGGAAGAGCCGCACCTGGTCGGCGGCGACCTGGCCTTCGGCGGCTGCGACCTGTGCCTGCACGCTCGTCAGCGTGCGCGTCGCGTCGAGATCGGAGATGAACGACTCGCGGCCGGCCAGATAGAGGCGATGCGTTTCGTCCGCGGAATTGCGCGCCGATTCGTAGGCCGTGCGCAGCGCTTCCGTGCGCTGCACGTCGGCCGCGTAGGTCGCGAGGCTCGACTGCGTTTCGCGCAGCGCGTTCAGCACGACACCGTCGAAGTGCGCGAGCGCGCCGCCCGTTGCGGCTTCGGCTTCGCGCACCCGCGCACGCTGGCCGTTGACGGGGAACGACCAGCTGATCAGCGGGCCGAACGACCAGCGATTCGTCGTGGACGAGAACAGGTCGGCGGCGACACCGACCGAGCCGGCCGACGCGCCGATGCTGATCGACGGGTACAGCGCGGCGGTCGCCACGCCGATGCGCGCGGTCGCGGCGGCGAGTTGCCGCTCGGCTTCGCGCACGTCGGGGCGGCGGCGCAGCAGCGCGGCGCCGTCGCCGATCGGAATCGGCTGGCGCAGCTTCGGCAGGTGCTCGCATTCGGCAACGGCTTTCGGCAGGTCGGCCGGCGATCGCGCGAGCAGCGCGGCGAGCTGGTACTGCGCGACCTTGCGGCGGCCTTCGAAGCGCGGGATATCGGCGGCGAGGGTGCGCACCTGCGTCACGCCGCGCGTCACGTCGGTCTGGTTGCCGCGGCCGGCATCGCGCAGCCGCTGCGACAGCGCGACGCGCTGCTTCTGCAGCGCGAGCGACTGCTTCGCGACGGCCAGCTCGTCGCCGGCCGAACACGATTCGACGTAGGCGCGCACGGCGTCGGCGACAACCGTGATGCGCGCCAGGTCGCCGGCGGCTCGGACGGCCTCGCTGTCCGCGCGCGCGGCTTCGACGCCGCGCCGCAGCTTGCCGAACAGGTCGATCTCGTACGACACGTTGATGCCGACCGTGCCTTCGTTGACGACCGGCAGCTTGTTCTCGAGCAGGTATTGCTCGGCCGATTCCTGCGCACGCTGCACGGCGGCTTCCGCGCCGCCCGAGAAGCCGCCCTGCTGGTTTGCGACTTCCAGCGCCGCACGCGAACGTGCGAGGTTGGCTGCGGCAACGCGCAGGTCGGTGTTCGATTTCAGTGCATCGCGCACGAGCCCGTTGAGCACGGGGTCGTCGTAGAGTTGCCACCAGTTCCCGGGTACGGCGTCGCGCGACACGAGCGTGCCGTTCGCATCGTCGAGCGCATGGTTCGCGAGCGGCGCATTCACGTACGCCTGCTGCGGCAGCGTGTAATCGGGGCCGACGGACTTGCACGCGCCGAGTGCGAGCGCAAGCGGCGCGAGCGTCGCGGCGAGGCGCAGACCGTGCCGTTTCATTGCGATGCTCCTGCTGCGCTGGCGGCTGTGCCGGAAGCCGTCGATACCGGCGCGACGGCCGATGCCGTGCTGGCGGCCGCCGCCGACGCGCCGCCTGCCGGCTTCGCGTTGTCGTGGCGGCGCGTGTCGGTTTCGCGCATCGACACGGTCGCGGTGCGGCCCGCGATCATCCGGAAATCGTCGGGCACCTCGTCGAGCACGACGCGCACCGGCACGCGCTGCGCGAGCCGCACCCAGCTGAATGCCGGGTTCACGTTCGGCAGCAGGTTCGCGCCCTGCGTGCGGTCGCGATCCTCGATCGCGGCGACGATGCTCTGCACATGGCCGCGCAGCGTATGCGGCTCGCCCATCACGATGATGTCGACCGGCTGGCCGATGTGGATGCCGCGCAGCTTGGTTTCCTCGAAGTAGCCGTCGACGCGGAACGAATTGCGGTCGACCACCGACAGCACCGCGCGGCCGGCCGGCACGTATTCGCCGACGCGCGGCGCGCGGTCGTTCAGGTAGCCGTCTACGGGACTGACGATCGTCGTGCGCTGCAGGTTCAGCTTGGCGGTATCGAGCGACACCTGCGCGTCGGCGACGGCGGCTTCGCCCTGTTCGACGCGCGTGCGGCTTTCCTCGACCTGCTCGCTCGCGACCAGGTTGCCGAGCTGCAGGTTGCGGGCATATTCGCGCTTCGCCTGGGCGAGTGTCGCGCGGCGCTGCGCGAGCGTGGCTTCGGCGAGCCGTTCCGCGAGCGTGTAGCGGGCCTGGTCGATCACGAACAGCACCTGGCCGCGCTTGACCTCCTGGTTGTCGGCGACCTGCACCGACGTGATGAGGCCTGCGACGTCCGGCGCGACCTGGATCACGTCGGCGCGCACGTGACCGTCGCGGGTCCACGGCGAGAACATGTAGTAGTTGACGATGCGCCACAGCACGACGGCAGCCACGACGACGACGATCAGGGTGAGCAGGATTTGCCCTGCCGAGAGCCAGGTTTTTTTCACGTTAGGTAGCCACGAGATGGTGGGAAACGATCACGACGGCGGCAAGCACGAACACGTAGATGCCGAGGTCGAAGATCGAACGGTGCCAGACGAGGCGGTAGAAGCCGACGCGCTCGAGCACGGCGCGCACGACGATGTTGATCAGGTAGGCGATCAGCATCAGCACGAGCGGAGCCGGCACGAATACGCCGAAGATGTCGATTTCGCCGATCATGGTCGCGGTCGGAAAGACGGGTGGAAAAGCGGGATCATGCGCGTGCCCCGTCCGACGCCTGCGGCGGCTGCCCCGCCGCGGCCGGATACAGCGACAGGCGCAGGCCGACCAGCGCGTGCAGCGTGTCGCGCAGCCGGCGATGCGTGGCGGGCGTGGCCGGCGCCGCGGGCGCCGCGCCGTCTTCCGCCTGCGCGGCGCTCGGCAGGTTGCGGCCGGCGACGCGTTGCAGCGCATCGTCGATCGTCGCAAGCAGCGCGGGCGGCGCCGGCTGGCGAGCGTTCGCGGCGGCGCAGCGCGTGTAGTGGTCGGTGACGCCGGCCAGCACGCGGTCGATCGCATCGGGCATGTCGCCCGACAGCTTGCGGCGCGCGCGGCGCAGGTCGAGCGCGTTCAGTGCGATGCGCAGGTCGCGGAAGCTCTCGATCGACGGATGGCGATGGTCGTCGGACGCGCCGAGGCGCGGCAGCAGATGCGTGACGCGGTCGAGCATCCGCGACGCGTGGTTGCGCTGGTCGTCGAGCGGTTGCGTCGACGCGGAGCGCGCGACATCTTCCCAGCCCGAGCGCAGCAGGCGCCGCACCGCGAGTTCCGCGCCGAACGGCCGTGTCGCACGCGTCCACACATAGGCGAACAGCAGCCCGGCGACACCCGCGAGGTTGCTGTTCAGGAACACGAAGAAATCGGCGTCGTACGCACCCTGGATGCTGATGAAGGTGGCCGTGTTCACGGCGACGAGCATCGTCACCATGTTGAACTGCGGGCGCGGCAGCAGGGTGCCGATCAGGATGAACGGACCCGCGAACATCACCACGAGCATCGGGAAATCGTGCACGTGCGGCAGCACGACGAACAGGTACAGGCCCGCGAACACGACGCTCGCGGTCGTCGCGAGGAAGAACTTGAACACCAGCGGCGCCGGCTCGTCGAGCGCGGCGAAGAAGCTGCACGACACGGCCACGAGCGTGACGGCCGCGGCGCCGTCGTGCCACCCGGACGCGATCCACAGCCAGCTCGCGAACACGATCGCGGCGACGACGGTCAGCGTCGAGAACAGCATCATCCCGCGATCGAAGAAGCGCTCGGTGCCGCCGAGCCGCCAGTGCCGGTAGCGCGGCTGCCAGACGCCCGCTTCGTTGCCGATCAGCGCGCGCAGCGAGCGGCAGTCCTGCCAGATGTCGATGACCTGGCGCAGCCGCCACAGCGCATTCGACAGCAGGGCGCCGTCCCAGCTCGTCAGTGCATCGTCGCCGGGCTGCAGCGCGGCGATGCGTTCGCGCAGGCGTTCCGCGACCGGGTCGTCGGTCAGGTCGCCGTCGCTGCCGGCCCTGACGGCAGGCAGCGGCGCGTCGAACCATTTCGCAGCATCGGCGAGCAGCTCGTCGAGCCCGGCCGGCCGGATGTGCAGGTCGCGCATCAGCGCGATCAACGGATCGGCGAGCGACGACATCAGCGGCAGGAACAGCTGCATGCGGCCCGCGAGCGCCTGTGCGCGCGCGAGGATGCGCGGATGCGCATGGTCGTAGCTCAGCTGACTCAGCAGGAATTCGAGACCCGTGATGGTGGCAGCGAGGCGTTGCCGGCACGCGGACAGCGCCTTGCCGGCAATGTGCCCGGACAGCGTTTCGCGGCCATAGAACGCGGCGTCCTTGAACCACGCGTCGGTGCGCTCGATCAGCGTCGGCGCGAGCCGGTTCGGGAAGATCGCGCTGCCGACCACGCTCGCGCACACGATGCCGAGCACGATCTCCTCGGTGCGCGCGATCGCGACGTCGAACACGGTGGACGGATCGGTGACCGTCGGCAATGCGACCAGCGGCATCGTGTAGCCGGCGAGCATGAACACGTAGCTGCGCGCGGTGCGGTCGGAGATCGCGAGGTAGAGCAGCGTGCCGCACCAGGTGGCGACGATGATCGCGAACAGCAGCGGCGTCTCGACGAACGGTGGCACGAAGAAGATCGCGGCGGCTGCGCCGAGCGCGGTGCCGAGCGCGCGATACAGCGCCTTCGAGCGCGTCGCGCCGACGAACGGGTTCGACACGATGTAGACGCTCGCCATCGCCCAGTACGGGCGCGGCAACTGGAAATACAGGCCGAGGTACAGCGCCAGCATCGACGCGGCGAACGTCTTGCCCGAGAACAGCCAGTCGCGCAGGCTCGGATAGGTCATGACGTGGCGTTGCCGGTGTGGGACGCGCGCGCGGCGGGCGTGTGCGACTCGGATGCATTGAAGGCGTCGAGCACGCGCAGCGTCGCTTCGAGATCGGCGCGCGTGACACCCTTGAGCACCTGGGCGCGCAGCGCGCGCAGGTCTTCTTCCATCTTCGCGGTGACCGCGCGGCCGGCGGCCGTCAGCGAGATCGTCTTCGCGCGGCGGTCGTGCGGATCCTCGTCGCGGCGCGCGAGGCCGGCCGCGCACAGCTGGTCGAGCAGGCGCACGAGCGACGGCCCTTCGATGCCGACGTGTTCGGCGAGCGTGCCTTGCCGCACGCCTTCGCCGAGGCGGCCGGCGATCAGCAGCGGCGTCGCGCAGGCTTCGGACACGTTGTACGCGTTCAGCACGCCGTCACTGGTGCGGCGCCACTTGCGCGCGGACAGCACGAGCAGGCTGCTGACGGCGAGGCGGAGGTCGTGCAGATTGGTCATGGGCGAGATGATAGGGGCAAAATAATTCGATAGCAAACTATCGTTTTTGTCACCCGTATGACACGTCGCTCACGGCGCGGCCGGCCCGTTTGAAGCAATTTAGGCGGCGTGCCGGGGATGGTCAAGCTGTAAGGTTGTCGGCACCGGCGGCGCGCGCGGCGGCCGCGATCGAATGGTCAGACGAAAGTCGTCCGGCAGGTCAGGCAGATCGGAAGCCGGGGTTCGGGAAATCCGGCTTCGCGAAACGGCGCGTGGCGTGCATATTGGGACCGTTGCAAGCATTCCGGAGAATCCGCACGTGTCGACCTCATCCTCGCAGCCCCCCGCCCCGGCGTCGCTCGACGCTTGGCTCGGCAAGACCGAAACGCTCGGCGACGACATCACCGCGTTCCCGCTGAACGCGCTGGCCGCCACGCTCGACCTTCCGTCGCCTGGCAACGTGGTGCCGCCGATGTGGCACTGGCTGTATTTCCTGCCGGTCGCGCCGCTGGCCGAACTCGGCCCCGATGGCCACCCGAAGCGCGGCGGCTTCCTGCCGCCCGTGCCGTTGCCGCGTCGCATGTGGGCCGGCGGCCGCCTGACGTTCCATGCACCGCTGCGCACCGGGCGGCGCGCAACGCGCGAATCGACGATCGCGAACCTCGAGGACAAGACGGGCCGCAGCGGCCGGCTCGTATTCGTGACGGTGCAGCACCGGATCGAATGCGACGGCGCGCTGTGCGTCGAGGAGGAGCACGACATCGTCTATCGCGATGCGCCGCGGCCGGGTGCGCCCGCGCCGAAGCCGATCGCGGCGCCGGCAGGCGAGACGTGGTCGCGCACGATCACGGCCGACGCCGTGCTGCTGTTCCGCTATTCGGCGCTGACCTTCAACGGTCACCGCATCCACTATGACCGCAGTTACGTGACGCAGGAGGAAGGCTACCCGGGGCTCGTCGTGCACGGCCCGCTGATCGCGACGCTGCTCGTCGATCTCGTGCATCGTGAACGGCCCGGTGCGACGCTCGCGAGCTTCGCGTTCCGCGCGGTGCGTCCGACCTTCGACGGGGAGCCGTTCACGCTGTGCGGCAAGCCGTCGGACGACGGCAATTCGATCGAGCTGTGGGCGAAGGATCGCGACGGCTGGCTGACGATGCAGGCCACCGCGACCGTGGCGTAACGGGCGCCCGTTCGTTCATCCGCGACGCGGCAAAATCCGTCTGCGGATGGCCGCTGCCGCACGCTGTCGCCGCCCGGGCGTGCACCCGGGCGAGCCCCGACGTTCGTCGGCAAACCCCTGTAAGCTGCGAGCAGGTCGCGTGCGGTCCTGCCGAACGGTGCGGCGCGCGGCCGGCCCGTCCACTTTCCACGCATCGCATCAGGAGCACGTATCTTGGCCACCTACATTGTGTTTACACGTGAAAGCATGCAGGACCAGAAAGAATTCGACCTCTACCAGAGCAAGGTCGGCGCGACGCTCGCCGGGCATCCGGTGAAGGTGCTCGCGGCTTACGGGGCGCAGGAAACGCTCGAGGGCGAAGGCCCGGAAGGCGTCGTGATCGTCGAGTTCCCGTCGAAGGAAGCCGCGCACGCGTGGTATCACGGCCCCGAATACCAGACCGTCGCCCAGCACCGGTTCAAGGGCGCGCGCTATCGCGCCGTGCTGGTCGAAGGCGTCTGAACGACCCGCATCGAGCGTTTCCGGCGGCGCGTTGCGACGCCGGGCACCCGCCCCGCCCATGAACACATCGATCCCCGCCACTGCACCCGTTCGCCCGCCGATGGGTCGCGCCACGACCGTGCTGCTCGCGATCAGCGTGCTGTTCTATCTGGTCGCCATGTTCACCGCGCCGTTCCGCACCGGCGCGCCCGTCCCGCATCCGTGGGCCGACGGCTGGCAAGTGCTGCTGACGGGCTGGATGGGCGTGCTCGGCGGCATCTATGCATGGCTTGCGAATCCGCTCGTGTTCGCGGCCTGGCTGCTGACGGCGAAGCGCTACCGCGCCCAGGCGATCGTGCTGGCCGGACTGGCGTTGCTGTTCGGGATGAGCTTCCTGACGCAGCACCGGATCGCCGTCAACGAAGCGGGGGACGTCGAACCCGTGCATCTCGATGCGATCGGCTACTGGTGCTGGCTCGCGAGTTTCAGCGCGGCGTCGGTCGGCGCGGCGTTGTTGCCCGGGCGGACGAAAACGCGCTGATGGAGTGCGGACGGTTCGAGGCGGAGTCGGCGGAGGTGACGCCGCCCGCATCGCAGCGATTCGCGGCATCGGCACGTGACGCGACGTGACGTCATGCGTGCCGATGCATTGAAGGCGCGCTCCGCGCCTTCAACCTTCACGCTTCACCCGACGTGCGTCTGCAACGCACGCACCCAGTACGACACCGCCACCGCGCCGCCGTCCGGCGTGCCGATCGCGCGTTCGCCGAGATAGCTCGCGCGCCCCGCGCGCGGCGTCATGCGTGCCGTTTCCTGCGCACCGTGCTCGGCGGCTTCGACCGCGGCCGCCCATGCGCTGGCGGGATCGCGATCGTTGTCGAGCGCACGCTCGAATGCCACGACGGCCGGTACCAGCGCATCGAGCATCGTCCGGTCGCCGGCGTGTGCGCCGCCCAGTTCGCTGATCGAATCCACCGCGCCGCGGAACGCCGCGGCCCAGTCGCGTGCCGACGGCTCGGCGATATCGGCCAGCCGGCGCGACGCGCGCAGCAGTGCGGTTGCATAGAACGGCCCCGAACTGCCGGCGATCGCGCGGCGCAACGCGGCGCCGAGCGCCGCAAGTGCGCCGGCCGGCGTGCCGCATGCGGCTTCCGGCAGTGCGAGGATTGCCTGGGCGGCGCGCAGCATGCTTGCGCCGAGATCGCCGTCGCCGGCCGCCGCATCGAGATCCGTCAGCGTCTGCTCGTGATCGATCAGCGTCTGCGCGACCGCGTGCAGCGCCGGTTGCAGGCGCGCCGCCCACGCGCGGCCGGCCGCATCGAGCGGCGGCAGCGGTGCTTCCTGCGCAGCGGCCGCGGCCACGCGGATCTGCGTATTCACGGCACCGCCGCCCGGCCATGCGCGCGCCTGCGTCGGCGCGTCGAGCAGCACCGCGCGTTCGTCGTTCAGCCGCAGCACCGAGATCGAGCAGCCGGGCATGTTCAGTGCCGACAGGAACGTGCCGGCCCACGCGCGCGCAACGACGATGCCGCGCCGGTGCAGGTTGTCGTACGCGGCGCGCAGCACGATCGCGAGTTCCATGTCGGGCGTCGCGCCGAGGCCGTTGACGAACAGCGCGACCCGCTCGCCGCGGTCGAGCACGAGATCGGCGACGATGCTCGACAGCAGCGTGTCGACCAGCGCATCGGCCGGCAGCGGCGCGCGGCGTTCGACGCCTTTCTCGCCGTGGATGCCGAGGCCGAGTTCGATCTCGTGATCGGCGAGGCTGAAGCCCGACTTGTCGGCGCCCGGGATCGTGCAGCCGTCTAGCGCGACACCCATCGTGCCGAGCTCGGCCGCCGCGTCGCGCGCGATCGCCGCGACGCGGGCGAGCGGCAGACCGCGCGCGGCGGCCGCGCCGGCGAGCTTGTGGATCAGCACGGTGCCGGCGATCCCGCGCCGCTGGCCACGCTCGACGCGGCCGCGCAGCGAGACGTCGTCGGCGACGATGACCGTTTCGACCGGAATACCTTCGGCCCGCGCGAGCTCGGCGGCGAGCCCGAAATTGAGCCGGTCGCCCGTGTAGTTCTTCACGATCAGCAGCGCGCCATTCGGGCCGGCGCTGGCGCGGATCGCGGCGAGCACGGCGTCGGTGGACGGCGACGTGAACACTTCGCCGCAGACGGCTGCGCTCAGCATCCCTTCGCCGACGTAGCCGCCGTGCGCGGGCTCGTGGCCGCTGCCGCCGCCGGAGAGGACGGCGACGGCGCGCTGCGCCGGCTCGGGCAGCGGCTGGCGGACGAGCACGTGCTCGTCGCCGAGGATCGCGACATGCGGCGACTGCCGTGCAATGCCTTCCAGCATTTCTCGCACGACATCGGACGGGCGGTTGACAAGCTTTTTCATGGCGACGGATTCCGGACGGGTGAACGAGGCTCGGCCGGGCCTACACGGGCGCTGGACGGCCTTTCGTGTTGCGGAGGATCGTGCGGGCGCGCTGTCGCCGGGGGCAGGCGGCCATGTATGGGATGACCGTATGCGGGGGCGAGACGCGGCGCACGCTTCGCGCCACGATACATCAGGTTCGGACGTTGCTGCACGGATCGCGGCGCGATCGCGCCGGAGCGGGGCGGCGGCGCGCTCCCATACGCGGCTACTTCATCGCCGCAATTTCCTTCGCGCGAATCAGCCGCGCGCGCAGCACGTTGCGGCTGATGCCGAGCAGCCGTGCGGCCTGGATCTGGTTGCGGTGGCTGAATTCGAACGCGACGCGCATCACGGTGTCCTCGATGCGTTCGAACAGGTTGCCGTGATCCTCGTCGAACAGGTCGCGCAGCGCACGTTCGAGCGCGGCCTGCGCGCCGGCGGCCGGTTCCGGTGGGGTCGTGGCGGCCGTCGGCACGCCCGGCGACGCGATGTGCAGGTCGGCCTCCTGCAGCGCGTCGTGGCGGCTCACGAGCAGCGCGTGGTGGATCACGTTTTCGAGTTCGCGGATATTGCCGGGCCAGCCATGTGCCTCGAGCCGGCGCTCGGCGCGCGCGTCGATGCTGCGCGGCCCGTAGCCGAGGCGGCTCCGGTAGTCGTCGAAGAAGTGGCGCGCGAGCGGCAGGATGTCGCCCGGGCGTTCGCGCAGCGTCGGCACCGCGAGCTGCACGACGTTGAGCCGGTAGAACAGGTCGCCGCGAAACTGTCCGTTCGCGACGGCTTGCTGCAGATCGACGTTGGTCGCAGCGACCACGCGCACGTCGATCGGCACGCCCGTGCGCGACCCGAGCCGCACGACCTCGCGCTCCTGCAGCACGCGCAGCAGCTTGACTTGCATCGACAGCGGCAGGTCGCCGATCTCGTCGAGAAACAGCGTGCCGCCGTTCGCGGCTTCGAACCAGCCGGGCTTCGCGCTGAACGCGCCGGTAAACGCGCCTTTCTCGTGGCCGAACAGTTCGCTCTCGACGAGCGTTTCGGAGAACGCGCCGCAATTCACCGCGACGAACGGCCCGTTGCTGCGGCGGCTGAGGCCGTGCACGTGTCGCGCGATCAGTTCCTTGCCGGTGCCAGTCTCGCCGACGATCAGCACGTTCGCGTCGCTCGGCGCGACCAGGCGAATCCGTTCGAGCAGCGCGACCGAGCGCGGATCGACGAACACCTGCGCGCGGGCACGAATGGACGTCGCGAGCGCGGGCCGGTCGGGCAGCGTGAGGACGGGCGCGCCGTCGGGCCACGCATCGGAAGGGGAGTGGTTCACGCGTAGAAGCCCGGCGTCGGATAGGTTCGCTTGAGCGCCCATTCGCCGATCTCGCGAATCTTGTAGGCGAGCGGGTCGTGGAGCGTATGAGTGCGCAGGTTGCGCCAGTGTCGGTCGAGCCGCAGCGCGCCGTGCGTCGCGCGTGCACCGGCGACGTCGAACATGCGGGTGCAGAGATCGAGCCCGGTGCGCGCGGCCGACACCTTCGCGGCTGCCGTGGCGAGCGCAACCTGACCACGCTCCGCATGCGTGAGCGCCGCATCGCGTGCCCACGCGGCATCGAGGCGGTCCGCCGCGCGATCGGCGAGTACGCGTGCGGCTTCGAGCCCGACCCAGAATTCGCCGTACTGGCCGAGGATGTACGGATCGTCGCCGGTGCTCGCGACCTGCGCGCCGGGCCACGGCCGTGCCTCGTGCAGCGTGTAGTGCCGCGCGTCGTTGAACGCGGCTTCGGCGATGCCGAGATACACGTTCGTCAGCACGAGCTGCGCGACGAGCGGGCGCAGGCACGCGAACGGCGTCGACAGCGGGCCGGGATCCGTCAACAGTTCGTGATCCTCGACGCGCACTTGCTCGAACGTGACCGTGCCGCTGTCGGTCTGGCGCTGGCCGATGTTGTTCCAGTCGTCGGCGATCGAGATGCCGCTGCGCTGCGTCGGCACGGCGGCGATCAGGAACGTGCGCGTCTCGGCGTCGTGCGCGGACGCGATCAGCATCTGCGAATCGAGCGCCCCCGAACAGAAGCTTTTCTGGCCGCTGAATTCGCGCCATGCGCCGCGCGAGCGGCTGACCGTGCGCGCGTCGAGCGGATTCAGCGCGTTACCCCAGAACCACTGCTGGCGCGCGGTGCGCTCGAACCACGATTCCCACTGCGCGGGCGCGCCGAACAGCCGCACGGTTGCGAGCATCAGGTGATGGAAGCCGAACACGTGCGCGAGCGAACTGTCGGCGGCCGCGAGTACGCGAACGACGTCGAGCGTCGTGCGCCAGCTCGCGCCGAAGCCGCCGTAGGCGGCCGGGATGCTCAGCGCGAGCAGGCCGCTGTCGCGCAACTGGTCGCGCTCGGCCTTCGGCGTGCCGCCCTGCTCGTCGCGCTCGGCCGCGGTGCGGGCAAAGCCGGTCGCCAGGCGCTCGGCGATTTGCAGGGCGTCAGGGGGCGCCGGTTCGTCGCGGGGCGGCGTGACGACGCGCAGGCTTTCCGCGCGGGGCGATACGGAAATGGAGGTCATGGCGATGAATGCGTCGGGTCGCTGCACGAAAACGGTCAGGCCGCGATGGGCGTTGCTGACCGGGTGCTGCGTGATCAACAGAGTGTTCAACGTTTTGCGCCACGCGGGAAACATCGATTTCTGATAACCAATGCCGGATTGCTGCGCTGGACGCAGCCGCGCGCGGCGAGGTCGTGCGGCGCAGCGATCGGCGGCATGCAAAGTGACGATGCAGCAGCCATGCCGACGCTACCGCAGGGACACGATGCGTCGCGCGGGCGCATGAACGCGGCAAGCGGACGCCGATGCAACCTGACGGCCGCCGCGTGCCTGCCGGAATCCGTGTCGAAACGGAAAAACGTGCTTGGCGCGCACTGCGCTGCTGATCACGCAGCAGCGCATCAGCAGCGCTGTTTCCCCCAGTTCATCGCGCTGCGGAATATGGATGTGATGCCGTGGCTGGCAGGCTTATCAACATGCCGCAATCGGCGGGCGCGCTGCGACAGGCCGTCGATCGCAATGCATTTCGTCCTGCAGACGATCGTTTTTTGTCGCGATCGTCGAAATGGCACGCTCCTTGCTGACCCATGACATGACGGGTGCGTCGGCACCCGACTCGACAATGGGAATGCAACCGATGAGCAATGCAATCAACGTGGTCGCGATATCGGGCGGCCTGCAACGGCCGTCGCGCACGCGGGTGCTGACCGACGCGATCGTCGCGGCACTCGGCGCGGCGCTGCCGATCGACACGCGGCTGATCGAACTCGGCGAGATCGGCGGCCGACTGGCCGGCGCGCTGACGCGCAAGCAGGTACCGGCCGACCTCGACGCGCAGATCCGCGCGATCGAGACGGCCGATGCGCTCGTCGTCGCAAGCCCCGTGTATCGCGCGTCGTACACGGGCCTCTTCAAGCACCTGTTCGACCTCGTGCATCACGAAGCGCTGATCGACGTGCCCGTGCTGCTGGCAGCCACCGGTGGCAGCGAGCGTCATGCGCTCGTGATCGACCATCAGCTCCGTCCGCTGTTCAGCTTCTTCCAGGCCCGCACGCTGCCGATCGGCGTGTACGCATCCGAAAGCGATTTCGACCAGTACCAGATCGCGAACCCGGCATTGCGCGCGCGTATCGCGCTCGCCGTCGATCGCGCGGTGCCGCAACTGCGCCCGCATGCGCTTTCCGTCGCGGCCGCGTAGGCCGCCTGCGTTTTCTCTCTCGACCAGGACACACTCATGAGCCATACCGATCCTTCCGCCGACGGCGTCAAGTTCGCCTACTGGGTGCCGAACGTCAGCGGCGGCCTCGTCGTCAGCACGATCGAGCAGCGCACCGACTGGAGCCTCGAATACAACCAGCAGCTCGCACGCACGGCCGAGGCGGCCGGCTTCGAGTACGCACTGAGCCAGATCCGCTTCACGGCCGGCTACGGCGCCGAATACCAGCACGAGTCGGTGTCGTTCAGCCAGGCGCTGCTGCACGCGACGACGAAGCTCAAGGTGCTCGCCGCGATTCTGCCGGGGCCGTGGCATCCGGCGGTGGTCGCGAAGCAGCTCGCGACGATCGACCACATCTCGAACGGGCGCATCGCGATCAACGTGGTGAGCGGCTGGTTCAAGGGCGAATTCACCGCGATTGGCGAGCCGTGGCTCGAGCACGACGAACGCTATCGGCGCTCGAAGGAATTCATCCAGGCGCTGAAGGGCATCTGGACGCAGGACAACTTCACGTTCAAGGGCGACTTCTACCGCTTCAACGACTACACGCTGAGCCCGAAGCCGGTGCAGAAGCCGCATCCGGAAATCTTCCAGGGCGGCAGCTCGCGGGCGGCGCGCGACAACGCGGCGAGCGTGTCGGACTGGTACTTCACGAACGGCAATACGCCGGAGAACCTGAAGGCGCAGATCGACGACATCCGTGCGAAGGCAGCGATGCACAGAAGCGCTTCTTCTTCGATCTCGTCCTGAAGGGCACGCGCTATGGGAACGCGTTCTCCGAAGCGGGCGGCAAGAACGTGCTCGACATTCAGACGCGTGTGCGCCGCGACGGCGACGCGTTCGTGCTGAACGGCCGCAAGTTCTATTCGACCGGCACGCTGTTCGCGCACTGGATTCCGGTGCTCGCGCTCGACGAGTCGGACCAGGCCGTGCTCGCATTCGTGCGGCAGGGTGCGCCGGGGCTGACCGTCGTGGATGACTGGAGCGGCTTCGGGCAGCGCACGACCGCGAGCGGCACGGTGATCGTCGAGAACGTGCGCGTGAGTCCGTTCGAAATCTTCCACACGCAGCGTTCGTACGACCGCCCGACCTTCGCGGGCCCGTTCGCGCAGATCACGACCGCCGCGATCGATCTCGGGATCGCGCGCGCCGCGCTGCAGGACACGATCGCATTCGTGCAGCAGCATGCGCGCCCGTGGATCGACAGCGGTGTCGAACGCGCGAGCGAGGATCCGCTGACGATCGCACAGATCGGCGACATCGCGTACCGCGTGCACGCGGCCGAAGCGCTGCTCGCGCGCTCGGGGCGCTTCGTCGACGCGGCGAAGCGCGAACCGAGCGAGGAAACGGTCGCGCAGGCCGCGATCGCGGTCGGCGAGGCGAAGATCGCGACGACCGAGGTGTCGCTGCTCGCGGCGAGCAAGCTGTTCGAGCTCGGCGGCAGCAAGTCGACGCTCGCGAAATACAACTTCGACCGCCACTGGCGCAACGCACGCGTGCATACGCTGCACGACCCGGTGCGCTGGAAGTATCACGCGATCGGAAACTACTACCTCAACGGCGTGAAACCCGCGCGCCACTCCTGGAACTGACCGGGTCGTGCCGGCGTATTCCCCGCAACGAAACATGAGCAAGGAAGCCAGGTGGCCCGCGCGGCACCGTTTCATTCCTGACGAGGTCAATCGATGAGTCATCCAGCAAGCTCCGCGCACGCACTGCCTGCGCACAATACCGTGCCGCAGGCGGGCGGCCTGCGGCGCAACTACCTGAGCCTGCCCGAACTGATCGCGCAGTCGATCGGCCTCGTCGGCGTGTCGGGCGGGATCGGCGTGCTGATCCCGGCCGTATTCGCGACGGCCGGCAATGGCACCTGGCTTGCTTACCTGTTCGCGATCGTCGCGCTGCTGTTTGCGTCCTGGAGCATCTCGGTGTTCGCACGCGACTCGGCGTCGCCGGGCGCGCTGTATGCGTACGTGTCGGCCGGTATCGGGCCGGTCTGGGGCGCGATCTGCGGCTGGTCGCTGCTGATTGCCTATGCGGTGGCCGCCGCGGGCATCCTGCAGGGGACGATCAACACGTTTCTGGTGCTGGGCCGCGAGACCGGGCTGCTCGGCAGCGCGACGCCGCTCGGTGCGGTGCTCGGGCTGACGGTCGTCACCGCGTTCGCCGCGTGGTACATCGCGTTTCGCGATATCCGGCTGTCCACGCGCTTCACGCTGTTCGTCGAGCTCGCGACGCTGCTGCTGATTGCCGTCGTCGTGATCGGGACGATCGCGTTCGGCGGGCATCCGGTCGACCGCGAACAACTGACGCTCGAAGGCGTGAAGCCGACGCAACTGCAGCTCGGCATGGTGCTCGCGTTCTTCAGCTTCACGGGGTTCGAGAGCGCGACCGTGCTCGGCGCGGAGGCGCGCGACCCGTTCCGCGCGATTCCGCGCGCGGTGCTGATCAGCGTCGTCGGGCCGGCCATCCTGTTCGTGATCGGCGCGTACGGGATGGTGAGCGCGTTCCACGGGCAGAAGCCGCCGCTCGATCAGGTCGACGGCCCGCTCGCGGTGCTCGCGCGTCGGCTCGGGGCCGGCTGGGTCGGCGTGCTGATCGACGCGGGCGTGGCATTGAGTTTTTTCGCGGCGTTCTTCTCGTCGATCAATGCGGCGGCGCGGATCGTCTATACGTTCGGGCGGCAGGGCGTGCTGCATGCGTCGACGGGCCAGGCGCACGAGCGGAATGCGACGCCGCACGTCGCGGTGGCGCTGATTACGGTGCTGGCGCTGGCCACTGCGCTGGTGTTCACCGCACGCGGCACCGCGCTGCTCGATTCGTATGGCTATCTCAGCTCGATCGCGACGTATGGCTGGCTGCTGGCGTACGTGCTGGTGGCGATCGGTGCGCCGCTCTATCTGCGCCGGCAGCGCCGGCTGCGCGCGCGGCATGTGGCGATCAGCGTCGTCGCGGTCGTGCTGCTCGCGATTCCGCTGGCCGGCAGCGTGTATCCGGTGCCGGCGGGCGTCTATGCGTGGCTGCCTTATGTGTTCGTCGCGCTGCTGGCCATCGGGCTCGGGTGGTTCCTGGTGCTGCGCGTCCGGTTTCCGGAGCGGTTGCGCGAGCTGGAGGCCGAACTGCTGACGAAGTGATCGAGTCGCACCGACGGCGTGTTTCCTGCATGACGGCCGGTGGGCGACGTAGCCGGCCGGCCGCTTCCGTTTCAGTTCAGGGGCGCGCTCGCGGCCGTCACGCCGCCCCCGCCATCTTCGACGCATCGACCACCATCTGCACGCCAAGCCCACCCAGCACGAGCCCCATCGCCCAGCGCTGCGCGAGCAGCAGCGTCGGGCGCCCATGCAGGAACTTCGCGATGCTGCTCGAACAGATCGCCACCAGCCCGTTCGCGGAAGCGAACGCGGCGATCAGCAGCGAACCGAGAAACAGCGATTGCCCGAGCACGCTGCCGCTCCCGTAGTCGATGAACTGCGGCAGCAACGAAATGAACAGCATCGCGAGCTTCGGATTCAGCACGCTGGTCGTCGCACCCATCGCCAGCAGCCGAAGCGGCCGCTCGCTCGGCAACGCCTGCACTTCGAACGGCGAACGGCCGCCGGGCCTGACGGCCTGCCACGCCAGATACAACAGGTACGCCGCACCGACCACGGCCAGCCCGCTGCCCGCATAGGGCACGCTCATGAACAGCGTCGTGATGCCGAACGCCGCGCCGAACATGTAGAACAGGTAGCCGATCATCACGCCGCCGAGCGAGATGAGCCCCGCCGTGCGTCCTTGCGCGATCGAGCGCGACATCACGTAGACCATGTTCGGCCCGGGCGTGACCGCGAGCATGCCGCCGATGACGAGAAATCCGTAGAGCGATCCGGACGTGTGCATATCTGATGATTCCTGCAACGAGTGAGGGTTGACGGGATTCATTGTCCGACCGTGGAGAAGAACAGTAAAACGGGATAAACTGAATAGATTGATCAATTTTTCTGAATGCGATGAAAAAGCTCGACCTCGATGTGCTCGCGATGGTGGTGGCCGTCGCGGAATCCGGATCGTTCGCGCAGGGCGCGCTGGCCGTGCACCGGTCGCCGTCTGCGGTGAGCATGCAGATCAAGGCGCTGGAAGACGCGCTCGGCAAGCCGCTGTTCATCCGCGATACGCGCAACGTGACGCCGACCGACGACGGCACGATGCTCGCCGAATACGGCCGCCGGATGCTGGCGATGCGCGACGAGGCCTGGGCGTCGGTCGTGCGCCCGGAGATCCGCGGCCGCGTGACGATCGGCGTGCCCGACGATTACATTTCGTCGCTGCTGCCGCAGGTGCTCGGCAAGTTCGCCGCGATGCATCCGCGCGTGGAACTGCGCGTGATCGGCCAGCCGAGCAGCGCGCTCGTGCCGATGCTGAAGGACAACACGGTCGACCTCGCATGCCTCACGCGGATCAAGGGCGTGACCGGCGAGCTGATCCGGCTCGAACCGCTCGTCTGGGCCGGGTCGCCGAAGCGCAACGTCTGGGAAGAGCGGCCGCTGCCGGTGGCTTTTTTCACACACGGCGGCAGCGCGGCGCGCGATCACGCGGTCAAGGCGCTGAACCGGCGGAAGATCCCGTACCGGATGTCGTACGAAAGCCCGAGCCACCTCGGCCTGCTCAGCATGGTGGAGGCCGGGCTCGCGGTCGCGCCGCTGGCGCGCTGCTGCGTTCCGGATCATCTCGTGCAGCTGTCGGAAAGCCACGGGCTGCCGCCGCTCGGCGAAATGGAGGTCGTGCTCGCGCGCAGCGCGCAGTCCGCGCGCCCGCCGTGCGACTACCTGGCCGAGCAGATTCTCGGCGAATGGCGCACCTGAGCGGCCCGCCGCCGGCCGCGCTTCAGCACGACTTCAGCAGCCATTCGCGGAACGCGACGAGCGACGGCAGCGTCTCGTTCCCCGGCGGGTAGACGAGGTAGTAGCTGCGCTGGCTGGTGATCGCGTCGCCGATCGACACGAGCTCGTTGCGGCTCAGCTCGTCTTCCACCAGCACCTTCGGCACCAGCCCGATCCCCATCCCGGCCCGCACGGCCTGGATCAGATGCGACGTGAGCTCGAAGCTCGGGCCGATGCGCATCTGCCGATGGTCGAGCCGGTAGTGCGAGAACCATTCCGCCCACGCCTGCTGGTTGCTCGTCACGCCGAGCAGCGTCTGCTTCGCGGCCCACGCCGGCGTGCGCGGGTCGGCCTTGCGGCGGCTTCCGCTGGCCGTGTCCGGCGGCGCGATCGCGATCAGGAACTCGTTGTACAGCCGATGTGCGTGCAGGCCCGGCCAGTCGCCCGCGCCGACGGTAATCGCCGCATCGAGGTCGTCGTTGAGGAAATCGATGCCGCCGATCCGTGAATGAAGGTGCACGGTCACGCCCGGATGCGCGGCGTAGAAGTCGTGCAGGTGCGGCAGCAGCCATTTCGAGCCGAATGTGGGCAGCGTCGCGAGCCGCAGCGTGCCGGCGCCCGCCTGGTGGGACATCGCCTGCAGCGTCGCGCCGCGGATGCGCCCCAGCGCGCCGCTCAGCTCGGTGAAGTAGCGCCGCCCGACCTCGGTCAGCTTGACCGAGCGGCCCTCGCGCCGGAACAGCGGCACGCCGAGCTGGTCTTCCAGCGTCTGGACTTGCCGGCTGATCGCGCTCTGGCTCAACGACAGCTCTTCGGCTGCGCGCGTGTAACTTTCGTGCCGCGCGGCGGCCTCGAACACGAGCAGCAGCGACATCGACGGGGTGAGGCGACGGTAATTCATGAGTTTTATGCAATATTCGCCGGATGAGAATTCGTTTGTTTCTCATGGAATTTCCAAAGATACTGGAATTCCCGGTCGCGTGGAAACTTGCTAAAAAATCATGTTTCGGCCACGCGAACCGGCCGGTTCCACCCACACTGCGCCTTTACCCCATGTCGATCGCCTCGTTGCCCCGTCCCGCCAGCCCGCCCGCGCATGCGTACCGTGACTTTCTCGCCGCGTTGCAGGCTGCCGGCTTCGCCGGGGAAATCCGCGCCGACCATGCGAACCGGACGGTGCAGGCCACCGACAACTCGATCTACCAGCGTCTGCCGCAGGCGGTGATCTGTCCCGCGCATGCGGACGATGTCCGGCTGCTGGCGCGGCTGCTCGCCGAGCCCGCGCATCGCGACGTCGCGGTGGCCGCGCGTGGCGGCGGCACGGGTACCAACGGGCAGTCGCTGACCGACGGCGTGGTCGTCGACCTGTCGCGCAACATGAGCCGGATCCTCGAAATCGACGTCGAGCAGCGCTGGGTGCGCGTGCAGGCGGGCGTCGTCAAGGATCAGCTCAATGCGGCGCTGAAGCCGCACGGGCTGTTTTTCGCGCCGGAACTGTCGACGTCGAACCGCGCGACCGTCGGCGGGATGATCAACACCGACGCGAGCGGGCAGGGCAGCTGCACGTACGGCAAGACGCGTGACCACGTGCTCGAGCTCGATTTCGTGCTGATGGGCGGCGAACACCTGCACAGCGACGCGCTCGCGGACGACGAACTGGAGCGCCGCTGCGCGCGGCAGGACCGCGTCGGCAAGGTGTACCGTACCGCGCGACGCATCAGCGACGACAAGGCGGCGCTGATCGACGCGAAGTTTCCGAAGCTCAACCGCTGCCTGACTGGCTATGACCTCGCGCACCTGCGCGAACCCGACGGCCGCTTCAACCTGAACAGCGTGCTGTGCGGCGCCGAAGGCTCGCTCGGCTTCGTCGTCGAGGCGAAGCTCAACGTGCTGCCGATCCCGAAGGTTTCGGTGCTGGTCAACGTGCGCTATGCGGGCTTCATGGACGCGCTGCGCGACGCGCGCGCGCTGCTCGCGCTCCAGCCGCTGTCGATCGAGACGGTCGACTCGAAGGTGCTGATGCTGGCGATGAAGGATTTCGTGTGGAGCAGCGTGGCCGAGTATTTCCCGCAGGACGACGCTCGGCCGACGCTCGGCATCAACCTGATCGAATTCAGCGGTGATGACGCGGACGACGTCGACGCGCGCGTGCGCGCGTTCGTCGACCATTTGCGCACCGATACGAGCGTGGAGCGCCTGGGCCACACGCTCGCGGCCGGCGACGACGCGGTGAAGCGCGTGTATGCGATGCGCAAGCGCGCGGTCGGCCTGCTCGGCAACGTGCAGGGCGAGGCGCGCCCGCAGCCGTTCGTCGAGGACACCGCGGTGCCGCCCGAGAACCTCGCTGCGTACATCGCCGAATTTCGCGCGCTGCTCGACGGTCACGGGCTGCAATACGGGATGTTCGGCCACGTCGATGCCGGCGTGCTGCACGTGCGGCCGGCGCTCGACATGAAGGATCCGAAGCAGGCGGCGCTGGTGCGGCCCGTGTCGGATGCGGTGGCCGAGCTCACGCAGCGCCACGGTGGCCTGTTGTGGGGCGAGCACGGCAAGGGCGTGCGCTCCGAATATGCGCCGGCGTTTTTCGGCGAGCTGTATCCGTCGCTGCAGCAACTGAAGGCCGCGTTCGACCCGCACAACCAGTTCAACCCGGGCAAGATCGCGACGCCGCCGGACCACACGATGCGGCTGCTGAAGATCGACGAAGTGCCGACGCGCGGCGACCACGATCGGCAGATCGACGAGCGCGTGTGGCAGAGCTACGGCACCGCGATGCACTGCAACGGCAACGGCGCGTGCTACAACTTCGATCCGGACGACGCGATGTGCCCGTCATGGAAGGCGACGCGCGAACGCGTGCAATCGCCGAAGGGGCGCGCGTCGCTGATGCGCGAATGGTTGCGCCTGCAAGGGCAGGCCGGCGTCGATGTCGTCGCGGCGGCGCGCGCGCGGCAGCCGTTCCTGAGCAGCCTTGCGACGCGCTGGCGCAACAGTCGCGCGGCGCGCAACGGCGAAGCCGACTTCTCGCACGAGGTGTACGACGCGATGGCCGGGTGTCTGGCCTGCAAGTCGTGCGCGGGGCAGTGCCCGGTGAAGGTGAACGTGCCGGAGTTTCGCTCGCGTTTCCTCGAGCTGTATCACCAGCGCTACCTGCGGCCGCTGCGCGACTACCTGATCGGCTCGCTCGAATTCACGATGCCGTGGATGGCGCGGGTGCCCGCGCTGTACAACGGGCTGATGCGGGCGGGATGGGTGCGCACGGTGCTGGAGCGGCACGTCGGCATGGTCGACAGCCCGCTGCTGAGCCGCTTCGATCTCGCGGCCGTGATCCGTCAATGGCAGGTGAAACCGGCCGACCCGCAGGCGCTTGCCGCGTTGAGTGATGCGCAGCGCGCACGCAGCGTCGTCATCGTGCAGGACACCTTCACGCGCTATTTCGATACCGAGCAACTGGCGACGCTGATCGAGCTGGCGGCGCGCACGGGCTTTCAGGTGTGGCTCGCGCCGCTGGCGCCGAACGGCAAGGCGCTGCACGTGCAGGGTTTTCTGCGGGCATTCGAGCAGGCGGCGATCCGCAATGCGACGCAGCTGGCCGCGCTGGCGCGCTCGGGCGTCGCGCTGGTCGGCCTCGATCCGGCGATGACGCTCACGTATCGGCAGGAGTACCTGAAGGTGACGGGGCTCTCGGATGTGCCGAAGGTCGCGTTGCCGCAGGAGTGGCTGCTGCAGGTGCTGCCGGAAGCGGGCACGAGCGGTGTGACCGGCTCGTACCGGTTGTTGCCGCACTGTACCGAGAAGACCAATGCACCCGACAGCGGCAAGCAATGGGCGCAGGTGTTCGCGCGATGCGGGCTGCGGTTGAAGGTTGCATCGACCGGATGCTGCGGGATGTCCGGCACCTACGGGCACGAGGCGCGCAATCTCGCGACGTCGAAGACGATCTACTCGCAGTCGTGGGCGGCGCACGTGGACGGGCCGGAGGACGAAGGCGAGGCGCTGGCGACCGGGTATTCGTGCCGCAGCCAGGTGAAGCGGATGTCGTCGAAGCAGGTGCGGCATCCGTTGCAGGCGCTGCTCGATCATGTGCGGGCGGCGGGGTGACGATCGGGCGTCGCGTGTCGCGTTGCCCGTGAGATGACTTCATTTCGGCGTCGAGCGGCAAGCACCGTGCCGCTGTCGACGCATGCCCGGGCTCAGGCGTCCGCTTTCGCCGTTTTCCGCACGCGTGGTTTGTCCGCCGCAGGAAACGTGCCGCCGCCGCGTGGCCGTTTCGGTTCGATCCGCATCTGCCGGATCACGCGCCGGAAATCGATCTCGTGCGCGGCCATCGTGCCGATCAGTTTCGCGATCACCGCGAGGTGGGACGGCACCGTGCCCTTGCTCGAATAGTTCGTGATCGAACTTTCATTCATCCGGATCAGGCGGGCGAACTCGCGCGCCGTCAACTGCGCTTTCTTCAACTCCTGTTGGAATTCCGCATACGCCATTGCACACATGATGCTTCGTCTCCGTGAATCAGAAATCGGCCCGCGCGGCGCCGGCGCCGACGGGTGGCGTCCCCGTCGTGCCGGCGCCGCGGCGGGTTACATCTTCACCTGGTCGACGAAGGTCTTCTTGCCGCTCTTGTAGCCGTAGATCGAGATGATCCCGTGCGTCAGGTCGCCCTTCGAATCGAACGTCGTCGTGCCGATCACGCCGTCGTACTTCGTCGCCGGCATCGCGGCGAGGATCTTCGCCGGATCGGTCGAGTTCGCGCGCTTCATCGCGTCGACCGCGATGTAGACCGCGTCATACGCGAACGGCGCATCGAACTTGATGCCCTGGTTGAAGCGCTTCTGGTACTTCGCGAGGAAGTCCGCGCCGCCCGGCATCTTCTCGAGCGCCGCGCCGGCCTGCGAGCACGTCACGTTGTCGGCCGCCGGGCCGGCCAGATCGGCCAGCGAGTCGGTGCACACGCCGTCGCCGGACAGGATCTTCGCGCGCAGGCCGAGCTGCTTCGCCTGCTTCGCGAGCGGGCCGCCGGTGGCGTCCATGCCGCCGTACATGATCGCGTCCGGGTTCTCGCCCTTGACCTTCGTCAGAATCGCGCGGAAGTCGACGGCCTTATCGTTGGTCGCGTCGTGCGACAGCACCTTCAGGCCGAGCGCCTTCGCCTTCTTCTCGAACTCGTTCGCGAGGCCCTGGCCGTACGCGGTCGAATCGTCGATCACCGCGACGCTCTTCACGCCCTTCGACTGCGCATAGCTCGCGAGTGCCGGGCCCTGCTGCGCGTCGGTCGCGACGACGCGGTACGTCGTCTTGAAGCCTTGCTGCGTGTAGGTCGGGTTGGTGGCCGACGGCGAGATCTGCACGATGCCCGCGTCGCTGTAGATCTTCGAGGCCGGGATCGACGTGCCCGAGTTCAGGTGGCCGATGACGGCGACAACCTTGTCGTCGACGAGCTTCTGCGCGACCTGCGTGGCCTGGCGCGGGTCGGCCGCGTCATCCTGCGCGTCGAGTTGCAGCGTGATCTTCTTGCCGCCGATCGTGAGCCCCTTCGCATTGATTTCCTCGACCGCGAGGCGCGCGCCGTTCTCGTTGTCCTTGCCGAGGTGCGAGATGCCGCCCGTCGTCGGCTCGACGCTACCGATCTTGACGACCTGGTCGGCCATGGCGGTCGAGGCGGCCGCAAACGCGGCGGCAGCCAGTGCAACGGTGATCAGGGGTTTGCAGCGCATGCCGACAGTGCTTCGTTCCATCTGCCATCTCCGAATTGAATGATCTTTCTATTGACGTCTCGACCGGCCGACGGCGAGGTCGGGGCGATCGGACGAGTCTCCATACCCATCATGGGCTTCACTTGCATCGCGTCCTGACCTGCGACGTGCCGCCCGGCTGAGCGGTCGAATCGGGGCCTGATACGGTGCAATTCGTACGAATATATATGAAGCCGATTTTGCGCGCTGCGGCGAATCGCATGGCGGGGCGGGCGCGGCACGGCCGGCGCCCGGATTTCGAAGGTGCCGGATGCCGGAAATCGTGCGCCGCAGCAGGCCGCAGGCTGCGATTCGCTGTCGACGGCCTTACGGCCGCATCCATTATTCGGCCGGCGGCCGGGACGAAGCCATGGACACTGATGCGCGGTCAATTCGGAACTGTTCGGTCGATTTGTCTGCACAGTTTGGACGGTTTCGATCGCGCATCCGGTTGCATGACCATGCTTCATCGGGATCGATGCCCCCATCCAACGCAACTAACCGTCAAGTCCGGCAACCTCGGCGAACTGGCGCGACGGCGACAGCCCGCGCCACGCATTCGGTTTCGCAGATGCCGGGGTCGTCCCGACCGGCTCGCTTGCGGATCGCCGGGGCGATCGTGCCGGCCCGATGACGCTGCGATCCTAGGAACGTCCGCGCAACGCCACGAAGATCACGCCGGCAATCGCCAGCAGGCCGCCGCACACCGTCTCGATACCGGGCCGCTCGCCCGTCAGCGCCATCGACAGCATCGTCGCGACCGCCGGCGTCAGATAGAGGAAGTTGGCGGCGCGTGCCGCGCCGAAGTAGCCGAGTGCGAACGTCCAGGTCGCGTAACCCAGCGCGGCGGGGAAGATGCCGAGCATCAGGACGGCCAGCGTCGTGTCGCGCGACCCGCTGCCCAGCGCCACGAGCGCACCCGGCAGCCAAGGCGAGAGCAGCAGCGCGCCGGCCAGCAGCGTGTACGCGGTGCAGGCCAGCGCGCCGTACACCGGAATCAGCCGCCGCTGCAGCACGAAATAGCTGGCCGAACACAGGGCCGCGCCGAGGATCAATGTGCTGCCCGCGCCGAGGACGAGGCCGCCCGGCTGTCCGCGCGCGATCACCGCGATGCCGGCGAGGCTGACCAGCGAGCCGAGCCAGCCCCAGCGATTGAAGCGCTCGCCAAGAAACACCGCGGCCAGCAGCGCGGTGAAGATCGGCAGGGTGTTCACGATGAAGCTTGCCGCGCCGGCCGATACCGTCTGCTCGCCGGTATTGAGCAGCGCGTTATAGAGCGCGATGCCGAGAAAGCCGCATAGCAGGAAGCGCAGCGCGTCGCCCCGTGTCGGCACGCGCGGCCGTCGCGCGATCAGCCACGCGACGATCAGCACGGCCGCGGTGGCGAAGCGCGCCGCCGCGAGCTGCAGCGGGGTCAGGCCATGCAGGCCGATCCGGATGAAGGGGAAAGCGGACGCCCACGAAACGATCGTGAAAGCGACCGCGCCGGCCGCGATCAGCGGCTGCCGCGCAGGGCGCGACGACGGGGTGGAGAGCGTGTTCATGCGGCAATGATGCGGTGTGGCAAGATGCTAAGCTAGCGCACAGATCAGCACGCAGATATGACCATGATTCACAGCTCGGGCCGGCGGCCGGCCGGTGCTTCAACCCGTGCGAAGCGCGCCCCAGCGGCGTCGCCCGCCGCCGCGCCGGCGCCGGGTTCGCGGCCGCCGCTCGCGAGCCTGGAGACGGTGTGCACGGTCGCGCGCGAGGGTTCGTTCCTGGCTGCGGCCGACGTCTCCGGCGTGACGCACGGCGCGATCAGCCGGCGGGTGGCCGCCGTTGAAAACTGGCTCGGCCTGAGGTTGTTCGAACGTCATGCGCGCGGCGTGCGCCTGACGCCGGACGGGCAGCGCTTCGTCGGCCGGATCGAGCAGGCGTTCGCGATCATCGACAGTGCGGCCGATCAGTGGCGCTCGCCGCGTACGCCGCGGCTGGTCAGGATGAGCGTGGTGCCGGCCTTCGCGCAGCTCTGGCTGCTCGAGCGCCAGCATGCGCTCGAGAGTGAGGCGCCGGCGTTGCGGATCGAGCTCGGCATCGAGCTTCGCAATGTGGATATCGCCGGCGGCGAAGCGGATCTGTCGATTCGCTACGGGCGCGGCAACTGGCGTCAGCTCGAAACCCGTGCGTTCATGCCGGAGCGGCTTTATCCGGTCGCGCATCCGCGGCTCGCCGCGCAACTGGCCACGGAGCGCCGCCGGCGCGGCGATGCCGCGCTGCTCGACCTGCCGTTGCTGCACGACTCCGACGTGACAGGCTGGCGCACGTGGTTCGATGCATTGGGCGTGCCGTTCAAGCCGCGCGCGCAGGATCGCCGTTTCGAGGATTACAACCTGGTGCTGGCCGCGGCCGAGGCCGGGCTCGGCGTGGCGCTGGCGCGCGTGCCGCTCGCCGACGCCTATCTGAAGCGCAGCGACCTCGTGCGCGTGAGCCCGCACGAGGTCGATTCGGTGCTCAGGTATTACTTCGTGCACGCGAAGGGGGAGAATCGGCCGGAGGTGCTCGCGTTGATGGAGCGGATGCGGGCGGCGGTGGGCGAAGGCCGCTAGCCGGCCCGCCTTGACGACCCGCCACGGCGGGCCGATGGCGCAGAAGGAAGCAGTACGCGATTCGCGGCACTAGGCTCGGGCCGCCGGATCGACGACAATGCGACCGCGAAAAACGATGAGGTGGAGAGATGAACGAAAATCGAAAATGTGTACAGCCGTGCCGATGGAAAGGAGGTCAGCGATGAACAGGCCAGACAAGTCGTCGAAAGCGCGTGCGGCGCTCGACCAGCTGTTTTCGGGTATGGCGCCCGCGGATGAGACGCGCGCGTCGCGTCCGGGCAATCCGTTCAATCCGTTTGAAGCGGCGGGCGATGAAGCGTCCGCGGGTTCCGGCGGGCGCGGCGGTGTCGAAGTCACGCTGTCGACCCGGATCCAGTTGCGCGGCTATCCGAATGCGAACGCATTCATGAAGCGTATGGCCGAAGCCTGGGGGCTGGAGTGGGGGATGTACGACAGCGTCAAGGCCATCGCGACGCTGCCCGCCGGATGGCGAGCGCGCCGGCTGCCGGAAGTCACGCAGATCGTTGACGGACGCGACGTGCTGCGCGCGGAGAGCAGCTTGCAAGGCGGCGAGATGTCGTACCTGAAGGTGCATCCGCGGTACTACATCGACGCACGCAAGGGGTTCGGCTGGGGCAAGTCGTCGAAGGCGTCCGACGATCCGGATCTGGACGGCCCCGACTGGAACTGCTTCGTGGTCGATCGCGAAAAGTCCGTCGAAGTGCACGAACTGACGACCTCGTCGCTGAAAGCCGACATGGACAATGCGCGGGCGACGTTGCTGAAATGGCTCGACGAGAATTATCCGAAACATCGCGATCCTTTCGCGTACTGGACGGATTGCGAAGGGGCGTCGTAATTTTGCGTGGCCGCCCGGTTCGGTATCGCGGGCACACGTCGGCCGACCGGAGCCGAAGCGGGTGGGGCGCACGCCGCTTCGATGCATCGGCCGGTTGCGACGGGAGCGCCCATTGAAACGAGCCGATTTCGTCCCGGTTCTCTGGGCCGCATTCGGTGCGGCGGTCGGTTCGACCGTCGTCGAACTGCTGCTTTGGCCGATCGCCGGCGACGACGCCATCGGGAACCTGTTGCGAGACGCGCGCCTCACGGCGGCCATCGTGATGGGGCGCCGCGCGCTCGGCGCGCCCGGCGGCTTCGATCCGCTGGTCATGGCGGTGGCGACCCTCGTGCACCTGGTGCTGTCGCTGGCCTACGCGGCCGTGCTGGCGAAGGTGATTCGCACCCTGTCGCTCGCGGCCGCGCTACTCGCAGGCGGCGCGTTCGGCCTCGTCCTGTACGGCGTCAACCTGTACGCCTTTACCACGATCTTCCCGTGGTTCATCCCGGTTCGCGGCGCGATCACGCTGGTGGCCCATCTGGTATTCGGGATCACCGCAGCGGCTGCCTATCGCTTCGCGAGACGCTAGGCCGGACGTCAAACGCGACAACGATTCATTCGAACCAGACCCCTGGAATAAGCAGGCGCGCTGCATCGTTTAGCCGACAGGAGACCCTGTATGAAGCGGCGGCATGCGAGCGCCGCGTGATGAATCGTGTGCAAGCAATCCGATCTGCCGGGCGCCGCCAGCGGCGCCGCGCGATCGAGTGGTCGGGGGCAATCAGGCAGGAGCCGATCATGTGCAACTGGTTTCGATCCGGGATAGGTATCGTCTGTCTCGGCTGTTCCGCGGCGGTCTTTGCGCAAACATACGACGATCAGGCGGACGCCGGTACGAACTGCCGTGCGGTCGTCGCGCAGGCGAACATCGACGGCACGGAGCAGCAAATCGTGGGGCGTGCGTGCGTGCAAGACGATGGCACATGGCAGTTCGTGCAGAGCCCCGACGGTAGCGTTCTATGGTATCCGGCGGTGGACTATCCGTATGCCGACCTGTGGTACTGGGGGCCGCCGCTTTTCATCGGCGCGGGCGTGGGCTTCGTCTTCGTCGATCGCTTCCACCACTTTCATCATTTCCACCACTTCGATCACGTCGTCCACTTCAACGGGATGGAGCATCACCGCTTCGGCGTGCCGATCGGCGCCGGTTTTCACCATGGCGCGTTTCCGGTGGGTGCCGCCGGCCACGGATTCGGCGGCATGCATCAGTTCGGCGGCGCGAGCGGATTCGGTGGAATGCGGCGACATTAGGCGGAGTTTGCGGGCGGATCTGCCGCGCCAGGACATCCGCTAATCGAGCCGCCCGCGCAAGTCGTCGAACGGAACGGCCTTCAGTCAGCATCAGATTGCACGTTCTTCCCGCTGACGACTTCCCAGAGCAGCTTGATATCGAGCGCCTGGTCCGCAACGAGCAGCTTCAGACGAGTGTTCTCGTCCTCCAGCTGTCTGACGCGTCTCGCTTCAGCGGTATTCCCGCTGCCGAGCCTGGCACGCCACGCGTCGAGGCCGTCGTCGGCGATGCCATGCTTGCGATACAGCTTGTTGGCAGTCGGGCCGGCCTCGGCGTGGTCGGGCATTGCGTTGATCCGTTCGGCGTTGCATTCATGCTTGCTCATGTTCGCTCAGGCTCCACGACATTCCGATTCATCTTTCAGCGACGTCTCTCAAGGACGCAAGGTGTCGCGCTCAGGCCGTATCGATCGAGAACGCATTGCGCTGCGCCGAACCGGCTTGCCCGGATTGCCGGAGAATCGACGCGGCAATCTTCTCTGCCAGCATGGTGACCGGTGAATTGAGGTTGGCGGACGGGATGGTCGGAAAAATCGAAGCATCGACTACCCGGACGCGTTCGACGCCAAACACCCGGCCCTCCGAATCCGTCACCGTCCCCATGCGCAACGTGCAGGACGGGTGGTAATTGGATTCCGCCGTGGCTTTCGCCCACGCCAGAATGTCTGCGTCGCTGCGCGCTTGCGCAACGTCGTCTGCCTCCCCCTGAACGTGCCTGGCCATGGCGGACTGGCTCATGATCTCGCGTACGGACTTGATCGCCTTGATCGCCAGCTTTTGGTCATATTCGGTCGTCAGATAGTTGAAGCTGAACGCGGGGGTTGCCAGTGGGTCGGCGGAGCGCAACCATACCCGCCCGGTGCTCGTGGGCCGCTGCAGACTCAATGAGCAGTGGTAGCCGGGATTGATGCGTATGGCGTCGTGCCCGAAGTACGGTCGAAAAGCCACGCACTCCATCTGGACATCCGGTCGCCCGGAGCCATCGGTGGAAATCATCGCGCCGGCTTCAAAGAGATTGGAGGCGCCAATGCCTCGACGTGTCAGGATCCATTGCGCGCCGATCAGCGGGCGGCGCGGCACGGACAACTCGCGGGCCATCGAATCGTGCTCGTTCCTGACATGCCAGTCGACGACGAGCGCCGTGTGATCGGATAAGCCACGTCCCACCTCCGGATGGTGGACAACCGGCGCAATGCCATGGCTGCGGAGCGCGTCCGCCTCTCCGATTCCCGACAGCATCAGCAGGTGCGGGGACATCAAGGCGCCCGCACAAAGAATCGCCTCGCGTCCTACGGCGATCCGATGATTCCTGCCCTGGCGGGTGGCCTGGACGGCTACACAGGTCGTGCCCGAAAACAGCAGCCGCGTCACCCGTGTATGCAACATGACATCGAGGTTGCGCATGGGCTTTTGCCGCAAATAGGCATACGAAGCGTTGATGCGCCGGCCGTCGCAGATGTTGCGCTGGATTCGATGCATGCCTGCTTGCTTCTCCCCGTTTTGATCCGGATTCAGCGCATGCCCGGCTTGCTGCCCGGCCTCGAGGAATGCCTCGAACAGCCGGTTCCTGCAGGGTGCTCGCTCGACCTTGATCGGGCCGCTGCCTCCTCTCCAGCGATTCTCGCCATCTTCGAATGTTTCCATCTTCTTGAAGTACGGAAGGACGTCCTGGTAATCCCACCCTGCCACGCCGAAATCGGACCAGGCATCGTAGTCCTCGGCGTTGCCGCGCATCCAGTTCATGCCGTTGACCGATGACGAACCGCCCAGCACGCGGCCTCGCGGCTCGTAAATGGGCCCCGGGCCATCATCCGAAAAAAGCTTCCAGTTCGTCTTGTCGCTGAGCAACGGCAGACCCATCGCACCTGGCATGACGATGCCGATATTGATATCGGATCCGCCCGCCTCGATCAGAAGGATGCTTAACGATGTGTCTTCTGCCAGTCGGCCGGCGATCGTGCTTCCAGCGGATCCGGATCCGATGACGACATAGTCGTAGCCATCGGCTGCTGGCTCCGAAACGATGTTCAGCATGGCGCCTCCTGTGTATCGGAACTCACGTTTCATTCAAGGATCAACGCGCGCTTGCGGGCAGTTGCAAGCTCTTCAGCTCGATGAATTCATGCATGCCGAAATCGCCACACTCGCGGCCGTTGCCTGATTGCTTGTAGCCGCCCAATGGCGCTTCATAGCTGAATTCGCCGCCGTTGATCGAGCAGGCGCCCGCCCGGATCTTCCTGGCGATGTCGATTGCGTCCGCGACGGTTCCGGACCAGACCGCCGACGATAGTCCGTAAGGCGTGTCATTGGCCATGAAGATGGCATCCTCGATCCGGTCGTATGGAATCGTGCAGATGACCGGTCCGAATATTTCTTCCTGTGCGATCGTCATCCTGTTGTGCACGTCACGAAAGATCGTCGGTCTGACAAAGGCCCCCTTGTCGATGCCTTCGGGAAGATCGGGGCCGCCGGTCACCAATCTGGCGCCTTCCTCCAGCCCCTTGTTGATGTACGCGATGACGGTCTCTCGCTGGGATCGGGAGCTCATCGGGCCCATGTCGGTCGTTTCATCCGCCGGGTTGCCGATCCTGATGCGCTCGGCGATACGCTTGGCGATGGTGACCGCCTCTTCGTACCTGGATGTCGGAATCAGCATGCGAGACAGGCAGACGCAGGTCTGGCCGGAGTTGATCATCACGTCTTCGACACCGAACCTGATTGCGGCCTCGAGATCCGCGCTTTCCGTGATGATGAAAGGACTCTTGCCGCCGAGTTCCAGGCAGACCCGCTTGATCGACCGGGCCGCAAGTTCCTGGATGCGGGCGCCATTGAGAGTCGATCCGGTGAACGACACCATGTCCGCGGCCGGGTGGGTGACCAGCAGGTCGCCGAGCACGCTCCCCCTGCCGGTCAACAGGTTGAAGACGCCTTTGGGAAGGCCGATCGAGTCGACAATCTCCGCCAGTATCAGGCCTTGCAGCGGCGTGACCGACGATTCCTTGATCACGACCGTACATCCTGCGGCCAGCGCGGATCCGACTTTGGTCAGCAACTGGAATAGCGGATAGTTCCACGGCGTAATGAGCACGCATACACCGACGGGCTCCCGGATGACCACGACATTGTCGACCTCCGTCGTCTCGTCGAGCATCGCGCTGCGCGCAGCAAAATTCCGGAAGGCACCGATACAGGACGTCTGTATCTGTCGTGTCACTTCGATCGGGCAACCCATCGATGTCGAGATGGCGTTCTCCAGATCCTCGCGGCGGCTTTCCAGCGCATCGTGGATTTTCACGATCCAGTCATGACGCTCGCTGGATGGGGTTTTCGACCATGTGCCGAATGCTTGTCTGGCAGCACGGAATGCTTTATCCACATCTTCGGCGGTTGCATTGCATATCTCGGCGATGACTTCGTCGGTAGCCGGATTGATGACCGGACTGAAATCGCTGCCACGCGGGGCAATCCAGTCCCCATTGATGAACAATTTATCGAAGCGTCGAATCATCGGGAGTCTCCTTCGCTACTGGCTGGAATGGAAAATATTCGTTGTCGCCGTGCGTCTCGATTGCGCCGATATTGCGAGTTTATTCATCGCCAGGCGCAAAATTTTTCTGACCTTGAAATGGTATTCTCTTTCCCCGGCAGCAGGCACTTCGCGCGTTCGAAAGGTGCCTTGCGCTTTGCGCAAAATATGATTCGAGTGATCCATGGACACCATCGCCGCAGTTCGACTGTTCTTCGACGTTGCCGATCAGGGGAGCTTTTCCGCCGTTGCGCGCACCCGTCAGGTCGCCATTTCCTCGATCACGCGCCTCATCAACCAGCTGGAGCAAAACCTGGGCGCGACGCTGTTCATCCGTTCGACGCGTCAGCTATCGCTGACCGAAGCCGGGTACCGGCTTCTGCAGTCGCGTGTCCAGCTGACACAGCTGGACGAGACGCTGAAGGCGATCAGAGGTGTGACGGAAGATATGTCGGGGAGGATGCGTATCACGGCTCCCGAGAATTTCGGACGCCGCTATCTGATCGACATCATTCCGGCGTTGCTTGATGAATTCCCGGAGCTCGAGATAGAGCTTGATCTCAGTGATGAATACCGTGATCTGGTGACCCAGGGTTTCGATATGGGAATTCGAGTCGGTGAGGATCAATCCTTGTCGCTGATTCAGCACCGGCTCACGCCGAATACGCATGTGCTCTGCGCAAGCCCGACGTATTTGTCACGACACGGCGTTCCGGAAGAAATCGACGATTTGAAAAAACACCGCTGCATACGGCACGAAATACTGGGGCTCGACAAGCATTGGGTATTCGAGGACAAAACAGGCGTGACTCACTTCCTGCCTCAAGGATCATTCTCGTCCAATATGTCGGATGCGGTTATTTCTGCGGCGATTTCAAATCAGGGCATTATTCTGATGCCGTATTGGCTGGTGGGTGCCGAGTTGTCCGCTGGAAAACTCGTTCCGATCATGGAAACCAGTTTCGCCAAACCCTTGCCAAAATACGGCGATTGGCTCTTTATCGCCTATCCGCCACATAATCGCCATTCGATCAAGGTTCAGACCGTCAGGCAGAGATTGATCGCGTCGTTGCATGACGTCGGGCATCCGGTCGACGCTGCGTCAGCAAGCCGATAGCGGCCGCATCGCTCGCCCCGGTAATCGCATCACGACAACCGGCATCGTGCTCACAGCGCCATGTGGTGAGCACGATGCCGATGGCCAGATTTCCCGCGTCGAGACACCACCTCTTGACGCCTTACAGTCAATCGAGCCGCCCGCGCAAGTCGTCGAACGGAATCATCACGTGCGTGCGATACGCGGGCCGCGCTTTCAGCCGCTCGTACCACGCTTGCACGTGCGGGATGTCCGGCCGCGCGATGTCGAGCTCGAAATAGCGATACAGGTGCGTGCCGGTCGCGATGTCGGCGAGCGAGAGCGCGTCGCCCGCGAGAAACGGCTGCCCGGCCAGCACCGCATCGAGCGTCCGGAAGTGCTGCGCGCACTGCGCGATGCTTTGCTCGACGCGCGCCGTGTCGCGCTGCTCGGGCGGCGTCCGGAAGAAGCCCCGGAACACGCCGTTCAGGAACGTCGGCTGCAGCGTGGTTTGCGACCAGTCCATCCAGCGGTCGGCGCGCGACTGTTCGGCGGGATCGTCACGCCAGAAGCCGGGGCGGCCGTAACGCGCGGCAAGGTAGCGCAGGATGCTGTGCGATTCCCAGACGACCGTGCCGCTGTCGTCGATCACGGGCACGCGCCCGTGCGGGTTCATCGCGAGAAAAGCGGGCGTGTCGAGCACGCCGAACTGCCCGCCGGCCGGCACGTGCCGATGCGCGAGTGCGAGCTCGTCGACGAGCCACATCACCTTCTGGACGTTGAATGCATTACGGCGCCCCCATACGGTCAGCATGCCGGCCTCCTTGTGTCGTGCGGAACGGAATCGCGGACAGTGTAAACGCCGCAGGCGCGCACCGAGGTGCGCGCCTGCCGGCTGTCGTCGTGGTCGATGTCGCCGTGCGGCGACGCGATCAGAACTTGTGGCGAATCCCGACGATCGCGAGTTCCTGCGTATCGGTGCCGGAGTTCACGCCATACGAGCCGACCGACGCGGCGGCCTTCACGACCGCGCCGTTCGCGTTGAGCGTGTTGCCGCTCGCCTTCTGGTAGCCGAACAGCGCATACAGGTCGGTGCGCTTCGATAGCGCGTAGTCCGCGCCGAGGTTGACCTGGTTGTAGTGCGCGGACGCCGGGCCCGTCAGCGACGTGTAGTTGTAGCCGACGCCCGCGCGCAGCGCCGGCGAGAACTGCCAGTTGAAGAACGCCGAGCCGTTGTTGAACTTCGCGTTCTGGCTGAAGGCCGACAGCGTGTCCGCGCCGTACTGCGTATTCGAATACGCGAGGCCGAAGGTGGCCGGCCCGGCCACGTACTGGCCGGCCACGCGCACGATCTGGATCGACTTCGCGCTCGAGAAGCCCTGGTTGATCACGGTGTTGAACAGCGTGTCCGAGCTGCTCGACCAGTTGCGCACGCCGTTTGCGACGGTGGAGCCGCCGTTCGCGTAGAAGAAGCCGGCACCGAGCGACAGCGGCCCGTTCGCGTAACTCGCGCCGAAGCTGTACGTGCGACCGCTGCCGGTGGCGCCCGCGACACCGCCGAAGCCGTACAGGCCCTCGAACTGGAAGCCCGAGATCAGCGGGCTCGTGTATTTCACCGAGTTGCTGACGCGCAGGCTGTTGTCGTAGTTGTCGAGATCGCCCGGCGTCGCGAACACGCCACCGAAGTAGTTGTCCTGCGTGAGACCCTGCACGAGATCGACGACCGGATCGTACTGGCGGCCGAGCGTCACGGTGCCGTACGTGCTGCTCGAGAGGCCGACGACGGCCTTGCGGCCGAATTCGCGCTGGCCCTGGCCGAGCGCGCCGGTGCCGATGTTGAAGCCGTTCTCGAGCTGGAACAGCGCGGCCAGGCCGCCGCCGAGATCCTCGGTGCCGCGCAGCCCCCAGCGGCTGCCCGACAGGTTGCCGCTGCTGAACTTGACGAGGCTCGACGCGTTGCCGCCGTTCGCGTTCTGCGCGTTGTGCACGTATGCGATGCCGGCATCGACGATGCCGTACAGCGTGACGCTGCTTTGTGCGTGAGCGCCGACGGCATAGAGCGCGGCCGGCAGCGTGAGCAGTGCGAGTGAACGGATCTGTTTCATTGTTGGATTCCCCCGTTGGTCGAATGGTCTGACGAGTCGGTGAACGATACGGACAGCGCATCGTCAAGGGAACCAATAAATTGTCGGATCGTTATGAGGCGGCGCGGGGATGGATGCGCGCGCAACCGGCCGGCGGCCGGTGCGCGGGAAACTCATGCGTCGTGCCGTCGCGACGCGTTTCTCAGGACGAGCGTCATCAACTGCCGGCGTGAATCGACGCCGAGCTTCGCGAATGCGCGCTTCGCGTACGTGTCGACGGTGGACGTCTTGAGCCCCATCGACTGCGCAATCGCAGCCGAGGTCATGCCCTGGATGAACGACGCGCACACGTGCAGCTCGCGCGCGGTCAGTCGTTCCTGCCATTCCGGCAGCCATTGCGCGACGTGGTCGAGATCGAGTTCGTCGCACTCGCCGCCGTCGGCCGACACCGCGCCGAGCAGGCGCTTGTGCGCGGACGCCAGCGGCAGCACCACCTGCGACAGTTGCTTCAGCAGGCTCAACTCCTTCAATGAAAACGGCGGCAGCCGCCGCGAGCGCGCGATCGAGATCGAATAGCGCGTGCCGAGCGTGACGCCGGCGATCACGCATTCGTCGTGGATGTCGCCGCTGTCGAAGAACTGATGGCGGATCTCGCTCGCGACGCGCTGCGCGGACACCTGTACGAGCTGCATGTCGCTTTCGCTGTCGATGGCCGCGTAGGTCGCATCGTCGCTCGCATAGCTCCGGTAGTAGTGGCGCATCACCTGCGTGATGAGTTCCGGCTCGCGGCCGAAGCTGCCGATCCAGCCGACGCTGCGCCGGCCCGACGACGCGACCCGTTCGTAGTCGAGGTGTACCGCGTCGAAGTCGGCGTAGCGCACGAGCGTGTCGTAGACGGCGCGCATGAACTGCGGCGTGCCGACAGCCTGCGCGATATCGCCCAGCGTTTCCGTCACGAATGCGACGTGACTCAGCGGCAGATCGGGGGAGGGGAGCGCAGCGTCCATGGCCTCGGGTATCAGGAAATTTCAGGTGGCGCTACTCGTATCACGACGATTTTCGATTGCCTAGATGGGAATCCACTCAAACGGCCCCGGCACGCGACACCGCTTGTCCCGGTTTTCGGGACTGACGGTACGAATCGCGATCTCTACATTGACCCCTGTGCCGAAACCGTCTGACGGCGTTACCGCGAGCCCACCCGGGCGTGGCGCAACGGCCGATGACTACTCTCTGGAGATCCCCATGCGTGTCCGATTTCGCTGTCGTCCGGCCGTCCGTGCCATGTTCGTCATGTCGGCGGGCCTTGCCGCCGCGGCAAGCCTACCGGTGCGTGCCGGCGATGCCAACCTGAACGTCTACAACTGGTCCGAATACATCGCGAAGGACACGGTGCCGGTGTTCGAGAAACAGGCGGGCATCAAGGTACGCTACGACAGCTACGACAGCGACGACACGCTGCAGACCAAGCTGCTGGCGGGCAGCTCGGGCTACGACATCGTCGTGCCGACGTCGAACTATCTCGCGCAGCAGATCCAGGCCGGCGTGTACCAGAAGCTCGACAAGTCGAAGCTGCCGAATCTCGCGAACCTCGACCCGGTGCTGATGAAGATGGTCGCGAAGGCCGATCCTGGCAACCAGTACGGCGTACCGTGGGCGTGGGGCACGACGGGTATCGGCTACAACGTCGAGGCCGTCAGGAAGCGGCTCGGCGACAACGCGCCGACCGACAGCTGGGCGCTGCTGTTCGATCCGGCGAACGCGGCGAAGCTGAAAGGCTGCGGCATCTCGCTGCTCGACGCGCCGGACGCCGCGTTCGCGGCGGCGCTGCAGTACATGGGCAAGGATCCGGAGAGCAGGAATCCGGCCGATTACCAGGCGGCCTACGACGTGCTGAAGAAGATCCGCCCGTACGTCACGCAGTTCAGCTCGGCCGGCTATGCGGACGACCTGGCGAACAACGACGTGTGCGTCGTGCTCGGCTGGTCGGGCGACGTCGGCATCGCGCGGCGGCGCACGCTGGACGCGAAGCGCGCGTACGAAATCCGCTACGTGAATCCGAAGGAAGGCGGCCTGCTGTGGTTCGACGTGATGGCGATCCCGAAGGATGCGCCGCATCCGGAAGCCGCGCTGAAATGGATCAACTACATCGAGGATCCGAAGACCAACGCGGCGATCACGAACGAGATCTTCTACCCGAGCGCCAACAAGGCCGCGCGCCCGTTCGTGACACCGGCGATCGTGCAGGACCCGGGCATCTACCTGTCCGATGCGACGATCGCGAAGACGTCGCTTGCGATGCCGCGCAGCGCCGAGATCGCGCGGATGCAGAACCGTCTGTGGCTGCAGTTGAAGTCGGGCGGTTGAGGAGGCGGCCATGAACCACACCCTGCCCGATGCGCCGGCCGCGGCCGGCGCCACCCGCGCGACGAACGACGCGTTCGTGCGCATCGAAAACGTCGTGAAGAAATTCGGCGACAGCACGGCCGTCGACAACGTGAACCTGACTATTGCAAAGAACGAGCTGTTCGCGCTGCTCGGCAGCTCGGGCTGCGGCAAGTCGACGTTGCTGCGCATGCTCGCCGGGCTCGAGACGGCCACCTCCGGCAAGATCTTCGTCGACGGTGAAGATCTTGCGTCGCTGCCGCCGTACCGCCGTCCGGTGAACATGATGTTCCAGTCGTACGCGCTGTTCCCGCACATGACGGTCGAATCGAACGTCGCGTTCGGCCTGAAGCAGGAAGGCACGCCGAAGCACGAGATCAAGGAACGCGTGGCCGATGCGCTCGCGCTGGTGCAGATGAGCAAGTACGCGCAGCGTAAGCCGCATCAACTGTCGGGCGGCCAGCAGCAGCGTGTCGCGCTCGCCCGCTCGCTGGTCAAGCGCCCGAAGCTCCTGCTGCTCGACGAGCCGATGTCCGCGCTCGACAAGAAGATCCGCCAGAAGACCCAGCTCGAACTCGTGAACATCATCGAGAAGGTCGACGTGACCTGCGTGATGGTCACGCACGACCAGGAAGAGGCGATGACGATGGCCAGCCGCCTCGCGGTGATGAGCGAAGGCA
>NZ_JAUJQH010000033.1:0-64116 GCF_030482905.1 Burkholderia sp. AU45251 | reverse complement strand
ACCTGACTTACTTTAGTGTGAGACTCTTGATACTTTCGCTATCTGATCCGAGGATCAGCTCGCTTCCATCAAGCGCCCACACTTATCGGCTGTTAATTTTTAAAGAGCGTTTCTGCGAGGAACTTCGCGTTTCTCAGCAGCGCTGCGTTTTCAGCAGCAGAGAAGCGAGATTATGAACCGTGTTTCGCATTTCGTCAACAACTTTTTTAACTACATCGTTGCGACTGCGGGGTTCAACTTCCAGGCCAGTAGCGCGCTCCAGACTTCAGCACACCGCCAACCTTGCTTCCCTCTTCCGCGCCGTGTTTCCGTTAGCGCGAAAGAGGCGTGATTCTAAGCACCCGCCTCCAACTACGCAAGCCCCTTTGTGAAAATATTTTGAAAAAGCCCCCGTGCGCTACCGCGCACGGGGGCTTGGGGCTCGACCGGCCGCGTGACGCCGCCGACCTCCCTGCCGCCGGCAATACTTCTCTCTATATATAGAGGGGCATCACCTGCCGCCCACTGCAGCCTGCAGTTGCTCGACCGGCACTGCGTCGGCCATCGCCGTGTAGCCGGCGTCGCTCGGATGAATGCCGTCGCCGCTGTCGTAGCGACGCTGCAGCACGCTCGGGCGCGCCGGATCGCGCAGCACCGCATCGAAGTCGACCACACCGTCGAACCCGCTACCGCTTCGGATCCACCGGTTCACCTCGAGGCGGATCGCCTCGCGCCCCGCCGGCAGCCCGGCCGGCGTCAGCGTCGCGCCGAAGACCTTCACGCCCTGACGGTGCGCCGCGTCGATCAGCCGGCGGTAGCCGTCGATCAGCGATGCGGCCGTGACCTGCGTATGCGGGTGGTCGCAATCGAGCCCCGCGCGCGGCGGCATCACCGCGAAGTTGATGTCGTTGATCCCGATCAGCACGATCGCCGCCTTCACACCTGCCCGCGACAGTGCATCGCGCTCGAAACGCGACGCCAGCGACGTGCCATAGCACGCCGAGTCGCTGAGCAGCCGGTTCCCGCTGATACCAAGATTCGCGACGCCGATCGACTCCACGCCGGAGGCGGTCAGCCGATGCGCAAGCGCATCCGGCCAGCGGCGATTGCGGTTCACGCTCGAGCGCAGCCCATCGGTGATCGAATCGCCGATCGCGGCTACGCTGGCGCGTGCGGAACCGGTCTCGACTGCGAGCTCGGTCACCCACGCATATTGGGTAAAACGGGTGCGGAACGCGGCGGCGCCCGGATCACTCACGTGATCGCCCGGTACGGACACGTAGTTGAACTGGTTCGACACGCGGTGCCAGACCGTCATCCGCTGGTTCGGCCCCATCTGGAGACTGATCGCATACTGCCGCCCGGCCGCCACGTCGATCGCCACCGGATCGCTTTCGAGTTCCTGGCCCGGCGCAAGCGTCACCGACGCCTTGCCGCCGAACCGGACCGGCACCGCCACACCGCCGGCGAGTGCCGCCCCTTCACCGGCGCGCGCGAGGCTCGCCGCCTCGACGACCAGCGGCGCACGACCGTATGCATTGCTGACGCGGATCCGCGCGGCGCGCCCCGACACCGTCGGATAGACGATCTGGCGCACGGCGCGTCCGGCCACGTCGGGCGCGCGATAGAGCGGCGGCGGTGCGGCAAGGTCGGGAATCGGCTGCAGTGCAGTCGCCCACGCGGCAACCCATCCGGCCGGCGCGGCCGAAGCCGACGCCACGAGCGGCGAGACAAAGACAGCCGCGCCCAACACGGCCGCGGCGATACTGCTTCGGAATGACATCGGCAAAATCCTCGTCGGAAAGCGGGCATTGTGCCGCAGAAGACGCGGCCCACGTGTTGGCCACCCTCACGTCGCCCGATCGCGCCCCAACGTCGCTCGTTTACCCGAGTCTCGCCGCAAATCCGCAAGAAATTTATTAACCGACCGGTCGGTTGGTTTATACTTCGCACACATTCAACCGGACGAGAGCCTCGCCATGTACACGCAATCCCTCGACATCCCCGGCAACGTCGCGCCGCTCGACGCCGCAGCCGAGTCGCCCGAGCAGGCGCGGTTCGATGCGGTCATGGCCGCCGACGGCAAGATCGAGCCGCAGGACTGGATGCCCGATGCCTATCGCAAGACGCTGGTTCGCCAGATCTCGCAGCACGCGCACTCGGAAGTCGTCGGCATGCTGCCCGAAGGCAACTGGATCTCGCGCGCGCCGAGCCTGAAGCGCAAGGCGATCCTGCTCGCGAAGGTCCAGGACGAAGCCGGCCACGGTCTCTATCTTTATAGCGCGGCCGAAACGCTCGGCGTATCGCGCGATTCGCTGATCGACGCGCTGCTCGCCGGCAAGGCGAAATACTCGAGCATCTTCAACTACCCGACGCCGACCTGGGCCGACGTCGGCGTGATCGGCTGGCTCGTCGACGGCGCCGCGATCATGAACCAGATCCCGCTGTGCCGCTGCACGTACGGCCCGTACGCGCGCGCAATGATCCGCGTCTGCAAGGAAGAATCGTTCCACCAGCGCCAGGGTTTCGACGCGCTGCTGTCGATGATGAAGGGCAGCGATGCGCAACGCGCGATGGTTCAGCAGGCCGTGAACCGCTGGTGGTGGCCGGTGCTGATGATGTTCGGCCCGAGCGACGCGGATTCGGTCCACAGCAGCCAGTCCGCGAAATGGGGCATCAAGCGGATCTCGAACGACGACCTGCGGCAGAAGTTCGTCGACGCGACGGTCGACCAGGCGAAGGTGCTCGGCGTGACGCTGCCCGACCCGGACCTGAAGTGGAACGAGGCGCGCGGCCACCACGACTACGGCACGATCGACTGGGACGAATTCTGGCGCGTGGTCAACGGCGACGGCCCGTGCAACAAGGAACGCCTCGCGACCCGCGTGAAAGCGCACGAGGACGGCGCGTGGGTGCGCGAAGCCGCACTCGCCCACGAAGCCAAGCGCCGCGCGCGCGCCGAACAGCACGCCGCCTGAGCGGCGGCACACCATCGAATTCAGGATTCAGGAGAAAGTGATGAACAAGGAATGGCCGATCTGGGAAGTGTTCGTGCGCAGCAAGCAGGGGCTCGACCACAAGCATTGCGGCAGCCTGCACGCCGCCGACGCGTCGATGGCGCTGCGCATGGCGCGCGACGTCTACACGCGCCGCCAGGAAGGCGTGAGCATCTGGGTGGTGCCGTCGTCGGCGATCACCGCGTCGGATCCGAACGAGAAGGCCGAGCTGTTCGAGCCGGCGGGCGACAAGATCTACCGTCACCCGACGTTCTACACGCTGCCCGACGAAGTCAACCACATGTAACGCCCGCGCCATGACGATCACGCCCGAACACCTCTCCTACGTGCTGCGCCTCGCGGACAACACGCTGATCCTCGGTCAGCGCAACGCCGAATGGTGCGGCCACGGCCCGATCCTCGAGGAAGACATCGCGCTCACCAACATGAGCCTCGACCTCATCGGCCAAGCGCGCATGCTGTATACGCATGCGGCCGAACTCGAGCGCCAGCTCACCGGCGCGACGAAGACCGAGGACGACTATGCGTACTTCCGCGCCGAGCGCGAGTTCGCGAACTTCACGCTCGCCGAGCTGCCGCACTACGGCCCGATCGCCGGTACCGCACACGCCGACAAGGACTACGCGGTCACGATCGTGCGCAACTTCCTGTACTCGGCGCTGATGCTTCACGTGTGGAGCGCACTGGAAACGTCGACCGACACGCAGCTCGCCGCGATCGCCGCGAAATCGGTGAAGGAAACCCGCTATCACGTGCAGCACGCACGCGAGTGGCTGGTTCGCCTCGGTGACGGCACCGACGAATCGCACCGTCGTGCGCAGGACGCGCTCGACTACCTGACGCCGTACACGCGCGAATGCTTCGCCGCCGATACGATCGACGATGCGGTCGCCGGCGCGGGCATCGCCCCCGCGCCGGCCGCGCTCGAAGCGGCATGGCGCGCGGACGTCGACGACGCGCTCGCGGAGGCGACGCTCACGCTGCCGGCACCCGTGCAGCACGTGACGACCGGCAAGCAGGGCGAGCACTCGGAACACATGGGCTACCTGCTCGCCGAAATGCAGAGCCTCGCGCGCCAGCATCCCGGCGCGAGCTGGTAACCAGCCGCCCCAACGGAGCCCGACGATGTCCGTCCAGACCGCCCCCGCTCACGCCGTGCCTGCCGCGCGCCACGCCGACCCGCTGCTCGCCCGTGCATGGGACGTGCTCGAAGCCGTGCCCGACCCCGAGATCCCGGTCGTGTCGATCCGCGAGCTCGGCATCCTGCGCGACGTCCGCCGCGCGGACGACGGCCAGCTCGAAGTCGTGATCACGCCGACCTACTCGGGCTGCCCGGCCATGTCGCAGATCGCGGAGGACATCGCCGCCGCGCTGCAAGCCGCCGGCCTGCCGCCGCACCGGATCGAGACGGTGCTCGCGCCCGCCTGGACGACCGACTGGATTACGCAGGAAGCGCGCGACAAGCTGCGCGCGTACGGCATCGCGCCGCCGGTCGGCCAGTGCGGCACCGCCGCGCCGCGGGAGAACGTCGTGCGTTTCGTGCCGCGGCCCGTCGCGGCGCCCGCGTGCCCGCGCTGCGGCTCCGCCCGTACCGAGCGTCTCGCGCAATTCGCGTCCACGGCCTGCAAGGCGCTGTATCGCTGCGTCGACTGCCGCGAACCCTTCGACTACTTCAAACCCTATTAATCGATATGGCGACCCCGCAATTTCATCCGCTGCGTATCCGCGACGTGCGGCCCGAGACCGCCGACGCCGTGACCGTCTCCTTCGACGTGCCGCCCGAGCTACGCGACGCGTACCGCTTCACGCAGGGCCAGTTCGTCACGCTGAAGACCCACATCGACGGCGAGGAAACGCGCCGCTCGTATTCGATCTGTGTCGGCACGACGGACTACGACCGTGACGGCGAACTGCGCATCGGCATCAAGCGCGTGCGCGGCGGCCGCTTCTCGAACTTCGCGTTCGACTCGCTCAAGCCGGGCCACACGATCGACGTGATGACGCCGGACGGCCGGTTCTTCACGCACCTGAACGCCGACCACGGCAAGCAGTACGTCGCGTTTTCCGGCGGCTCCGGGATCACGCCGGTGCTCGCGATCGTGAAAACGACGCTCGAACTGGAGCCGCGCAGCACGTTCACGCTGATCTACGGCAACCGCAGCGTCGACGCGATCATGTTCGCGGAGGAGCTCGAGGACCTGAAGAACCGCTACATGAACCGCTTCGTCCTCTATCACGTGCTGTCGGACGACCAGCAGGACGTCGAGCTGTTCAACGGCGTGCTCGACCAGGCGAAATGCGCGGAATTCCTCGGCACGCTGACGCCGGCCGACGCGATCGACGAGGCGTTCATCTGCGGCCCCGCGCCGATGATGGATGCGGCCGAAGCCGCGCTGAAGGCGGCCGGCGTGCCGCAGGCGAAGGTGCATGTCGAGCGCTTCGGCACGCCGCTGCCGCAGGCCGGCGCCCCGATCGTCGAAATCACCGACCAGACGCCGGCGGCCGACCTGGAAATCGTGCTCGACGGCAAGAAGCGCAAGCTGCGGCTGCCGTACGAAGGCGTGAGCCTGCTCGATATCGGCCTACGCGCGGGCCTCGCGCTGCCGTACGCATGCAAGGGCGGGGTGTGCTGCACGTGCCGGGCGAAAGTGCTCGAAGGCGAAGTTCGGATGGAGAAGAACTACACGCTCGAGGAGCGTGAAGTGAAGGATGGTTTCGTGCTCACGTGCCAGTGCCACCCGATCAGCGACAAGGTCGTCGTGAGCTTCGACGAGCGTTGAGCGACGTCGCGGCGCGGCGCCGGACGGTTTCTCGCCGTCACACATCTCGCTTACACTAGGGGCCGCCGGCCGGCTGGACATCGCAACGTCCGCCCGGCCGGCGGTTTTCTTTTGTTGACGACAGGCCGATGAGTACCATTCATGTGATTCAGGGCGGCACCGCCGCCGAGTCGCTGCGCGAGGCACTCGCGCAAGCCGGACGCGACGAGCTCGTCGTCGGATTGCTCGACGACCTCGGCGTCGGGCCGCTCAAGGGCGCCGACGAGGCACCCGACACGCGCGCCGTCTTCTGGCAGCGCGTGCTCGGCGACCGGATTCCCGACTGGAACGCAGAGATCGAAAGCGAGTTCGCACGCCTCGACCAGCTCGCGATGGATACGGGCCAGGTCGTCGTGTGGCACGCGCCGAGTGTCGGCGACAAGCTGCTGCTGCGCCGCGTCGCCTATCACCTGCGCAACGTCCCGCAACGCCTGAACGAAGTACGGCTGTCGGCCGCCGATCTCGACACCGCGCAGCGCGCGTCGCTGTCACGCACCGACCAGGCATGCGCGACCGGCATGTTCTCGCCCGCGGAACTGGCACGCAAGCGGCCGGTCGCCGCGCCGATCTCGGTACTGCGCATCGGCCGCCTCGCGCTCGAATGGCAGGAGGCGAAGCACCTGAACGCCGAGCTGCGCTACTGGGTCAGTAACACGATCAAGAGCGGCCACTATGCGGATCTCGACGCGCTGATCGTCGCGCGCGCGGAAGCCGACTGGCTGCCCGCGGGGCGCCTCGTCGGCAGCATCATGGCCGACGCCGACCGCGGCGGGCTGTTCGTCAGCGACTCGATCGCCTGGTGGCGCTGCCGCGAGCTCGCGGCAGCCGGCCGACTCGAGCTGCAGGACGACGCGCCCGACGCCCTCTCTTCCACGCAGGTGCGCGCGGCCCGCGCGGCCACCCCGCACCGCTAATCTTCCGTATTCGACCATGGCCCGTACCCGAGCGCCCGACCACGAATCCCAGCGCGAGCAGATCCTCGATCTGGCCGCCGAGAAATTCGCTCAGACGAGCTACCCGAGCACGTCGATGTCCGATCTCGCGACCGCGAGCGGCACGTCGAAGGCACGCCTCTATCACTATTACGAGAGCAAGGAAGCGATCCTGTTCGACCTGCTCGACCGCTACACGAAACGGCTGATGCTGATCATCGCCGAGGTCGAAGGGGCGAGCCAGCGGCGCGGCCTCAGCGAGCGCGATGCGTTCGCGGAGCTCGTGCGCGCGTTCCTCGGCGAGTACGAGACATCGCACAGCCGCCACGTCGCGCTGCTCAACGACGTGAAGTATCTCGAGGACGCGCAGCGCGAAATCGTGCTCGACCGCCAGCGCGACATCGTCGCGGCGTTCACGCGGCAGCTCGCACGTGCGTACCCGGACCGCATCTCGAAGGAAAACCAGACGTCCGTGACGATGATGGTGTTCGGGATGATCAACTGGACGTTCACCTGGCTGAAGCCCGGCGGCCGCCTCGGCTACCGCGACTTCGCCGAGCAGGTGATCGACCTGATCGAACGCGGGCTGTCGACGGCCGCCTGATTGCCGCGCAGCAGCAAACGTTGCGCGACGGGCACACTGCGACCGCCCGCCGCGCATTTCATATGACGAATTTTAAACTCCTTAAAAATCAAATAGATAGCCAATTAACTAAGCAGATTTAGAATTCATCCTCCAGCTTAAACATCGTTAAATACGGGTTTTCCCCAATCCGGGGGCTGACGGTCGGGTAAAATGCTGTTGCATTGCACAACCCGCTGTACGGTCACACATTGAGGAACCCACGATGAACACGCAATTCAACGGCACTGCCGATGTCGTCGGCAACGCCGGTAGTGCGCCGGTTCTCGTCAGGGAACTGGCTTCCAAAGACCGTGAGCAAATGCTCACCCACTTTCTCTCGCTCGACGAAGAGGACCGCCTGCTGCGCTTCGGCCAGATGGTGCCCGACCACGTGATCGAGAACTATGTCCGCACGATCGACTTCGGCCGCGACACCGTGTTCGGCGTGTTCGACCACGACCTCGAACTGATCGGCGTCGGCCACCTGGCCTACCTGCCGGCCGAGGGCGACAAGCGCACGGCCGAATTCGGCGTGTCGGTGCTCGAAAGCGCACGCGGCCGCGGCGTCGGCTCGAAGCTGTTCGAGCGCGCGGCGATCCGCAGCCGCAACACGCACGTGACGATGCTGTACATGCACTGCCTGTCGCGTAACGCGACGATGATGCACATCGCGAAGAAATCCGGGATGCGGATCGAGTATGCGTACGGCGAAGCCGATGCGTACCTGTCGCTGCCGCCGGCCGACCACTCGACGATCATCGCCGAGATGCTGCAGGAGCAGGCCGCGGTGTTCGACTACGCGATGAAGCGCCAGGCGCGCCGCACCACAAAGTTCATCGAATCGCTGATGCCCGCCGCGCTGACGGCGTAACTTCAGCCAGCCGGGCCGCGCCTGCTGCGCGCCCGGCCTCCCCCTTCCCCGCCGCGCACTAGCGCACCGAACGAATCGGCAACGCCGTCGTTTCCTTGAAGCATTCGAGCGAAAAGCTCGTCTTCACGTCGATCACCGACGGGTGATGCAGCAAATGCTCCTGCACGAAGCGGGAGAAATGCGCCATGTCCTCGACCTGCACACGCAGCAGGTAATCCATATCCCCCGTCATCGCGTGGCACGCGACCACTTCCGGCCAGGTCTGCACGGCCGCGCGAAACAGCTCCGCATGGGTCGCGCCCGCGCGCGCCGACGTTTCGTCGGCCCGGACCGGCGCCAGGCCGCCGCGCTTCTCGAGCCGTACGCTCACGTACGCGAGCAGGTCGAGCCCGAGCTTCTGCGGATTCAGCAGCGCGACATAGCCGGTAATCACGCCGATCTCCTCGAGCCGCCGGATCCGCCGCAGACACGGACTCGGCGACAGGTTCACGCGCTCGGCGATCTCCTGATTCGACAGGCGCCCGTTCTCCTGAAGAATCGCGAGAATCCGCCGGTCGATGGCATCCAATTCGGCTTGCGCCATCTTCTGCCCTCCAATGAATGGTTTGAGACTGGAAATTGCGCCATCGTAAGTTCAGGCAATTAAGTTCGCAAGTTTACGCTCGCGGCTGCCCGCTACACTCTGTCGCACGTACCGAGTCGTCGCGCACGCCGCCGCGTGTGCCACGTTCGACATCGAACCACGCCGGGTATGCGCACACCGCCCCGGCCGATCGCCCCCACAGGAGACACGCCATGCAGATCCCGAACTGGGACAACCCCGTCGGCACCGACGGCTTCGAATTCATCGAATACACGGCACCGGACCCGAAAGCGCTCGGACAACTGTTCGAACGGATGGGTTTCACCGCGATCGCGCGCCACCGCCACAAGGACGTGACGGTGTACCGCCAGGGCGACATCAACTTCATCATCAACGCCGAACCCGATTCGTTCGCGCAACGCTTCGCACGCCTGCATGGCCCGTCGATCTGCGCAATCGCGTTCCGCGTGCAGGACGCCGCGAAGGCGTACAAGCACGCGCTGGAACTCGGCGCCTGGGGCTTCGACAACAAGACGGGCCCGATGGAGCTGAATATCCCGGCGATCAAGGGCATCGGCGATTCGCTGATCTACTTCGTCGACCGCTGGCGCGGCAAGAACGGCGCGCAGCCGGGCGCAATCGGCGACATCAGCATCTACGACGTCGATTTCGAGCCGATCGCCGGCGCGACCCCGAACCCGGTCGGCCACGGCCTCACCTATATCGACCACCTGACGCACAACGTGCATCGCGGCCGCATGCAGGAATGGGCCGAGTTCTACGAGCGCCTGTTCAACTTCCGCGAAGTGCGCTACTTCGACATCGAAGGCAAGGTGACGGGCGTGAAGTCGAAGGCGATGACGTCGCCGTGCGGCAAGATCCGCATCCCGATCAACGAGGAAGGCTCGGATACGGCCGGCCAGATCCAGGAATACCTCGACGCGTACCACGGCGAAGGCATCCAGCACATCGCGCTCGGCGCGAGCGACATCTACCAGGCGGTCGACGGCCTGCGCAGCAAGGAAGTGAAGCTGCTCGACACGATCGACACGTATTACGAACTGGTCGATCGCCGCGTACCGGACCACGGCGAATCGCTGGAAGAACTGAAGAAGCGCAAGATCCTGATCGACGGCGCGCGCGACGACCTGCTGCTGCAGATCTTCACCGAGAACCAGATCGGGCCGATCTTCTTCGAGATCATCCAGCGCAAGGGCAACCAGGGCTTCGGTGAAGGCAACTTCAAGGCGCTGTTCGAATCGATCGAACTCGACCAGATCCGTCGCGGCGTCGTGCAGGACAAGGCCTGACGCATCCGGCGGGCGGCTGCCCGGGGCAACCCGGCAGCCCGCACGATCCGGCGGCACAAAGAAAAAGGGCGGGAATCCTTGGATTCCCGCCCTTTTTGCATTCCGGCGCGGCCCGCAGGCCGCGCGACCGGATCAACGCGCGTTCGCCTTCGACGCGACGGCGCGCTCGGCCGACGGCTGCGCGACGGCGTCCTGGGCCGGCACGATCTGCTGCATCTGCGCGCCGGCTGCCGCCAGTGCGCTCGCGCCTCGCGCGTGCGCCGGGCCCGTCATCGAGAAAAACGCGGCGGACACGATCAGGAAACTCTGGATATGACGTGTGTTCATTGCACCTCCTGTAAAACTGCCGGCGCCTCCCCGATTGCGTGGAAACAAGCCAACGCGACCGGGCACCTCCGGCAGGCCGACAAGATTAACGGCATTTGCCCGCAGATGAACCCGGCTTTACATGCTTTTACATGATGTAACGCATGGTTCCGCCCTGTTTTTCTGATGCGCCGCCGCAATTCCCCCGCGTTCCAACCGATGGGCGGCGGGTTTGCCCCAGTGCTACCATCGCTCAAAACCGGCCAATATGCCGGCCACTGCCGACGCGTCCACAAGATGCCCGAAGCAGTCGAGTTTTGGTGATCCCAAACTGGGTGGAGGAGACTGTTAATGAATGCCCCGCTAGACGCAGGCCAACGCGCGTCCCTGGAAGCCGCGCTGAAGTCCGTCACGCTTGATGACAAATACACACTGGAACGCGGTCGCGCGTACATGAGCGGCATCCAGGCCCTCGTGCGCCTGCCGATGCTCCAGCAGGAACGCGACCGTGCCGCCGGTCTCAATACCGCCGGTTTCATCTCCGGCTATCGCGGTTCGCCGCTCGGCGGCCTCGATCTGTCGCTCTGGAAAGCCAAGCAGCACCTGGCAGCCCACCAGATCGTCTTCCAGCCCGGCCTCAACGAAGATCTCGCCGCCACCGCCGTGTGGGGCTCGCAGCAAGTCAACCTGTACCCCGGCGCGAAGCACGACGGCGTGTTCGGCATGTGGTACGGCAAGGGCCCGGGCGTCGACCGCACGGGCGACGTATTCAAGCACGCGAACTCGGCCGGCTCGTCGCAGCACGGCGGCGTGCTGGTGCTCGCCGGTGACGACCACGCGGCGAAATCGTCGACGCTCGCGCACCAGTCCGAGCACATCTTCAAGGCCTGCGGGCTGCCGGTGCTGTTCCCGTCCAACGTGCAGGAATATCTCGATTTTGGCCTGCACGGCTGGGCAATGAGCCGCTACTCGGGCCTGTGGGTCGCGCTCAAGTGCGTGACGGACGTGGTCGAATCGTCGGCATCGGTCGACATCGACCCGCATCGTACCGAGATCGTGCTGCCGACCGACTTCATCCTGCCGGACGGCGGGCTGAACATCCGCTGGCCCGACCCGCCGCTCGTGCAGGAAGCACGGCTGCTCGACTACAAGTGGTACGCGGCGCTCGCCTATGTGCGCGCGAACAAGCTCGACCGCATCGAGATCGATTCGCCGCACGCGCGCTTCGGGATCATGACCGGCGGCAAGGCGTACCTCGACGTGCGCCAGGCGCTGACCGACCTCGGCCTCGACGATGAAACCTGCGCGCGGATCGGCATCCGGCTCTACAAGGTCGGCTGCGTGTGGCCGCTCGAAGCGCAGGGCGCGCAGGCGTTCGCGCGCGGCCTCGACGAAATCCTGGTGGTCGAGGAAAAGCGCCAGATCCTCGAATACGCGATCAAGGAAGAGCTGTACAACTGGCCCGATGGCCAGCGGCCGCGCGTGTTCGGCAAGTTCGACGAAAAGGACGGCGCCGGCGGCGAATGGTCAGTGCCGATGGGCAACTGGCTGCTGCCCGCGCACTACGAGCTGTCGCCCGCGATCATCGCGAAGGCGATCGCGACGCGCCTCGAGAAGTTCGAGCTGCCGTCCGACGTGCGCGCACGCATCGCCGCGCGGCTCGCGGTGATCACCGCGAAGGAAATGGCGCTCGCGAAGCCGCACGTGCAGACCGAGCGCAAGCCGTGGTTCTGCTCGGGCTGCCCGCACAACACGTCGACCAACGTGCCGGAAGGCTCGCGCGCGATCGCCGGCATCGGCTGCCACTACATGACCGTGTGGATGGACCGCAGCACGAGCACCTTCAGCCAGATGGGCGGCGAAGGCGTGCCGTGGATCGGCCAGGCGCCGTTCACGGACGAGAAGCACGTGTTCGCGAACCTCGGCGACGGCACCTATTTCCACTCGGGCCTGCTGGCGGTGCGCGCGGCGATCTCGTCGAAGGCGAACATCACCTACAAGATCCTCTACAACGACGCCGTCGCGATGACGGGCGGCCAGCCGGTCGACGGCGTGCTGACGGTGCCGCAGATCACGCACCAGCTCGCGTCGGAAGGCGCGAAGAAGATCGTGATCGTCACCGACGAGCCGGAGAAGTACGACAGCCAGAAGACGCTGCTCGCGCCGGGCGTGACGATCCATCACCGCGACCAGCTCGACGACGTGCAGCGCGAGCTGCGCGAGATCGAAGGCACGACGATCCTGATCTACGACCAGACCTGCGCGACCGAGAAACGCCGCCGCCGCAAACGCGGCACGTATCCGGACCCGGCGAAGCGCGTCGTGATCAACGAAGCAGTGTGCGAAGGCTGCGGCGACTGCTCGGTGCAGTCGAACTGCCTGTCGGTCGAGCCGCTGGAAACCGAATTCGGCACGAAGCGCCAGATCAACCAGTCGAGCTGCAACAAGGACTTCTCGTGCGTGAAGGGCTTCTGCCCGAGCTTCGTCACGGTCGAGGGCGGTCAGTTGAAGAAGCCGAAGGCCGTGTCGGTCGACGGCAACGCACTGCCACCGATCCCTGAACCGACGCTGCCGGACATCGACCGCGCATACGGCGTGCTCGTCACGGGCGTTGGCGGTACGGGCGTCGTCACGATCGGCGCGCTGCTCGGGATGGCCGCGCACCTCGAGAACAAGGGCGTGACCGTGCTCGACGTCACCGGCCTCGCGCAGAAGGGCGGCGCCGTGATGAGCCACGTGCAGATCTCGCACGCGCCGACCGACATCCACGCAACCCGGATCGCGATGGGCGAAGCCGACCTCGTGATCGGCTGCGACGCGATCGTCACGGCCGGCGACGAGTGCACGTCGCGGATGCGGCACGACACGACGCGCGTGGTCGTCAACAGCGCGCAGACGCCGACCGCCGAGTTCATCAAGAACCCGAACTGGGCGTTCCCGGGCCTGTCCGCCGAAAACGACATCCGCGCAGCAGCCGGCGAAGCCGTCGATTTCATCGACGCGAACCGCTTCGCGGTCGCGCTGCTCGGCGATGCGATCTACACGAACCCGTTCGTGCTCGGCTACGCGTGGCAGAAAGGCTGGCTGCCGCTCACGCTCGCGTCGCTCGTCCGCGCGATCGAGCTGAATGCGGTATCGGTCGAGAAGAACCGTGCGGCCTTCGACTGGGGCCGCCGCGCCGCGCACGACCTGGCGAGCGTGAAGCAGGCCGCGGCCGGCGACGCGCGCCCCGCGCAAGGCGCCACGGTGATCGCGCTGCACACGAAGAAGGCGGTCGATGCCCTGATCGCGAAGCGTGTGGAATTCCTCACCGCGTACCAGAATGCCGCGTACGCATCGCGCTATGCGGCATTCGTCGACAAGGTGCGCGCGGCCGAGCGCGCACTGGCAGACGGCGACACGGTGCAGGAGCAGTTGACCGAAGCGGTCGCGCGCAACCTGTTCAAGCTGATGGCGTACAAGGACGAATACGAGGTCGCACGGCTGCAGTCCGACCCGGCGTTCCTCGCGCGCCTGACCGCGCAGTTCGAAGGCGACTGGAAGCTGAAATTCCACCTCGCGCCGCCGCTGTTCGCAAAGACGGATGCACACGGCCATCTCGTGAAGAAGGCGTACGGCCCGTGGATGATGTCGGCGTTCCGGCTGCTCGCGAAGGCGAAGTTCCTGCGCGGCACCGGGCTCGACCCGTTCGGCCGTACCGAGGAGCGTCGCACCGAGCGCGCGCTGATCGGCGAGTACGAAGCGCTGATCGGCGAGGTGCTCGGAAAGCTGAACGCGGCCAACCGCCCGCTCGCCCTCGAGCTCGCGGCGCTGCCGGACGGCATTCGCGGCTATGGCCACGTGAAGGAGAACAACCTGCGCGCGGTACGCCAGAAGTGGAACACGCTGCTCGCGAAGTGGCGTGCGCCGGCCGGCGGCCAGTCGCACCAGCAGGTCGCGTAACGGCACGCGGCGGGCATTCGCGGTCAGGATGCCCGCCGGCGAGCGGCTACCGGCTCACGTCACAATAAAAAAACGCCACGGAACGCAGGTTCCGTGGCGTTTTTCATTGCGCCGCGCGTGAAGCGCGGCACACGCGGGCGTGGACTTACTTCGTGTTCACGTTCGCGGCGGCAACCGCCGTCATGTTGATGATCCGGCGCACGGTCGCGGCCGGCGTCAGGATGTGAGCCGGCTTCGCTGCGCCGAGCAGGAACGGGCCAACCGTCACGCCTTCGCCGCCGACCATCTTCAGCAGGTTGTACGCGATGTTTGCCGCTTCGACGTTCGGCATGATCAGCAGGTTCGCTTCGCCCGACAGGGTCGTGCCAGGGAAGGCCTGCTTGCGGATCATTTCCGACAGCGCCGCGTCGCCGTGCATTTCGCCGTCGACTTCGAGGTTCGGTGCGCGTTCGACGATCAGCTTGCGGGCCTCGCCCATCCGGCGCGACGACGACGACGGCGCGCTGCCGAAGTTCGAGTTCGACAACAGTGCAGCCTTCGGCGCGATGCCGAAGCGCTCGATCTCGGCCGCGGCCTGGATCGTCATGTCGGCGAGCTGTTCGGCGCTCGGCAGCTCGTTCACGTACGTATCGCACACGAACAGGTTGCGGCCCGGCAGCATCAGCAGGTTCATCGCTGCAAAGTGCTCGGCGCCCTTCGCGCGGCCCAGCACCTGCTCGATGAACTTCAGGTGGCTGTGGAACGTGTCGATCATCCCGCAGATCATCCCGTCCGCGTCGCCCAGGTGCACGAGCATCGCGCCGATCAGCGTGTTGAACTTGCGCATCGCGGCCTTCGCGACTTCCGGCGTCACGCCGTCACGCGCGCCGATCTCCTGATACGCCTGCCAGTAGCGGTGGTAGCGCGCATCGTCTTCCGGATCGACGATTTCGAAATCGGTGCCGGCCTTCAGCTTCGAGCCGATCTTCGCGAGGCGCATGTCGATGACCGACGGACGGCCGACGAGGATCGGCTTCGCGATCTTTTCCTGCAGCACGAACTGCGCGGCGCGCAGCACGCGCTCGTCTTCACCCTCGGCGAACACGATGCGGGCCTGCTTCTGCTTCGCGGTCGCGAACACCGGGCGCATCACCATGCCGGTGCGGTAGACGGTCGCACCGAGCTGCTCGCGGTATGCGTCCATGTCCTGGATCGGACGGGTGGCGACGCCCGAATCCATTGCGGCTTGCGCGACGGCCGGCGCGATCTTGATGATCAGGCGCGGGTCGAACGGCTTCGGAATCAGGTAGTCCGGCCCGAATTCGAGCGAGTGGCCTTCATACGCCTTCGCGACTTCTTCGCTCTGGTCGGTTTCCTGCGCCAGCTCGGCGATCGCGCGCACGCATGCGAGCTTCATTTCTTCCGTGATCGTCGTCGCGCCGACGTCGAGCGCGCCGCGGAAGATGAACGGGAAGCACAGCACGTTGTTGACCTGGTTCGGGTAGTCCGAACGGCCGGTCGCGACGATCGCGTCCGGGCGCACGGCCTTCGCGTCTTCCGGGCGGATTTCCGGCTCCGGGTTCGCGAGCGCCAGGATCAGCGGGCGATCGCCCATCGTCTTGACCATGTCCTGCTTCAGCACGCCCGCGCTCGAGCAGCCGAGGAACACGTCCGCACCGACGATCGCGTCGGCGAGCGTGCGTGCGTCGGTGGTCGCCGCATAGCGCTGCTTCGACGGGTCGAGGTTGCCGCGCCCTTCGTAGATCACGCCCTTCGAATCGGCGACGAGGATGTTCGCCTTGGTCAGGCCGAGGTTCACCAGCAGGTCCAGACACGCGATCGCCGCAGCGCCCGCGCCCGAACACACGAGCTTCACTTCGGACAGCTTCTTGCCGACGACCTTCAGGCCGTTCAGGATCGCAGCCGACGCGATGATCGCGGTGCCGTGCTGGTCATCGTGGAAGACGGGGATCTTCATGCGCTCGCGCAGCTTCTGCTCGATGTAGAAACATTCCGGCGCCTTGATGTCCTCGAGGTTGATGCCGCCGAGCGTCGGCTCGAGCATCGCGATCGCCTCGACGAGCTTGTCGGGGTCGGACTCCGACAGTTCGATGTCGAACACGTCGATGCCCGCGAATTTCTTGAAGAGGCAGCCCTTGCCTTCCATCACCGGCTTCGCGGCGAGCGGGCCGATGTTGCCGAGGCCGAGCACGGCGGTGCCGTTCGTGATGACGCCGACGAGGTTGCCGCGCGACGTGTACTTCTGCGCGTCGAGCGGATCGGCGTGGATCGCTTCGCACGCAGCGGCGACGCCCGGCGAATACGCGAGCGACAGATCCAGCTGGTTCGACAGCGGCTTGGTCGGGGTGACCGAAATCTTGCCGGGTTTCGGGTTCAGGTGATAAGCCAGTGCGGCCTGCTTCAGTTGTTCGTCCATGATTGACCTGCGAGAGACATGCGAAATATTGACGGTTCAGTACGCTGCACCTTCGGCCGCGTCTGCTTGAATCGAGAGGGTGATCGACTGCGAGACGGCACGCGACGCGCCGGGTCGGCACGCCATCGAACCTTGGCGGGTGGCAAGAGAAAAGTACAAAGTACTGAACGATTTCTAAGGGTCGCCTAGTGTACACCCCCTAAATGACGCATGTTGGTGCAGCGCCGCATCCTCCGCATCAGCGCGCGAGCGGTCAGACCCCAGTTGTTTCGCCGGTGGTGAGCCGCGGGGTGAACCCGCGCGAATTCCGCCGAAATCCGGCCTGAATCGGGTAAAATAGCGGGCTACGCGCGCAGCGATGCGATTGGCCCTCCGATCGCGCCCCGGCCCCCTGGGCAGGTTCCCCTTGCTGCGCCACCGGGCCCGCGCCCGCTCTTCGCTCATCACCCAAGGAATGCCCATGACAGGCTACGATCGTCAGTCGATCTCGGATACGACCGCCAAAATCCTGCTCGAAGTACAGGCAGTGCACTTCAATGCAGAAAAACCGTTCATCTTCACGTCCGGCTGGGCAAGCCCCGTCTATATCGACTGCCGCAAGCTGATTTCGTATCCGCGTGTGCGCCGCGCGCTGATGGAAATGGCGGAAACGACGATCATGCGCGACGTCGGCTTCGAGCAGATCGACTCGGTGGCCGGCGGCGAAACGGCCGGTATCCCGTTCGCGGCATGGCTGGCCGACCGGATGATGGTGCCGATGCAGTACGTGCGCAAAAAGCCGAAGGGTTTCGGCCGTAACGCGCAGATCGAAGGCCATCTGGAAGAAGGCTCGCGCGTGCTGCTCGTGGAAGACCTGACGACCGACAGCCGCAGCAAGATCAACTTCGTCAACGCGCTGCGTACCGCGGGCGCGACGGTGAACCACTGCTTCGTGCTGTTCCACTACAACATCTTCAAGGAAAGCGTGTCGGTCCTGAAGGACATCGACGTCGACCTGCACGCGCTCGCCACGTGGTGGGACGTGCTGCGCGTCGCGAAGGCGTCGGGCTACTTCGAGACGAAGACGCTCGACGAAGTCGAGAAATTCCTGCACGCACCGGCCGAGTGGTCGGCTGCGCACGGCGGCGCGACGGCCCCGAAGGAATGACGCCGCGCCGGCCCCCAGGCCGGTGTCCTGGCTGAACAAGCCGCCCGCTTCATCGCGGGCGGCTTTTTTTTCGTCCGTCGATTCGTGCAGAAAGCGATCGCGACCACGGGTCGCGGCGTGCATCGCTCATCGAACCCTAATGCTAGACTTGATCCATCGCTGCCATCAGCTGCGCGGGCAACGCACAACGCCAACAACGCCGGAAGCATCGGTCCGGCCTACGTGACGGGAGAAGCGCCATATGCGTGTGGATCGCCGGATCACTCCGCCTGCGCCAGCGGGTCGCCCGTCGCCGCTCCTCGCCGCCCTCCTTTACGCCGCCCTCCTCACTGCCCTGCCCGCGCATGCGGAAGGCGCGTTCACCGTGACGAGCGACGACCTGACGCCGGGCGGGCGCGTCCGCGCCGCGAACGTGTTCGACCGCGGCGACTGCAAGGGCGGCAATCACTCGCCGCAGCTCGCCTGGCACAACCCGCCGCCCGGCACACGCGGCTACGCGGTCACGCTCTTCGATCCCGACGCGCCGGGGCACGGCTGGTGGCACTGGGCCGTGGCAGGCATTCCGGCAACCGTCACGAGCCTGCCCGCCGACGCGAGCGCGTCCGGCTTCCTGCGGCGCATCGGCGCGAGCGAGGCGCGCAACGACTTCGGGATCGACGGCTACGGCGGCCCGTGCCCGCCGCCCGGCAAGCCGCACCGCTATGTGATCACCGTCTACGCGCTCAAGGGCGACGACCTGCGCGTCGCGCAGGGCCGCCCCGCGCCGATGTTCGAGCACGAGATCGGCACGCTGGCGATCGGCACCGCGCAACTCACGGTCAACTACGGGCAATAGCGAGCGCCGGGCGTCGTGCCTTGCGCGTCGCCGCACTGCGATTGCCTGCCGCCGCGAAATTCCGTCCGCCGCACCCGCTCGTTTTCCCGTCATTTCGGCTTGCTAGACTCGTCGTCACCGGTCGCGGCGCCACGCCGCGCATCCGTCGCGCCGCCCGCCGGCGACGCGTGACGCGGCGCACCTGCGGTCCGCCGTCCCCGTTCCTTTCCGGAGAACGCCTCATGTCGAACATCGTCATCGTCTATCACAGCGGCTACGGTCACACGCAGAAACTGGCCGAGGCCGTTCACACGGGCGCGCAGGACGCCGGCGCGACCGTGCGCCTGCTCGCCGTCGGCGACGTCGACGACGCGGGCTGGGCCGCGCTCGACGCAGCCGACGCGATCGTGTTCGGCGCGCCGACCTACATGGGCGGCCCGTCGGCGCAGTTCAAGCAGTTTGCCGATGCGACGTCGAAAGCGTGGTTCACGCAGAAATGGAAAGACAAGATCGCCGCGGGCTTCACGAACTCCGCGACGATGAACGGCGACAAGTTCTCGACGATTCAATATTTCGTCACGCTGGCGATGCAGCATGGGATGGTGTGGGTCGGCACGAGCCTGATGCCGGCCAACTCGAAGGCGGCCACGCGCAACGACATCAACTACCTGGGCGGCTCGACGGGCCTGCTCGCGCAGTCGCCGGCGGACGCGACGCCCGACGAGGGCCCGCTGCCGGGCGACCTCGAGACCGGGAAGGCGTTCGGCCGGCGGGTCGCCGAAGCGACGGCCCGCTGGGTCGCCGGCCGCAGCTGAGCACGCCCCGGCGCCCGCGCCGCCGGGCGCCAAAGGGACACAAGACGGCCCGCCGGCCGTCTTTTTTTCGCCCCGCGCGGTGCAGGCCCGCCAGATGACGTCTTAAAATGGCGGTTTCAGGGCGCGGGCCCCCGTTTCATTCAGTGAGAGCGAAATGAGCACCAAAGTTTTTGTCGACGGCCAGGAAGGCACGACCGGCCTCAAGATCTTCGAATACCTGTCGGCACGCAGCGACATCGAGATCCTGCGCATCGATGAAGCGAAGCGCAAGGACGTCGAAGAGCGCCGTCGCCTGATCAACGCGTCGGACGTCACGTTCCTGTGCCTGCCGGACGTCGCATCGCGCGAATCGGCCTCGCTCGTCGAGAACCCGAACACGACGCTGATCGACGCGAGCACCGCGTTCCGCACCAGCGCCGACTGGGCATATGGCCTGCCGGAACTGACCCGCTCGCAGCGCGAGAAGATTCGCACGTCGAAGCGCATCGCCGTGCCGGGCTGCCACGCGTCGGCCTTCGTGCTCGCGATGCGTCCGCTCGTCGATGCGGGCATCGTCGCGCCGACGTTCGCCGCGCACAGCTACTCGATCACCGGCTACAGCGGCGGCGGCAAGTCGATGATCGCCGACTACGAAAACGCGGCGCCGGGCGGCAAGCTCGCGAGCCCGCGCCCGTACGCGCTCGGCCTCACGCACAAGCACCTGCCGGAAATGGCCGCGCACACGGGCCTCGCGAACCCGCCGATCTTCACGCCGATCGTCGGCCCGTTCCTGAAGGGTCTCGCGGTGACGACCTACTTCACGCCCGAGCAGCTCGCGAAGCGTGCGACGCCGCAGGACGTGCAGCGCGTGTTCGCCGAGTACTACGCGGACGAAGCATTCGTGCGCGTCGCGCCGTTCGATGCGGACGCGAACCTCGACGGCGGCTTCTTCGATGTGCAGGCGAACAACGACACGAACCGGGTCGACCTGTTCGTGTTCGGCAACGAAGAGCGCTTCGTCACGGTCGCGCGCCTCGACAACCTCGGCAAGGGCGCGTCGGGCGCCGCGATCCAGTGCATGAACCTGAACATCGGCGCGGCCGAGGACGCCGGTCTCAAACGCTGATTCAGCACCGCATGCAATGCAAAGCCGGCCACTGGCCGGCTTTTTATTTACCCGTATCGGGCAATATATAAAAAATTCCGGATCGCGCATTTACAATTATTTACAAGCTTTCCATTGCACGATTACCAGTGAATTAATTCCGCCTCTTCTTTATCCAGTCAATCCCGAATAGGGATATACCGGATACCGCCGCTTTAAACGCTGCCGTTATACGCAGGAAGGCTCTCCGACGGCCTGCCCGGCGTCGCACATCCCCCACTCCGGCAGCTTCCGGCGGCCCGTCTCACGTTTAAATTCTTACCGAATGCCGTGTCAGACAAGGGCGCAAAACACGATACCCGTTTCAATCGCCTTTTTTAGACGGGTTCATCAATTGACAGCAAAAATCAAGGCGGCGACATTAGCTCGCACAATTAAACGATTGGAGACAGCGGCATGTCGCACACCTTATCGAAGGGGGTGGCAACGGCCTTTGCCATTGCCCCTTTCCTGGTTGCATGTGGAGGGGGAGATTCCGGCGGCGCGGTCGCGCCGATCAACGCGCCCCAATGTTCCGGTTCCAGCTGCGGCACGCAAGGGCCGCCGCCGTCGCAGCCCGTCAACGGCTCGCTGTGCCCGGCCGACGCCGACATCGTGAAGAGCACGTATCTCGGCGGCGCCGGTAGCGGCGAGATCGTCAGCGTCAACATCGACGCCGTGGCGATGACCTACACGCTCAAGTGGCTCGAATCGCCGATTCCGCTCGCGACCGGCACGGTCACGCCGAGCCGCGCCGGCACGACGATCACCGGCGCGGTCATGCACCCGCCGGCCGGCACGCTGCCGACCGCCGAGCAGACGCGCTGCGCATTCGTCCTCACGCCGGGCACGGGCAAGGCGCCGAGCGGCGCCACGTACTCGACGGCCGCCGACTTCAACCAGGCGAACCCGCCGATGCTGCTGGTCGGCATGGGCGTCGCGGGCGGCGGCATTCCGGGTGCGACGGTCCAGTACGACGGGCTGACGATCGCGCTCGGCCCGGTCGTGCTCTACCAGAACGTCGGCCAGGTGCCGAAGCGCCACTTCGACTTCTATCCGTTCCTCGGCTTCGCGAACACGACGACCGACATCACGAAGCTGCCGGGCACGTACAACGCGCTGATCTACCACCTCGTGCCGTCGGGCAACTACGCGACGAAGGGCACGAACTCGAGCGAGACGTTCGACGGGAACGGCGCCTGCACGTCGACGAGTTCGGGCGGCTGCCAGACGACCGGCAACCCGTGGACCGCGAACACCGCGAACGGCGGCTACTTCGACAGCACGAAGGCGCCGCAGACGCTGCCGCAAACGCAGTTGCCGCTCATCGGCGCGACCGGCAAGTCGGCGACCGCGCACATGGTGATCGGCCAGCTCAACGGTGCGACGGTGCCGGTGATCGTGCGTACGGGCAACGTGAACCTCGGCACGGCGCCGCTGCATACCGATGCGCAGGTCGACGACGAATCGGGCATCGCGGTGCTCGGCGCGGCGACGGCAATCACGTCGGGCACGATCGACGGCGGCTACGCGGGTGCGGACTCGAACTTCAAGTACACGGCGGCCCTGATCCGCGGCGGCAACGCGTCGTTCATCAACCCGAGTACGCAGGTCGAGGAAGACGGCTTCACGCTCGACTACGGGCAGACGACGCCGGGCCTGCTGAACGCGGCGACGACGCCGCCGAGCGGCGCGAACTACCCGTCCGCATCGGGCGTGGTGATCGCGACGGGCGGGCTGTACGCGGCGCTGATCCAGGGCACGGTGAACGGCGGCGTCACGTCGACGTCGGCGAACTCGACCACGTCGTCGACACCGTACTTCGGCGTGGGCGCGCAGATCAGCAAGTAGAGCGAACGAGGACGCGACGGCGGGCTGGCCGCCGTCGCGGAACGCACGAGCGCGCGCGGCACGGCGCAGGCAGGACGAGCACAACCAACAGAAGCGGCCGACAGGGAGCTGGCCGCCGCACAAGACAAATCTGGAGGAGCAACATGAAGCGCAACCTCATTCTGGCGGCGGCCCTTGCCGCCCCCCTTCTTTCCGCCTGCGGCGGCGGCAGCGACAATCCGCCCCCGCTCGTCGAAGACCGGCTCTGTCCTGCCACGCTCGACTACAGCACCGTGTTTACGGGTGGCGCAGGCAGCGGCGAACTCGCGAAGGTCCAGCTCGACACGACCAAGATGACCTGGCAGGTCACCTATGTCGAATCACCGGTGCCGCAAACGACCGGCACCGTCGTGCCGACCCGCGCGGGCACCGTCGACAGCGGCACGCTCACGCAGGAAACGCTGCTGCCGACCAACAAGCTGAACCAGTGCGCATTCCGCCTGAACGGCGCGAGCCTCGATCCGTCGCGCCCGGCGCGCATCTTCGTCGGCATGGGCGTCGCGGGCGGCACGATTCCCGGCAAGGAAATCCAGTTCAACGGCGTGCTCGGCCAGGCCGCGGTGCCCGACACGAAATTCCCGTACTACCCGTTCATCGGCTTCTCGTCGATCGAGACCGACATCACGAAGGTGGCGGGCACATACAGTCATACGGGCTTCGGTGAGGTGCCGTCGCAGAAATTCGCGCCGGCATCGATCGACGCGAAGGTGACGATCAACGCCGACGGCAGCTGGACCAAGTGCGACACGACCGGCCAGTTCGCCGGCGGCGCGTGCACGCAGCAAGGCACGAACTTCGTGCAGTCGGCGGACGGCAGCGGTGCGTTCCAGTCGAACAACTACCGGAGCCAATTGAAGCCGACGCTGTCGGCAACGCCGCAGGGCAAGGGCTTCATGATCGTCGGCAAGCTGCGCAACCAGCTCGTGCCGATCCTCGTACGCACGGGCGTCGCGAACCCGAACCCGACGCCGGACAGCAACGGCGTGCCGGGCCTCACCGCCGACGACGAATCGAGCATCTCGATCCTCGCACCGCAGACGACGATCGCGGTCGGCTCGCAGAACGGCGAGTACATCGGCGTCGACAGCCAGTTCGACTACCGCACCACCGCGCTGACCGACAAGCAGGCCACGCTGCTCGATCCGTTCAACGCGTCGCAGGCGTCGCTCGCGACCGCGCTCGATCTCGACTACACGCAGACGGTGCCGGGCACGGTCACGACGATCCATACGGGTGCCAGCAGCACGACGCCGACCGGCAAGTTCATCTTCACGGGTGGCGTGTTCGGGTTCCTCGACAACGCCGGATCGACGCCGTATTTCACGATCGGCGCGTTCGTCCAGTAAGCGGAGGGGGAAGCCGTGATGAAGAAAACCCTTCTCTGCGCGGCGGCCGCCGCCGCCGTGCTGGCGCCGCTCGCGGCGCACGCGCAGAGCGCCGGCAGCAACGTCGTCACGCTGGGCTGGTTCCACGTGATGCCGCAGCAGAGCAGCACGCCGATGACGACCAACGTCGCGCCGACGCCGATCAACACGCCGCTGCGGCTGCCGCCGTCGTTCACGTCGCCGGGCACCGGACTGCGCACGAGCGGCGCCGACACGGTCGGCCTGACGGTCAGCCACTTCCTCACCGACCACATCGCGGTGACGTCGGTGGCCGGCGTGCCGCCGGTGTTCAAGGTGTCGGGCCAGGGCACGATCAGGCCGCCCGGCCCCGCCGGCGCGCTCGGCACGCAGAACATCGGGCTGGCGTCGGTCAACCCGATCGTGAAGAGCGTGCGGCAGTGGAGCCCGGCGATGCTGCTGCAGTACTACTTCGGCGCGGCGACCGCGAAGTTCCGGCCGTTCCTCGGCCTCGGCGTGTCGTACAACTGGTTCAGCGACCTGCAGCTCAACTCGAACTTCATCAAGCAGACGCAGGACAACCTCGGCGCGATTCTCGCGGCGGGCGCGGGCAAGCCGGGTACGACATCGGTGGAAGCGAAGGCGTCGTCGTCATGGCAGCCGGTGTTCAACGCAGGCCTGCAGTACAACATGACCGAGCACTTCGGGCTGATCGCGTCGGTGACGTACATTCCGCTGAAGACGACGTCGACGGTGACGATCAAGGCGGCCGACGGCACGGTGCTCTCGGAGTCGAAATCGGACCTGAAGGCGGACCCGATCATCAGCTACGTCGGGATGACATACAAGTTCTGAGCGCCGCGACGGACGACGAATGGAAGGCCGCGACAAAATCGCAGGCAAAAAAAAGCCCGCCTAAGAGGCGGGCTGAATCCATATCAGAGGAGACATGGAGGAGACAGGTGCAACTATAGCGAATCGGTTTCCGCATTGCAACATTTCCGTAGAGAAAATAAGGATTTTCCCTCGAATGCCGCCTCTAGACGGCGTTCATTGCATCTGACCCCGCCCTGTTTACCTGGTCGAGCACCTCGCCCAGCGCATCGCGCAGCAGCGCGACAGGCCGCACCAGACGGCCCGGCAGCGCGCCGTGCACGATCCACACGTTGATCCGCGTCTCCAGCCCCACCGTTTCCACCACCCTCAGCGCATCGCGATGCGCGCTGCGCGCCAGCGCATTCGGCGCGGCAATGCCGATGCCCGCGCCGCGCGCGACGAGCGACAGCTGCAGCTCGGAGCCGAACGCCTCGACCGCGACATCGAACGGCAGCCCGGCCGCGCCGAGCGAGCGGCTCAGCGCCGAACGCATCCCGCAGCCGTCCTGGCTCAGCACCCACGGATAACCCGACAGCGTATCGATCGACAGCGGACCGTCCGGCAGCGGATAGTCGCGCGCGGCAACGAGCACCGTCGGCTGCGTGCCGAGCAGCGTCGACGTGAACGCATCGGGCAGCGCCGCGCTGGCCGGCACCATCACGGCCGCGACGTCGAGCGCGCCGCGCTCGACGCCCTGCATCAGCGCCGGCGACCAGCCGGCCGTCACCCGCAGCGTCAGGCGCGGAAACGCGTCGCGCAGCCGGTCGATCGGCTGCTCGAGCGCCAGCTCGGACAGGAACGGCGGCACGCCGATGCGCAGTTCGCCCGACGGCTCGCTGTCGGGCGCACCCGACGCCATCAGTTCGTCGACCGCGCCCAGCACGTTGCGCGCGAGCGCGTAGACGTCGCGCCCGGCGGCGGTCGGCTTCAGCGGCTTGCTTTGCCGGTCGAGCAGCGGCATGCCGAGCAGCGTTTCGAGGTTCTGCACGCGCCGCGTCAGGCCCGGCTGCGTCAGGTGGAGCTTCGCGGCCGCGGCGACCATCGACCCGCTGTCGACCACCGCGACGAATGCCTGGAGATCACGCGTATTCAAAACAAACTCGCATAATCATGTTAGAGATATTTCAATTGTCGCATAAACATCGGACACCTACGATGGGTACTCCTACGACCCACTCGCCAGGTTTCCGATGAACTGCCCCGCCAATCCTTGCCCCGCCGCCGTTCGCACGTCCGCCGGCGCGCCGCCCGCGCTGAGCGCGGGCATGACGCTGTTCTTCGCCGCGACGGTCGGCGTGATCGTGATGGACCTGTTCGCCGCGCAACCGCTGACGGGCCCGATCAGCGCCGACCTGCACCTGCCGCCCGGCCTGACCGGCCTCGTCGCGATGCTGCCGCAGCTCGGCTACGCGGCCGGGCTCGTGCTGCTCGTCCCGCTGGTCGACCTGCTCGAGAACCGCCGCCTGATCGTCGTGACGCTGGCCGCCTGCGCGGCCGCGCTCGCGCTGCCCGCGTTCACGCGGTCGGGCACCGTGTTCCTGTTGGCGACGCTCGTGGCCGGCGCCGCGTCGAGCGTGATCCAGATGCTCGTGCCGATGGCCGCGTCGATGGCACCCGAGGCGCAGCGCGGTCGCGCGGTCGGCAACGTGATGAGCGGACTGATGCTCGGCATCCTGCTGTCGCGGCCGCTCGCGAGCCTGATTGCGGGCTCGGCCGGCTGGCGCGGGTTCTACGTGCTGGCCGCGCTCGCGAACGCCGCGATCGCCGTCGTGCTCGCGCTACGCCTGCCGACGCGCACGCCGTCCGTCACGGCCGGCTATCGCGCGCTGCTCGCATCGATGGGGCGCCTGCTGGCCGACGAGCCGGTGCTGCGCCGGCATGCGCTGTCGGCGGCGCTCGCGATGGCCGCATTCAGTGCGTTCTGGACCGCGGTCGGGCTGCGGCTCGCGCAGCCGCCGTTCGGCCTCGATCTGCATGGGATCGCGCTGTTCGCATTCGCCGGCGCCAGCGGCGCGATCGTCACACCGCTCGCGGGCCGTGCCGGCGACCATGGCCACGGCCCGGCCGCGCAGCGGATCGCACACGGCACAATGCTCGCGGCGCTCGTCGTGCTCGGCATCGCGGGCGCCGGCTGGTTCGGCTTCGACGCACATGCGCATCGCGGCGTCGCGCTCGCGCTGCTGGCCGGTGGCGCGGCGCTGCTGGACGCGGGCGTCATCGTCGACCAGACGATCGGCCGCCGCGAGATCAACCTGCTGAACCCGGCCGCACGCGGCCGCCTGAACGGGCTGTTCGTCGGGTTGTTCTTCATCGGCGGCGCGCTCGGTGCGGTGCTCGCAGGCGGTGCGTGGGCCTGGGGCGGATGGAGCGCGGTGTGCGGCGTCGGGTTCGCGTTCGCCGGCACGGCCGCCGTCTTCGGGCTCTCGGCCGGACGCGGGGCCGGCGCAGCGGCGTTGACGCGCCCGCGGACGTGAACCCGGCCCGAAAAGCCGAACGCCCCGCCCTCTTGCGAGGGACGGGGCGTTCGGCGCGCCGGTGTCAGTTCGAAATCAGTGACGGACCAGCGCCATCATCGCGCCGAAGCCGACGAACAACCCGCCCGTCAGCCGGTTGAAGATCTTCGCGACGCTCTGGCTCTTCAGCGTCGCGCCGATGCGCGTGCCGAACGACGCGTAGACGAGATACCAGCTCACCTCGATCACCGCGAACGTGACGACGAGGACGCCGAACTGCGGCAGCGTCGGTTCGGCCGCGTTGATGAACTGCGGCAGCAGCGCGGCCGCGAACAGGATCGCCTTCGGGTTGCTGCCCGCGACCAGGAAGCCGTTGCGGAACAGCGTCCCGCGCGATGCCGGCGCGGCCTGGCGCGACACGGTTTCGACGTCGGCGGCAGGCGCATCGTCGTCGACGCGTGCGCGCCACGCCTTCACACCGAGGTAGACGAGGTAGGCCGCGCCCGCGTAGCGCAGCGTGTTGAACATCGCCGGCCAGGCTTCGAGCACCGCGCCGAGGCCCGCCGCCGACACCGACAGCATCAGCACCAGCGCGCTGAGACAGCCGGCCATCGTCCACGTCGAACGCCGCAGCCCGTGCCGCGCGCCGTGCGTCATCACCAGCAGCATGTTCGGGCCCGGAATCGCCGACACGACGAACACCGTCGCCACGAAAAGCCACCACGTATGCAAGTTCATGCTCGCCTCTGCCTGGATGAAAGGGAAAACGAAACGTCGATTATGCCAATGCGCCGGACTTCTGTCGCGCGACGGATCAGCGGCCCGCGCGGCGCAGCGCGACTTCGCCGAGCACCGCGAAATCCTGCTCGCCGCCGCCGTGCGCGAGCGCGTCGAGCAGGTTGTCGCGCACGACGCTCGCCACCGGCAACGGCACCGACACGGCGTCGCCGGCCTCAAGCGCGAGGCGAACATCCTTCAGCCCGAGGCGCGCCTTGAAGCGCGCGGGCTCGTAGTGCCGCTCGGCGATCATCGAGCCGTAGCCTTCGTAGACGGGGCCCGGAAACACGCTGCCGGTGATCACGTCGAGGAAGTCGCGCATCGCGACGCCGTGCGCGCCCAGCAGCGCGGACGCCTCGCCGAGCGTCTCGATCGCCGACGCGAGCGTGAAGTTCGCGGCGATCTTCGCGACGTTCGCGTGCTGCGGCAGCGAACCGAACCGCCAGGTCTTCTGGCCGATCGCGTCGAACAGCGGCTGCACGCGGTCGATCGCCTCGGCCGGGCCGCCCGCCATGATCGTCAGGCGCGCGGCCGCCGCGACATCGGGCCGCCCCATCACCGGCGCGGCGACGTAATGGATGCCGCGCGACGCATGCGCGTGCGCGAGCGATTCGGCCAGCGCGACCGACACCGTCGCCATGTTGACGTGGATCAGGCCGCGTGGCGCCTGCGCGAGCAGCGCATCGTCGAAGATCGCGCGCGCCGCGGCGTCGTCGGCCAGCATCGAGAACACCGCGTCGCCGCGAAACGCGTCGGCCGGCGTGTCGACGATCTGCGCGCCGAGCGCGGCGAGCGGCTCGGCGCGCTCGCGCGACCGGTTCCAGACCCGCACCGTGTGCCCGGCCTTCAGCAGGTTCGTCGCGATTGCCTGCCCCATTTCACCCAGCCCGATAAATCCGAGATCCATTTCCCGCTCCTTCGCTCCGTGAAGCGGGGAGTTAACCACAGATGCGTGGCATCTGCAGGGCACGCGGCCACCCGTGCGCGGTGCCATACTGCGCGCATGGCGACCGCGACCTTCCGCTTCCACGACGAACTGAACGCCTTTCTCCCGCGCGCGCAGCGCGACCGCGCGTTCGGGCACGCGTGCGCGCGCGATGCGACGGTGAAGCATGCGATCGAGGCGCTCGGCGTCCCGCATACCGAAATCGGCCGGCTCCGCGTGAACGACGCGCCGGCCGCGCTCGACCGGCCGCTCGGCGACGGCGACCGGGTCGAAGCCTTTCCGGAACGCGCGCAATCCACGGTGAACGGGGCTACCGCGCCGCAACCGGCGCAATGGTGCTTCGTCGCCGACGCGCATCTCGGCGGCCTCGCGCAACTGTTGCGCCTCGCGGGCTTCGACACCTGCTACGACAACCACTACCGCGACGACGAGCTCGCGGCGCTCGCCGCGCGAGAGGGCCGGATCGTGCTGACCCGCGACCGCGAGCTGCTCAAGCGGCGCGCGGTCGAGCGCGGCTGCTACCTGCACGCGCTGCAGCCGTCCGACCAGCTGCGTGAACTGTTCGAGCGGCTCGATCTCGCACCGCACATGCGGCCGTTCCGGCTGTGCCTGCGCTGCAATGCCCCGCTGCATCCGCTCGACGCGGCCGCCGCCGCGCCGCGCGTGCCGGCCGGCGTCCGGCAGCGGCACCGGCGCTTCGCCGCGTGCGACGTATGCCGGCGCGTGTTCTGGGAAGGCTCGCACTGGCGGCGCATGCGCACGGTGGTCGACGCGATGCGCGCGTCGCCACCGCCGCCGGCCGGCGAACGCGACGCCTGAAAAAACAAAACCCCGCATGCGTGAACATGCGGGGTCTCGCGACTGGCGGCCGGCGGTGCCGGCCCCGGGCGAAGCGCTTAGTTTGCTGCGCCTGCGTCGTTCGTGCCGGCTGCCGATGCGGCGGCGGCCTTCGCCTTGCCCTTGGCCGAACCGTGGTGCTTCAGCTGGTGCTTCGGCTTGCTGTGATCCTTCTTGGCCGGTGCCGGCGCTGCTGCCGACGTGTCGGCTGCCGGCGCGGACGCCTGTGCGAATGCCGAAACCGATGCGAGTGCGAATGCTGCGGCGATGATCGAAGCGAGCGTCTTCTTCATTGTTCTTCCTTTAGCGGAGAAAAAATCAAACGTACCGGTCAGTAAAGATGCGAGGCATTCGCATCGGAGCCCCAGGCCGCGAGGCCGGCTTTCGCCGTTCCGTCGCGACAAAACCTGACGCACTGGTTCCATAACGCACCGCGTTCGCGGCAAGTTGACACGTTGCTTGCGCCCCTCGGGTTTCCCCGGGGGCGCACGCGTGTTCCCGTGCCGGCGACCGGTCCGGCCGCCGCCGCGGCGGCGCCGCAAACCTGCTCGCACGCCATCGGGGCGGCGCTTATACTGGCGTCCATCCGTCCCTTTCCCCGGAAACCGGATCGCGGCCGGTCACCACACCGCCGCCGTCTCGAGGCGCTCAAATTGCCCGATCACAATCTGGACAAACTGAAGATCGACCGGCGTCCGCTCGCACCGGCGCCCCGCCGGCGCCGGTGGCTGCGCTATGCGGTCGCCGCCGCGGTCGTCATCGTCGCGATCGCCGCCGGCCTCGCGCTGACCGGCCGGCCGGCGGTCGAAACCACGACCGTCACGTCCGCCTACCCGTACCAGAACGACACGCAACTCAATGCGACCGGCTACGTCGTGCCGCAGCGCAAGGCCGCGGTCGCGTCGAAGGGCCAGGGGCGCGTCGAATGGCTCGGCGTGCTCGAAGGCACGCGCGTGAAGAAGGACGAGATCATCGCGCGCCTCGAAAGCCGCGACGTCGAGGCCTCGCTGGCGCAGGCGCTCGCGCAGGTGAAGGTCGCCCGTGCCAACCTCGGCGTCGAGCAGGCCGAACTGAAGGACGCCGAGATCGCGTTACGCCGCACCTCGGTACTCGCGCCGAAGGGCGCCGTGCCGGCCGCGCAGCTCGACACCGACACGGCCCGCGTGAACAAGGCGCGCGCGTCGGTCAACAGCGACCAGGCCGCGATCGCGTCCGCCGAGGCCAACGCGCAGGCCGCGCAGGTCGCGGTCGACCAGACGGTGATCCGCGCGCCGTTCGACGGCATCGTGCTCGCGAAGCACGCGAACGTCGGCGACAACATCACGCCATTCTCGTCCGCGTCGGACAGCAAGGGCGCCGTCGTGACGATCGCCGACATGGACACGCTCGAGGTCGAGGCCGACGTCGCCGAATCGAATATCGCGAAGATCCGCGCCGAGCAGCCGTGCGAGATCCAGCTCGACGCACTGCCCGACACGCGCTTCGCGGGCCGCGTGTCGCGCATCGTGCCGACCGTCGATCGCTCGAAGGCCACCGTGCTCGTGAAGGTGCGCTTCGTCGACCGCGACGACCGCGTGCTGCCCGACATGAGCGCGAAGATCGCGTTCCTGTCGAAGCCCGTGTCCGTGCAGGACCGGCAGCCCGTGACGGCCGTGCAGGCGAGCGCGGTCGTCGAGCGCGACGGCCGGCCGGTCGTGTTCGTCGTGAAGGACGACACCGTGCACGCGACGGCCGTGACGGCCGGCCTGCGGATCGGCGAACTCGTCGCGATCCGCGGCGTGAAGCCCGGCGACTCGGTCGTGCTCGCGCCGGGCGCGAAGCTGAAGGACGGCGCGAAAGTGACCGTCGCGAAGAAGTAGCGCACGCGTGAACGACGCTCCGCCGCCCCTCGTCGAGCTCAGCCACGTCGCGAAGTCGTACCGGCGCGGCAACCAGATCGTGCCCGTGCTGACCGACATCACGCTCGACATCGGCGAAGGCGACTTCGTCGCACTGATGGGGCCGTCCGGCTCCGGCAAGAGCACGCTGCTCAACCTGGTGGCCGGCATCGACCGGCCCGACAGCGGCGAGCTGCGCGTGGGCGGACTCGACATCTCGCTGCTCGCGGAGGCGCAGTTGGCCGAATGGCGCGCGGCGAACGTCGGCTTCATCTTCCAGTTCTACAACCTGATGCCGGTGCTCACCGCGTTCGAGAACGTCGAGCTGCCGCTGATGCTCACGCACCTGTCGCGCCGCGAGCGGCGCGAGCGCGTCGAACTCGTGCTGGACATGGTGAACCTCGGCGACCGGACGAGCCACTACCCGTCCGAGCTGTCGGGCGGCCAGCAGCAGCGCGTCGCGATCGCGCGCGCGCTGATCACCGATCCGGTGCTGATCGTCGCCGACGAGCCGACCGGCGACCTCGACCGCGCGTCGGCCACCGACGTGCTCGCGATGCTGCAGCGGATGAACGCCGAGCTCGGCAAGACGATCATCATGGTGACCCACGACGCGCACGCGGCCGGCGCCGCGCGCGCGCTCGTGCATCTGGAAAAAGGGGAACTGATCGATGGGCACGCCGGCTGACCGGCTGCGGGAGCGCGCGCGATGTACGTGCTGAAGCTGATCGCGCGCAATGCGCTGCGGCACCGGCTGCGCACGCTGCTGACCGTGCTCGGGCTGACCATCGCGGTACTGGCGTTCGGGCTGCTGCACACCGTGGTCGACGCGTGGTACGCGGGCGCGGCAGCCGCGTCCAGCGGGCGGCTCGTCACGCGCAACGCGATCTCGCTCGTGTTTCCGCTGCCCGTGAGCTACGAGAACCGGATCCGAGGCGTCGACGGCGTGACGGCCGTGGTCCGCTCGAACTGGTTCGGCGGCATCTACCGCGACCCGAAGAACTTCTTCGCGAGCTTCGCGGTGTCGGACAACTATCTCGACCTGTATCCGGAATTCATCATCCCGGCGCAGCAGCGCGCCGACTACAACCGCGACCGCCGCGGCTGCCTCGTCGGCCGCCAGCTCGCCACGCAATTCGGCTTCAAGATCGGCGACGTGATCCCGCTCAAGGGCACGATCTATCCCGGCACGTGGGATTTCGTCGTGCGCGGGATCCTCGACGGTCGCGACGACTCGACGATCACACGCCAGCTGGTGTTCCACTGGGACTACCTGAACGAGACGGTGCGCCAGCGCACGCCGAAGCAGGCCGACCAGGTCGGCGTATTCGTGCTCGGCGTCGCGAACCCCGACGACGGCGCATCGATCGCGCGCAACGTCGACGCGGTGTTCAAGAACTCGCTCGCCGAAACGCTGACCGAGACCGAGCAGGCGTTCCAGCTCGGCTTCGTTGCGATGTCGAACCAGATCATCGCGGCGATCCGTCTCGTGTCGTACGTCGTGATCCTGATCATCATGGCCGTGATGGCCAACGCGATGGCGATGAGCGCGCGCGAACGCACGGCCGAATACGCAACGCTGAAGGCGCTCGGCTTCGGCCCCGGGTTCCTCGCGCTGATCGTGTTCGGCGAATCGGTCGTGATCGCAGTGGCCGGCGGCGGGCTCGGGATCCTCGCGACGCCGCCCGCCGCCAGCCTGTTCAAGCAGGCGGCCGGCGGCATCTTCCCGGTGTTCAAGGTGTCGACCGAAACGGTCATGCTGCAGGCCGCGTGCTCGGTCGCGGTCGGCTTCGCGGCGGCGATCGTGCCGGCGTGGCAGGCGGCGCGCGTGCGGGTCGTCGAAGGCCTGCGGGCGATCGGCTAGACCATGGCGATCCCGCTCAACTACATCGCGCGCAACCTGTGGACCCGGCGGCTCACCACCGCGCTGACCGCCGGCGGGATGGCGCTCGTGATCTTCGTGTTCGCGACGGTGCAGATGCTCGACGCGGGGCTCACGAAGACGCTCGTGTCGACCGGCGAACCCGACAACGCGGTGGTGATCCGCAAGGGCGCCGAAACCGAGATCCAGAGTTCGATCGACCACCAGCAGGCCAACGCGCTCGAGATGCATCCGGCCGTCGCGCTCGGCCCCGACGGCCGGCCGCTCGTGTCGAAGGAAGCGGTCGTGCTGATCTCGCTGGTGAAGACGTCGACCGGCAAGCCGTCGAACGTCGTGATCCGCGGCGTATCGCCGGCCGGCCTCGCGCTGCGTCCGCACGTGAAACTCACCGCCGGCCGCCTGTTCACGCCCGGCTCGTCGGAAATCATCGTCGGCAGCGCGATCGCGAAAGGGTTCAGCGGCACGCAGCTCGGCGACAGCCTGCATTTCGCGCAGCGCGACTGGACCATCGTCGGCATCTTCGACGCGGGCGGCAGCGGCTTCGATTCGGAGATCTGGGGCGACGTCGACCAACTGATGCAGTCGTTCCGGCGCACCAGCTATTCGTCGATGGTGCTGCGTATCCCGAGCGCCGACGGCTTCGCACGCTTCAAGGCCGACATCGACGTCGATCCGCGCCTCACCGACGAGGCGAAACGCGAACAGACCTTCTACGGCGACCAGTCGAAAGCGCTGTCGAAGTTCATCAACATCCTCGGCATCACGCTGTCGACGATCTTCTCGATCGCCGCGATGATCGGCGCGATGATCACGATGTATGCGTCGGTCGCGAACCGCGTCGCCGAGATCGGCACGCTGCGCGCGCTCGGCTTCAAGCGCACGAACGTGCTCGCCGCGTTCCTGCTGGAAGCGCTGCTGCTCGGCTTCGTCGGCGGCGTCGCGGGGCTCGCGTGCGCGTCGCTGATGCAGTTCGCATCGTTCTCGACGACCAACTTCCAGACCTTCTCGGACCTGTCGTTCCGCTTCGTGCTGACGCCCGCGATCGTCGTGAAGACGCTGCTGTTCTCGCTCGTGATGGGGCTCGTCGGCGGGTTCCTACCGGCAATGCGCGCCGCGCGCCTGAAGATTGTCGACGCGCTGCGCGCGCAGTGACGCGCGGCCCCGCCGTTCAGCGTTCGCGCGGCACCCATGCGCCGTGGAACCCGGCCGGCACACGGCGCGGCAGGTGCACGGTCGCGACCGGCCCCGCGTCGATCGCGCGCGCATCGAGGATCACCACGTCGCTCATATCCGTCGCCGCGCGGTAGACCATCACCAGCAGCCAGCCGTCGTCCTCGTCGACGCCGCCCGGGCGCGGCACGAACACCGGCTCGCTGTTCTGGTCGCCGGGCGGCACCGCGTAGCGCGTCGTCGTGCCGCTCGCGTGGTCGAAGCGCATCACGCCGCGCATTTCCGCGTTGTTCGGCTGCTCGAGCGCATACAGGTAGCGGTAGCCGCGCCCCGTCCGGCTTTCGTTGATGCGCGGCATCTCGATGCCGCCGTCGGCGAGCGGCCCTTCGTCGATCAGCCCGTTCGCCGTATCGATCACGTAGCGCCACAGCTCGCCGACCGGGTTGTCCGCGAAGCGGCCCGTGGCTGCATCGAGCCGCAGGAACGACGGATAGCGCACCGCATCGAGCACGATGCAGGACGCATCGCAGTCGTACGCGTTCACGACGTGCAAGATGAAGCACGGCTCGACACCGAACCAGCGCACCGCGCCGCCGTGGCGCGGGAGCACGCCGATACGCGCGGGCCGGTCGTCGTGCCAGCGCAGCGGCATCCGGTGGCCCTGCTTCAGCAGCGAGAAGTCGTAGCCGACGTTCAGGTCGAGCAGCAGGCTACGGGTTTCGGTGATCGCGAGGTCGTGCATCATCGACGGCGCACTCAGCTCGATCTCGATATCGACGCGCTGCACGCCCTGCGCGTCAGCCACGCCGTAGCGCAGCCACGGTGCGCGCCAGTCCGCGCGGAACGCGATCAGCTCGCCCGTGACCGGATCGACCTTCGGATGCGCGGTCATCCCGCCACCGAAGCCAGCGTGCCGCGCCGGCACGCCGAGCGAATCGAGCGCGGCCGTGATCGCAAACGGCGCGCCGCCCTCCGACAGCGCGAGCAATTCGCCCGCATGCTGCAGCACGCTCACGTTCGGATTGGTGTCGGGCAGTTGCGGCGCCGCTGCGGGCGCATGCACGGCGGCCCAGCGCTGCGTACGTGCCCAGCGGTTCCGGTAGCCGGTCGCGCGGCCGTTGTCGAACGCGATCGCATGCAGCATCGCCGCTTCCGGCCACCACGACAGCACGTCGTTCCCTTCGAAGCGGCCGCCCGGCGGATTCGGGCCGTTGCGCAGCAGCGTGCCGGCAAGTTCGTGCGGGATGGCGCCGGTCACGCGCAGGTCGACGAGATCGACCTCGTCGGCGACCGGCGCGATCGCGCCACTGTTCAGATCGAATACGGTCATTGCGTCAAATACTCCGTTCAGCAGTCTTCGGTGGACGGCGGCAGCTCGCCGCGCGCCAGTGCGAGCGCGTGGTCGCGCACATCGTCCGGCCAGCCGGCGATCAGCTCGGCGAGCCGCGCCGGGTCGTTTGCATACAGCGCGCGCGCGGCCTCCTCGAAACCGGGCAGGTCGCCCGCCATCGCCGACATGAAGTGGTACGCGCGCGCCTGCGCATCGCGGAGACGATCGGCCGCCGCATGCGTGCGCCGTGCGTCCTCGACGAGCTTGCGCAACGCGACGGACGCACCGCCCGGCTGCGCGGCCAGCCAATCCCAGTGACGCGGCAGCAGCGTGACCTCGCGCGACACGACGCCGAGCTTCGGCCGGCCGCGGCCGCGCTGTTCGCCCGCGCCGGCCGGCTCGCCGGCGCCGCCGGGGGCATCGCCCGACGGCGGCGCGTAGCGCGCGCGGATCTCGTCCGCCGTGCCGCGCAGGTCGAGGTCGATCGAGCGGCCCGTCGCATCGTCGAAGATCAGGATCGTGCCGGTCATCGCATCGCCGGCCGCCTGCCGGACCGCAAGCGCGACCGTCGCGAGCGGGCCCGACGCGAGCCGCCGGTGGCCGTCGAACGCCGTATAGGAAGGAAGCAGTGTGGTGGTGGTCATCATGGTCGCCCGCAGGCTGGAATCGGAATGACGCTATTTTTATCCGGGTATAAATTGGATGTCAATATTATCCGGGTAAAAATTGTCATCGGGGCGATCCATCCTTCGGGCGAGCACGACGCCGGTCAGATCGCCCTGGCCGGCATCGCGATGCCGCGTGCGCTTGCCAGCGCGTCGTCGAGCGACACATGCCCATCGAACGACGACGACGCCGGCAGCGGCAGGTTTTCCTCGATCGCCTGCGCGAACCGCACGCCTGCATCGTCGGCGAGCCGCGCGCGCAGTGCGGCGATGCGCGGGAACGCTTCGGGCTCGAACACCGCGTGATAGTCGGCCCAGCGCGCAATCCCGGCGAAGTACGCGTCGGCCAGCGTGCGCTGTGCGCCCAGCAGCCACGGGCCGTCACCGCGCTCGAGCATCGCCTCGAGCTGCCGGTGCGCCTTCAGCACCTTGCCGCGGCCGTACGCCTGCAACGCCGCTTTCTCGGCGCCCGCGGAGTCGTGTTCGTACACGTACCAGAGCGCACCGAACGCGTTGAAGAACGTCGTGTTCAGCCACGCGAGCATCCGGTTCAGCCGGTCGAAATCCGCGCTGCCCTGGCGGAACGCGAGGCCGCTGTCGAGCGCCTGCGCACCGATGTGGCCGAGGATCGCGAGGCTTTCGGTCAGCACGTCGCCGTTCGCGGTCACGAACGCCGGGGTCTCGGCGACGGGGTTCAGCGCGAGGAACGCGTCGCTCGTCACGGCGCCCGGCATCGAGATGCGCGACAGCCGGTACGGGCGGCCGATCCATTCGAGCGCAACGATCGAACCGAACGAGCAGCCGGCGGGAATGCCGTAGAGAAGGATGGGAGACATCGGGAGATTCCGCAGAAGTTGAACGAGCGGTCATGCTCCCACGGCGAACGATGGCGCAGTAGCCGCTAAAATCGAAACCCGTCGTTTCTCCATATGGACGCTGGAAGTGAACCTGAACGACCTATACCTGTTCGTGCAGGCGGTCGACGCCGGCAGCATGTCGGCCGCCGCGCGCCGGCTCGACCTGCCGAAATCGACGGTCAGCAAACGCGTTGCCGAGCTCGAGCGCACGCTCGGCGCGCGGCTCGTGCATCGCACGTCGCGCAGCTTCCGGCTCACGCCGGTCGGCACCGAATTCTTCGAGCATGCCCGCGCGGCCGTGATCGAGGCCGAAAGCGCGCGCGACGCGGTGCTGCGGCAAGCCGCCGAGCCGGCCGGCGTCGTGCGGATCACGAGCTCGGTGCCGGTCGCGCAGCACATCCTCGCGCCCTGCCTGCCGGCGCTGGCGATCGCGCACCCGAAGCTGCTGCTGCAGATTCACGCGAGCGACCGCCTCGTCGACATCGCGCAGGAAGGCTTCGACATCGCGGTGCGCAGCCATTTCGCGCCGCTGCCCGATTCCGCGCTCGTGCAACGGCCGCTCGCGGCATCGCCGATTATCGCCGTGGCGTCACCGGCCTATCTCGCGCGTGCCGGCACGCCGGACGCGCCGGCCGATCTCGCGCAGCATGACGGGCTGCAACCGGGCCAGCAGCCGTGGCGGCTGCAACGCGGCGGCGACACCGTCGACGTGACGCCGCGCCTGCGCCTGCAGGCCGACGAATCGACGCTGCTGCTACAGGCGGCGACGGCCGGCCTCGGCATCGCGTGCCTGCCCGACTGGATCGCCGGCGCCGCGCTCGCGTCCGGCGCCCTCGTACGTGTGTTGCCCGGCTGGTGCGCCGGCACCGTCACGACGACGCTGCTGATGCCGCACCGGCGCGGCCAGTTGCCCGGCGTGCGCGCCGCCGTCGAGTTTCTCGCGCAGCACGTGGCGCGCCATCACGGCACCCCTGCGGACGACGCACGTGCCTGAGCGATCGCCCGACCGATCGATTCAAATCATGAATCGATCAAGTCAGCAATTGGCATGAAGGCGCAAATTTCGACATGACAGAATGGCCCGGACGCCCTGCCCTCCAGCAGCGGCGTCCGGCCTCCGGCCGGGAGCACCCACACGAATGGCGCGCACTGACGCGCCTGCCGCACGACGGCACCTTCCGCCCTTCGGAGGAGACAGTCATGAATCCGCTTCAAGCGCTGCCGGCGTCCGCTTCGGCAACGGCCCGGCGCACGCGCGTGCGCTGGCTGGTGCTGACCGTCCTGTTCGCGGTCACGACGATCAACTATGCAGATCGCGCGGCAATCGCGATCGCGGGTCCGAGCCTTGCCCGCGCACTGCACCTGAGCCACGTGCAGATCGGCTTCATCTTCTCCGCGTTCGGCTGGTCGTACGTGGTCGCCCAACTGCCGGGCGGCTGGCTGCTCGACCGCTACGGGTCACGCATCGTCTACGCGTTCAGCATCTTCTTCTGGTCGCTGTTCACACTGCTGCAGGGCTCGATCGGCTTCTTCGGCGGCGCGGCCGCGTTCGCGCTGCTGTTCGGGCTGCGGTTCCTGGTCGGCGCGGCCGAGGCGCCGTCGTTCCCGGCCAACAGCCGGATCGTGTCCGCGTGGTTCCCGGCCGCCGAGCGCGGCACCGCGTCGGCGATCTTCAACGCCGCGCAGTACGCGGCGACCGTCTTGTTCGCGCCGTTGATGGGCTGGCTCGTGCATGCGTTCGGCTGGCAGTCGGTGTTCGTGGTGATGGGCGTGCTTGGCTTCGCGTTCGTCCTGGTGTGGAACCGCACGATGTACGACCCGAAAGACCACCCGAACATCAACCGCGCGGAACTCGACTATCTCGCCGAAGGCGGCGCGCTCGTCAACATCGACCAGGCGACGGGTGGACGCGACGGCGGCCCGTCGATGCGCCACGTGAAGGCGCTGCTGAAGAGCCGGATGCTGATCGGCGTGTACGTCGCGCAGTACTGCATCAACGCGCTCACCTATTTCTTCATCACGTGGTTTCCCGTCTATCTCGTGCAGGCGCGCGGGATGTCGATCCTCAACGCGGGGCTCGTCGCGTCGATCCCGGCCGTGTGCGGGTTCCTCGGCGGGATTCTCGGCGGCATCGTGTCCGACGGGCTGCTCAAGCAGGGCCGCTCGCTGTCGGTCGCGCGCAAGGTGCCGATCGTGTTCGGCATGCTGCTGTCGATGTCGATGATCGTCTGCAACTACACCGATTCGCACGTGCTCGTCGTGCTGTTCATGGCGCTGTCGTTCTTCGGCAAGGGGCTCGGCGCACTCGGCTGGGCCGTCAACGCCGACACCGCGCCGCGCCAGATTGCGGGCCTGAGCGGTGCGCTGCTCAACACGTGCGGCAACCTCTCCAGCATCACGACGCCGATCGCGATCGGCTACATCGTCGACCGCAGCGGCTCGTTCAACGGCGCGCTGGTCTATGTCGTCGCGCACGCGCTCGTCGCCGTGATCTGCTACCTGTTCGTCGTCGGCGAGATCCGCCGCGTCGAGCTTCAATGACCGGCGCGGGCCGCTCCGGCCTGGCCGGCGGCCCGCGCGTACTACCGGAACCAGGAGCGAACCGATGTCCGAATCAAGCCGTGCCGGCACCCCGCGCGTCACGCGCATGCAGGTGATCCCCGTCGCCGGCCGCGACAGCATGCTGCTCAACCTGTGCGGCGCGCACGCGCCGTACTTCACGCGCAACCTCGTGATCCTCGACGACAGCAGCGGACACACGGGCGTCGGTGAAGTGCCGGGCGGCGAAGGGATCCGCCACGCGCTCGAGCGCATGACGGATCGCGTGGTTGGCCAGTCGATCGGACGCTATCAGGCGACGCTCAACGCGGTGCGCGCGGCGTTGTCCGGCGCGGACGCGGGTGCGGGCCGCACGATCCGGCACGAGGTGACGTCGGCCGGCGAAGCGGCCGTGCTGCGCCAGCCACACGAGATCAACCTGCGGCTCGACAACGTGATCACCGCGATCGAGGCGGCGCTGCTCGACCTGCTCGGCCAGCATCTCGACGTGCCGGTCGCGGCGCTGCTTGGCGAAGGCCAGCAGCGCGACGCGGTGCCGATGCTCGCTTATCTGTTCTACGTCGGCGACCGGCGCCGCACCGACCTGCCGTATCGCGACGAGACGCACGCGTCGGACGCGTGGTTCCGGCTGCGCAACGAGGAAGCGCTCACGCCGGCCGCGATCGCGCGGCAGGCCGAAGCCGCGGTCGAGCGCTACGGTTTCGCCGATTTCAAGCTGAAGGGCGGCGTGATGGCCGGCGCCGACGAGATGGAGGCGATCGCCGCGATCAAGGCGCGCTTCCCCGACGCGCGCGCCACGCTCGACCCGAACGGCGCGTGGTCGCTCGACGAGGCCGTCGCGCTGTGCCGTGGGCAAGGCCACCTGCTCGCGTATGCGGAAGATCCGTGCGGGCCGGAAGGCGGCTATTCGGGCCGCGAGGTGATGGCCGAATTCCGCCGCGCGACGGGAATCCCGACCGCAACCAACATGATCGCGACCGACTGGCGGCAGATGGATCACGCGGTGCGGCTGCAGGCGGTCGACATCCCGCTCGCCGACCCGCATTTCTGGACGATGCAGGGCTCGGTGCGGCTCGCGCAGCTGTGCCGCGACTGGGGGCTCACGTGGGGCTCGCACTCGAACAACCACTTCGACGTGTCGCTCGCGATGTTCACGCATGCGGCGGCGGCCGCGCCCGGCGCGATCACGGCAATCGACACGCACTGGATCTGGCAGGAAGGCGATGCGCGGCTCACGCGCGAGCCACTGAAGATCGTCGGTGGCAAGGTGGCCGTGCCGGAGCGGCCGGGGCTCGGGATCGACCTCGACATGGCGCAGGTCGAGGCTGCGCATGCGCTGTACCGGCAGGTTGGCGGCACCGCGCGCGACGATGCGGCCGCGATGCGCTATCTCGTGCCGGGGTGGACGTACGATCCGAAGCGGCCGAGTTTCGGGCGCGGGTGACGACGACAGGGACGTTGCCGTTCGTTCATCGCCGCACCCGAATGCGGTCGAGCGACGGCCCGGCCCCGCTCGCCGCCGCCTTCAGCCGCACCGTGAGGGCAGCGCGGCAGCGCAGCGCTCGACGCTGCGCGTGATGCGATCCGCATGCACGTGACCGGGGTCGAGCCCGGGGTCATAGATGGTGAAGTCGATCCCCGCCACGCGCCCCGACGCAACGAGCGGGCCGAGCAGCGCGTCGAGCCCGTCGAAGTCCAGCCCCGGCGAACCGGGAGAATCGACGGCCGGCAGTTGCGACTGATCGAGTACGTCGAGATCCACGTGCAGCCACGCCTGCCCGAGCGCCCGCGCACCGAGCCAGTCGACCAGCTCAACCGCGACGGCGGCGGGCCCGCGCGCCAGCAGCTGCTGGATCGTGATGCGCGAGATCGCCGTGCGGGCGATATCGCCATACGTGGCCTCGAAGTCGCCGGATTCGGATTCACGCTCGCCCACCTGGCATGCGTCGAGATCGTCGACGAGCGGGCCGTCGAGTGCCGGCCAGTCGGTCAGCAGCGGCTCCCCTCGCCCGGTCGACAGCGCGAGATCCATCCCCGCCACGGAACCGAGCCGCGTCGAGGTATCGTAATTGCCGGGGTGGAAGAAGTCGCTGTGCCCGTCGACATGCACGAGCCCGTTGCCACCCGCGCGACGATTGCCCAGCAGGCACCCGAGCAGGACGCTGCAATCGCCACCGAGCACGATCGGAAAGGCCTGCCGCCTGCGCGCGTCGGCAACGCGCGCGGCAAGGTCGAGCGAGAACTCGCGGATCGCCAAGCCGTTGCGGATACGGGTTCCGGGCTGCGGCGCAACGGCATAGGCGGGATGCGCAAGCCGCGACACGCGCGCGCCGACGCGCGCGGCGAGGCCGGTCGCCAGCAGCACGTCCGGGGCGCGCCAGGTCTCCGGCTCGAGACCGGCCGTGTTCGGCCGCAGGCCGAGGCTGCTGGGCGCGGCGATGAGCTCTATCGGCCGGGCGCCGCCGGGTTGCAAAGGGTCGACCCGCAGGCCGGGTGATGCCGTCGACGTCGCCATGCGCTCTCCTCGCACAAGCACCGGTTACCGGATGTACTAACCTTTTAAATAATGATCAAAGGTTAGCATCAATTCAGCCCATGTCCCACATTTCACCGGTTTTGGAAGCGCACGTGTTCGAGGCCCGCGATTTCGTCGGCGGCCATCCCGTCCTCGATTTCATCAACACGGTGACCGGCCGCGATCAGACCCCGCGCGACTGGCTGCCGGATTACGACGCGTGGCTCGCGTGGCTCGCGCGATCGTCGGTTTGCTCCGCACCCGACGTGGAACAGCTCGCGGCTCGCGCGGCTGAGGCGCCGGGCACCGCCGAGCGCGCACTGCGCGACGCGAAGCGCCTGCGTGAAGCGTTGTTCGGCATCGTCGGTGCGCGCTCGCACGGCGCACCGGTGGCCGCGGCGGATCTGGAAACGCTGGAGCGGGCATGGAAGCGCGCGATGAACGGCCGACGGCTGATCGCAACAGCCGGGCGTATCGGATTCGACGATCCCGCTGATCCGACGGACGTGCACCTGCCCGTCCACCGGCTCGCGCTCGATGCGGTGAAGCTGCTTGAAGCATCGCCCGACGGACGGCTACGGATGTGTGCGGGCTCGAATTGCGCGTGGCTGTTCATCGACCGCTCGAAGACGGGGCGCCGCAAGTGGTGCGACATGGCGACTTGCGGCAATGTGGCGAAGGCGCGGCGGCACTATCGCGCGGTGCGGCGCGCGCCGGACGGATCGGCGAGCCACGACACGCCCGACTAACGGCGGACGGCCGTTGCCAAACACCGAAAACGCCCGCATCCTGCCGGCTACGCGAATCCGGCGGTCCCGCTCACACGACGACCTGTTCCTCGCCGCCGTCCATCAGAATCCGAACCGCTTGCCATGACGTCTCCCGATCCGAACCTGCGACAGATCATCGTCCTCGTTCCCTACTCGCTGCTGTGCCTGCCTGCGAGCATCACCGTCGCGGGCTACGCCGCGCTCGTGAAGACGCGCGACATTTCGCACTTCGAGGGCGGCGCCGGCTACGCATGGCTCTGGCTCACGATCGTGCTGACGCTGGTGTTCTATCCGGCAGGAATCGGGATTGGCGTGCTGCTGCGGAAAAGGCTCGCGATTCTGGTGGCCATCATGGTGGCGTTCGCCGCATTGTCGGTGCCAACGTTCAAGGCCGCCTACGGGTTGCTGAGCTAGCTGTCGCGAAGAACATGAGCCTTGCCGCCGTCGCGGGCAGGCCCTGAAACAAAACAGGCCCGATCGTGCGATCGGGCCTGTCTGGCATCAGCGGGAACGCAAGGCAGGCGCGACGAGGCTTCGTCGCGCGGCTCCTCCGCTGCCAACCCGCGCCAACCGGGACGGGCCGGTGCGCCCCATACCCCGCGCGTTATGCCACCGCGCCGTCGGCTTTGGGCGATGCACCGCCGACCGAGTGAACGGTGACCGGTGCCGGTGCATATGCCGAAGCGTGTGCCGGTGCCGGTGCCGGTGCCGGTGTCGATGCGGGCGCCGGTGCCGATGCGTGTGCCGGTGCCGACACATTCGTCGGGACACCCGGCACGAGCCCTTGCAGCGAGCCGCCGGACAATCCGATTTCACCGAGCAGCGAATCGATCAACGGCGCATGTGCGCGATAGGACAGCGCCGCGGACATCGCCTGCTCGGCCAGATTGCCGCCGTTCGCGGCAGGCGCGACGCCATCCGCGGCAGCACCGCCACGGTTGAGACCGTCGACCTGGATGATCTTGATGCCATCGATCGCCTTCATCGGCTCGACCGTCTGCTGGATCACGGCCGGCAGCGCCTGCAGCAACGCCAGCTTGAACTTGAGGCTCGTCTGGTCCGACGACAGCGCGTTGATCGCGTCGTTCAGCGCACGCTGCGCTTCAGCCTCGGCGAGCCCCTTCTTGCGCGCCGCCTCGGCCAGCTCGACCATCGCGGCCGCCTGCATCTGGGCCGCATCGCGTTCCGCGCGTGCCTGCGTCGTGATGTGAACGGCCTGCGTTTCCGCCTCCTGCGCCGCCTCGATCAGCGCGACCTGCTTGGCCCGGTCGGCCTCCGCAGTCCGACGCGTCGTCTCGACCTGCTGCTCGGCCCGCACCGCACCCGCGAGCGACTCGCTCGCGCGCGCCTGCGCCAGGGACTGCGCCTCGGACTTCTCCGCGATCACGATGGCCTTTTCCTGCTGCGCGATTTCGGTCACCTTCGCCTGCTCGATCGCCGCCATCTGCGTGACGCGCGCCTGCTCGATCTCCTTCACGCGCACTTCGCGCTCCGCTTCCACCTTGCGGGTGCGCAGCGCCTGCTCGCGCTGGATCTCCGATTCCTGAATCTGCCGCTCGGCGCCGATCCGGCTCTGCTCGGCCTCCTGATGACGCTCGGCCTCGAACGTGGCGATCCGCGCGTTCTGCTCGGCCGTGCGCGTCTTGACCTGCTGCTCCTGCTCGAGCTTCATGAACGATTCCTGCTGATCGATCTCGAGCTTACGGGACAGCGCGTCGCGGTTCTTCTCGCGCACAGCCACCTCGGTATCCTGCTCGACCTCGTTACGCTCCTTGCGGCGCCGTTCGGTTTCCTGCGTGAGCTTGGTCAGGCCTTCGGCGTCGAACGCGTTGTTCGGATCGAAGTATTCCTTCGACGTCTGGTTGAAGTTGGTCAGCGACACGCTTTCCAGTTCCAGCCCGTTCTTCGTCAGGTCTTCCGCGACCGTGTTCTGCACGCCCTGCACGAATTTCTCGCGGGCGTCCTGGAGATCCTGCATCGTCATCTGCGCGGCGGTCGAGCGCAGCGCATCGACGAACTTGTCGTCGACGAGCGCGCGCAGGTTTTCCGGCGCCAGCGTGCGCTGGCCGAGCGTCTGTGCGGCAGTCGACACGCCCTCTTCGGTCGGCGCGACCCGCACGAAGAACGCCACGACCACGTCGACGCGCATCCGGTCCTTCGTGATCAGGCTGTCGCGCGTCGCGCGGCTCACTTCGAGCTTCAGCGTGTTCATGTTGATCGGGATCACCTCGTGAAACACCGGCAACACGACCGCGCCGCCACTCATGATCACCTTCTGCCCGCCGAGCCCGGTGCGGACGAAGGCGCGTTCCGCCGACGCCCGCACGTAAAGACGCGCGAAGATCATGCCGATCACGCAGATACCCACCACCACTGCCAATGCGACAGCGCCCCAGAATGAGAGTGCATTCATCATGATGTTTGTTCGACTCCTGTGTACGGATGGTGACAGCAAGGTGCGCCAGTCCACGCCGCTCTCAAAGGCAGTGGGCTGGTAAAACGGAATTCAGAGCAATTCGGGCCTGGGATTCTCGATGGCGTGGTAACGCGAACCCGAAATGCGCGACACGAGCAGGACCGTCGTGCCTTTCGCGAATGTGCGGCCGGCCTCGTCCGGTTCGACGCGGACGTAGTGCTGCTGGCCGTGCTCGTCGACGAGCCGCGCTTCGGCCGGATTGCCGAGCGACGCTTCGCCGGTGACGATCCGTGCGGTGCGGCCGATGAAATCGGCTTCGGATACCGCCGTGGTCTCGGTCTGCGGGAGAAAGCGCGCGAAGAATTTGCCGGTGTGACGCACGAACGGCAATGCCGCGAGCACGGCCAATACGACGGCCAGCCCGGTGGGCATCGTGACGCCTGCGACGGCCTGCATCGACGTCTGCAACGCGAGCCCGACCACCGAGAAACCGAGCAGGAAGAGGATCAGCAGGATCAGCAGCGGCACCCGGCCCACGTGCAGCCAGCCGAGAAACTGGCCGACGACGCCGGCGTCGGGCCCGCCATCCGCGTGATCGAGACCGAAGTGCAGGACCAGCAGGTTGCCCGCATGCTCGGTCAGGCTGAGCCCCATCAGCATCGACAGGCACTCCAGCACGCCGATCACGATCATCAGCCCGATCGCGGCGACGAACGGCGCATTGCCCGGCAGCATCAGTGAAGAAGTCATTGTTGTTTTGCTCTCAGGTTCGGGGGCGAATCATCAAGACATGTCGTCCGCCAGCTTGCCAGATTGCAACTTCAAGCGGGCGACGCGCTCCTCGATTCGCTGTTCCTTGTGCAGGGTTTCCAGACGATGCAACAGCGATGGATCGGCCGACGATGAACCGGTGCCCAACCCGACCGCCCCGGTCGCACCGGCCATCGTCCGGTTGAACCCCTGTTCGAGCTGCTCGGCTCTCGGGTCGACGCCCGCGCCCGCCGGCCCTTCCGTCCGGCGCGCGCCGTCGCCGGGCGCGCGCGCCGCGATCAGTTCGCGAAGCCCCGCTTCCATCTCCGCGCGTTTCGCGCGCAGTCCGAGCAGGTCCGCCTCGGCGGCCTGCGCGCACTCGCTCGCGTCGTGAAGCGACTGCTGGAGCACGCCGAGTTGATCCTCAAGCTCGATCTGACGCTCCGCGCCGGCACGCACGGCCGCATCGTCGTTGCGGGCCAGCGCGGTGCCCAGCAAGTCGTTCAGTCGCTCGATCTCGTTGTTGATGCGCGCGATCGCCTTGGCCGCCTGGTACCGCGCCGCTTCGTGCCGGCCCAGCGCCACCCGCGACTGCGCGATCACGTCGTCGAATTCGCGCAGGTATTGCTCGAGGATCGCTTGCGGCATGCGGTTTTCCAGCGAACCGATCAACGCATGCACGTTCGCGGTCATCAACCGTTTGACTCGGATACCGAAATGTTCTGTCGTCACGACTTGTCACTCCTTCTGGGATTCAAGCGAGCCAGCCGGCCGCCTGACGCCGGGTTCGCAGGCAGTTCACGAATGGGCCTGAGCCGGTTGAATGAGGCTCGCCAGCTCCTTGACCTCGTGCACGTACGGATCGAGCACGTCAGGATGATAGGCGGGAGGGTTGCCGGTCACGGCCAGGCGCAGCAGGCCGAGCAGCACGCGCATGCTCTTCGCGGTCAGCCGCGCCTCGAGTTCGCCAGCCGCCTCGCCGATCGGTTTGCCCGGCGGCGCCGCCGTCACGAGGCTGGCCATGAGTTCGGGGAGTTGCGCGGCGAGCAGCGTCACGATTTCCGAGCGGTGATGCGTCGCGTGTTCGTACGCGTCGATCGCGTCGAGCACCGGCCGCACCTGCTCCCTGAACAGCGCGGCGCAGCGCACGAAGTCATGCGCGCCCTTGACGCGGCGGCGCGCATCGGCGATCAGCGCGCGGATCTTGTCGCTCGGACTCGTCGCGTCGGGCAATTGCAGCTCGACCAGCCACGCGAGGTCGTCTTCCGGAATTCGTACCGATACGGTTTGCATGACATCCATCCCTTCGAATCGATGACTCAAAGCATAGTGCGTTCGTATGCAAATGTATACGTTTGTATTTCGAGATAGATGCGCGGCTTCCGGGCGCCAAAAACAAAAAGGGCTCGACCTTGCGATCGAGCCCTTCGAATCCCGTTGGTGGAGCGGAGGAGGATCGAACTCCCGACCTTCGCATTGCGAATGAGGTTTCGCGATGAAACGTCTTCCCGATCAAACCGCCTGATTTGAAAAGCCTTTTGGTCGACGGGAAAATTTCATTAAGAATCAAAAACTTGCCTAGTCTTTCGATCACGGGCAATTTTTGGTAGATCCCGGGATTGAGCCATTCCAGTCCCACGACCTGAGCGAGAAATGGTTTCTCCTGGACGGACGCCAGCGATGTCGACGTAGCAACAGGCTGCGCAGCATCAGCAGTTGACGACGAACATGCAGTCGCAAAAGCGAAAACTGCAATTCCCGCCAAGGCTTGCAGTCCTGTCCATCGTGTCATTTTTTTACCGGTATCTGGCCCAACTCAGGCAGCCATTTGCATCGAATGTTGCTTCACGTAGAACACCGACCTGCTCGATAGCGGGCGGGTGAGTGGAATAGCCACGCGACCAGGTTGAGCACCATCCGATGCCTGCACTCCCGCGATCATGTCTCTTTGCTTGGGAACGCCCTGTGACTGGACGTGTCGAGCAGAACGCCCCACATCTCCCATCCGCTCCACTCGGAGGAGAAGCGCGGGTCAAACGATGCGGTTCTACGACATTCCGGGGAATTGGTATGCGTCATCACACCCAGATCAGGAAAGACCGGAGGTGGCGACTGATGAAATGAGCACCGCGCCGCACGAGGTTTTATGACCATCGAACGACGCGGGTGCGCCCTCCACATCGAAACCGGCTTCGCCATCGATGATCACGACCTCGCCATGCAGCGGGCACGTGCAGCGATCGCCCTGACGGGCGACCGCTCGCCCCATGACTTCACTGTTCGAGGCGCCGGTCTCTACACGGCCGCCATGGCTATGCACGTCCCCTACCCGAATAATGCCGCGCATGGATGCTCCTCAGTACGAGTAACCCTGGATGCCGTAGTTCGTGTCGTGTCGACGCCCCCACCACGGTAGATACGCATTGTTTTCGCCGCGTGCGCGGAACCAGTCGGCGTTCGAATTGATCGGCGTGAGCTTCGACGGCGGTAGCACGACGACTGCAGTCGGGTGGCCGGCATCCGTTGTACCAGCAACCAGTGCGTTGCCGCCGAAATGGTTGATCCGACCGATCGCGAGCGCGATGTCCGTCAGCGCCGTACCCGCACCCATGTCGCCAAGCAGCGCCGACGTATTGAAGACTTGCTTCGTGTAGTCGAATTCCGGCAGAGTTTCCGTGAGCGTCTGCGACAGCGAGGCAAGACGTGACGATGCGGCGTCACTGCCCTTGCCTGCGTCGTGCACGACGAACTGGACGCTTGCAGGCTCGACGTTTGCGTTTTGAGCTGCCTGCGTGATCGTCGCCTTCCATGCCTGGACCGCACGCGTGGTGCCGGCCTTCGCCTCGTAGTCACTCACCTTGCCGGTCGCCGCCTTGCCGATCCATGCGAGTGGCTCACGGTCGGTCTTCAGATCCGGGCCCGCGAGGAACAGCACGGTAAGGTTCTCGTTCATCTGCTCGTCTTTGGGCGGAAAACTCGGCGCGTCCCAGTTCATCACCCATACGCTCTCCTGCGGATGCTTCTGCAGATAGTCGAGCGCGGCGTTCAGTGACGTGAAGCCGGCATTTGCGCCGCCGACGTGGATCTGAATGTCCGGTGGCGTGTCCTTGCTCCATAGGTCGGTAAACTCCTTGTTTCCGATAGCAAACGCCGTGGTCATTTCCTTGCGTAGGTATGCGCGTGCTTCTTGCGGCGACAGTCGCGGGGGGATCGCGAATTCAATTCGGATACCAGCCAACTCCCGCCAGTGTCGCTTGTCGGATGGCTGGACCGTATAGAAATAGTGGCCATTCATCGCGTACTTGTCATGAAACAGAACGAGGAGTTTGGAGACGTATTTTTCATAGAATCCGTCGAAACTTTCATCCCCATCGTTACCATCGGCAACAATCGCAACAGGTTTAACGGATGTAAAACTCTTTGGATCCGTTCTGACCATATCGTCGTTCTTATTCGGCTTGACAAGCCCCATGGTCCACAGCAACTGCCATTCCGTCGGATAGTCGCGACGCTGCAAAGGATTGAGCCACTCCAACCCTACGACTTGTGCGAGAAATGGTTTCTCCTGGACCGGCATCGAGGGAGTCGGTGCCGAAGTGGGCTGTGCAGCCTCCGCGCTCGACGATGACCATGCTGTAGCGAATGCAAATACAGCAATCCCCGCCAAGGCCGGCAATCCTATCCATCGTGTCATTTCCTCTCCCATGCTTCGCGTCTGCGCGTCATGACCAAACGTCTCTATTGCCACGACACCCATCACAAGTAAAACCGCAGCAAATGCCAGCGCAAACCGTAGTGACCGGGAGGTAAGCAGCGATCTCATACTCACCCCCCGATACCGAGCAATGCGCCACCCTGACGCGTGTCATCTATCGTGTCGGGAAGTGTTGCGTCCCCATCGTTAGCTCCCCAATGAACAAGCGATTTCTCATTCATCGTGCCAAATTTAAAGTATTCCGAAAAAGCCTTATTCGGATTGTCCTTTTCCAGATCTTCGCCGAACCGCCAGTCCGCCTCGACCCGAAACTTGTTCAACTGTTTTGACGAAATTCGACAGATACCAATCGCGACATCATATGCCAACGCCTTCTCCGCGTGCATCGGATTGGTCATGATCGTCGAATGGTTCGTAGGGTTATTCACTTTCGCATCGAGAATGTGCACGATCTGCTTGTTTCGCCATTTCTGATAGCCATCGGGCATCTGTGCATCGGGGCCGGCCTCACCAACGACCTCGCCACCCTTGACCCATTCCGGGTTGTCTTTGTGGCGCGCCTCCATGCGTGCGATCGCGCGATCTTCGTAACGCTGTGATGCTTCGGTGCTCGCATCTCCGTGCGGGGCCATCTCGGCTGCATGCTTGCCCTTGGCGTTGTAAGTGTCGTATGGATCTGCCGTGTTTATTGTTGTCTTGTTCTTGTTACGCTGAGCCGCCACCGGATCGTTGTCCTCGTTGAAATCGCTCTCTGCATCGCCATCCCTCACCCGCACGACCGCCCCAAAGCGGAGCGCCTGCGGGAAGAAGGGTTCCGGCAAGCCCGGCGCATCACACAGCACATGCCAGCCCTTCGGTGGATCGGCGTTGGTGCGAAACATACCGAACGCCGATGTAGCCGCCGTCACGATATACAGCACTGGAGCAAACGTGAAAGTTCCGACCTTGCCATACCAGTTCGGATTACCTCGCAGCGCCTTGACAAGGCTGAATTTCGCAGGGGGCGATGTCGGATAGAAAAACAGCTTTGACGACCCTCGTTCGTAGCGCCAGTCATCCTCCCATGTCCGGTAGACGACCGGCGACTCCTGGCCAACCTGAAAGTTGGTGGCAAATACGCGCTGCGTGAACAGGCTCGAGCCCTTCACGAGTTCAACCTCTTTAGGATGCAACCCACGCCAGCCCATCCCCTGTACCGGGGCGGCGGAAATCACCTGATCGTGCGGGCACGAATACAGGGTCACGCGGCCGTAGGTGTGGTTCTGGACGCCATACTGCTTTCTATCGTTGTCGGGATCGTAGGCGGGCTTGCCGTCTTCGCCCGGCTTCATGTTTGCCATCGTCATCCGATAGTCGAGCGGGTCGCGCTGGTCCTCCGCATCCTTGCTCTGCGCGATCAGCTCGAAGAACGCCTTCAAAGTCTTCACCCGCGCCTGAGATTCAACCCGACCGCGATTACCGTGCGAATCCTTGTCGGTGCGCTCCGTCCAGTTTTCCATGAACGGTGAGTTGTCGCCCTCGATGGAACCGACAACGCCGTACGGCGGGTTGGCCAGCACATAGGTGTCGGCTACGCATCTCACGCCAGCCGTCGCCGACAGCCGGTCGCCGAGGAACGCAGAGGCGATACCGACCATGTTGCCCTGGCTATGGCACACCACCGTGATCGGGACATCCTTCTGAACCTTCCGGATCGAACCAATGAGTTTCGCCAGGCGCAGTGCGCCCAGCACGTTGTACATGCGCGGCGGCGTCTCGAAGATCGGGCGCTGCGTGGGGTTAATGCCCTGCACATTGATGAACCCGAAGATGCGTGGATCGACACCCGCGTTCCACAGGTCCGGCAGGCTGCCGCAACCGTTCGCGAATGGACCGCCCCCCCAGTAGTTCTTTTCATTCAGGAAGATCGACTCGCCGTAGCGTTTCAGTTCCGCCGCGTTCGCTTTATAGCCCCAACGGAAATGAATGACCGGCGAGTAAGTATTTTCGTCCGGCTGGAGGTAGCTTTTCGACGTGAGCTTCGGATTAATGAACCCATCGTCGGTCAGGCTTGTCGTGTAATGCATCGGGCCCATCTGGCCGCCCTGCGGCCCGCGGTGCGTCAGATGATCGTCTTCGCGCCCAAGGCGTTTGTTCAAGCCCGCACAAAGCCCCTCTTCACCCGGCTCGAACCACTCCCCTTCCGAGTTGACCCCGTGCACGAAAATCACGATGCCCGGCAACGGCATTTGCATCACGCACAGGTAGTCGGATTGGTTGAGTGTCACCACGCCATTACCGTTGGCGATCAGGTAGCGATTCTGCGAATCGTCACCGCCCCCCGACGCGCCGCCGCCCGCAGGCGTGCGCGGATCGAGACCGCCACCGTCGCTCGCTGCGGCCTGTGCCGACGGATTGCTTTCAGATGCACCCGGACTAGCCGGTGCAGTATCGGCTGTGTCTGCCATCATTATTTTTATCCCCGGTCAGATCTTGTTCTTGAAGAAATTCACGACGAACGGTTCGAACTGGTTGCTCTGGATCGGAGCAAGCTTGCCCGCGGCATCGGACTGCCCCTTGATCACTTCGCCCGACGCTTTCGTGATTTCCGCCTGCATGCCCTCGACGGCCTGCCCATCGGTCGCCCGCACGAGCTTCGGCACGCGCCCGAGCGGCGCGTGATCGAACTTCGGCATGTCCGTGCTCATGCTCGCCGGCCCCTGCCACGAGTGCCCGGCCGACTTCACCGTGAAACTGCCCGGGCACCCCAACTCGATATCGCTGCCGTGCAGTTTCAGGTACGCGCCGCCGGAGGTCGTGAAGACCACCTCTTCGCTCGCCATGCCCGCGAGCTTGCCGCCAGCCGCCGTGAACTGAATGTTCTTCGCGGAATCGATCTGCGTGTCGTCGTTCTGGCTCTGTAGCGTCACCTTGCCCTGATTCGCGATCGCCGACACGCCATCGCTGTGGGCGAACATCGCGACGCCGCGCCCGCCGTGCAGCGTGATGCGCTGCCCGCTGGTCAACTGGACATGTTGTTGCGCGACCTGGTCGATGTTCTCGCCGGCGTAGGTCACGTGCGTCTTCGGCGTGATCGCAACCGAACCGGCTTGCGCGCCGAACGCCATCAGCGCCTGCGACCCGGCAGCGTCGTTGCCGGAACCCGACGCACCGCTGCCGGGTGTCCAGCCCTTGAACGCAGCCGCGACCGCCTGCTGGCCCGCCGTATCGGCGGCCTGACCGCCATGCTGACCCGCATAGTCGCCTAGCGACTTGAACAACTCGGTGCACTCGCCGAGCAGTCGCAGCAACTCGTCACGATCGAGCTGCCCGCCGCTCGCCTGCGAGCGTGCATAGGTCGTCAGCAGAATCCCCTGCGCGGCCCGCAGCGCGGCGGCCGCGTCGGTGCGCAATTCCGCGCCCTCTCCACGGTCGTGGCCCCGGCCGTCCTGGCGAGGCTGCGTCAGGTACCCCAGATTCAGTTGAGAATGCGCGTGCTCGCTCGCAAGCTGACTGGAAATCTGTCCCGGCGTATCGTCGAGGCGCAGCTGGTTATACCGGCTCCCCTTGATTTCCTTGGTCTTGATCCCCGACACATAGCGGTTGCCGGGGAGATTGCCGATGTGGGTGAAGGCCGCCGGCGGATTCACGCCGTTGCTCAGCACGTTGATGATGACCAGCCGATCCGGATCGCCGCCGAGACTGCCGATCAGGACTTCCATGCCGACACGCGGCAGAAAGAGCGCGCCGAAGCTTCCGCCGGCGAGACTCGCCCCGACACGGATCGGCGCGCTGTCGCCGGCGTTGTCGTTCGTGCCCGCGCCCTGCGCATGTGCATGATCCGCCGGATCGAGACCGTGGATCCGCACGCGTACGCGGCCGTCGGCATCGCAGAACACTTCCTCGCCCTGCTGGCCGACGATCGTGCCGGTCAGCAGATGCACGGGCGGCAAGTCGATCTTCGGGTCGTATGCGGGCGCAAGCGGTACGCCACGCCGCACGCAGGTAAAATGATTCTCGTAGCGCGTGTCGGGCTCGGTCGCTGCGGCTGGCTGCTGCAATGGCGACGGATAAGCCAGATGCCGGCTCGCGGCAAACAGCGCCTGCACGCGGTCGGTCAGCCCTTTCGGCAGATTGTTCCAGACATCGTGGTCGATCGACGTAATCACGAACTGCCGCTGGTCGGAGGGCTGCATGTCCCGTTCGGGATCGCCGGTCAGCGTGATCCATGCGCCGACGGCAAGGTCGCGTACGCTGCTCACGCCGTCGTAACGCTCGGCTTCGAACTGATGCGCGAGCATCCGGGCACGCGTGAGGCGCTCGTGATCGTTCCACGAATCGCCCGCATGCGGGATGTCGATCGCGACATCGGTCAGCAATTGCGCCAGGTCGTTGCCGGCCGCGCCCTGATCGAGGCTCGTCGCGACCGTCGACTCGTCGATACGCGCTTTCTTGTAGTCCCATGACGGGCGGCCGACCTGCCCGGGCGTCAGGCGCTGATGCAGGGCGAACAGCGTGACGGTGTCGCGCTCTTCGGTGGCGGCGTCGCGCGGATGCAGCCGTACCGTACCGGCCGGTGCCTGGGGCAGCGACATCGGATCGTCGCAGCACACGAGCGTGTGCGCGGGCGTGTCGTCGTGACTGTTGCCCTCGCCCGCGCCGGCCTTGGCGAACACCGTAATGCCCTCGCGTCGCAGCAGGCGGCGCACGAACTCCGCATCCGATTCGTTGACCTGGCGAGTCAGTTCACGCGCCGGATATCGGTCGCGACTCAAGCCTGACAGGTCGAACTCGAAGGCCGCCGCCAGCGCCGGGCTGCGCTGACGCCATTCGGTAAACAGTGTCGAGAGGATGTCGACGACGCTACTCTGACGGAATACGCGGGAATTCGTGCGCTTGTCCATCAACGACAGGGCATCGCACACCGCCAGCTGGTACACGCACAGCTCGCCGTCGCTCTGGCCGATCTGCACGTCCTGGATGATCGCGTTGACGAAGTGCAGCTGCCCCCGATCGGTGACGAGCCGGATCGAGACAGGGACGCCGAGGAACAGCCGCGGCGGCAGGTTGTGGCGCGCCGACACGCAGGTCAGATGCCCGCGAATGCCGGTCATCAATCCCTCGTGCACGTGCGCGTGCTGCAGCGCAAGCAAGTGCCCCAGTGCTTCTTGCGCCTTGCCGAAATTCAAGGCGACCGGTCGACGGTTCCAGTCGACCACCCCCGATGCAAAGCTGCTTATTGTCTCGTTTATCGACACAGCCGTTCTCTCAATATTGTTGTCGACCCGTTGGCTTCGGCTTTGCGACGCGCGTCTTGGCACGGTCACACTACCGATTTGTGACAGCGAGCATATCAAATTCACGGAAATATTTCGGCACCCTACGGGTATCCATGCCGGTTGCCGACACAATCTGACTAAAAATGACGGATTCCGGCATCACGCGGGGAGGCGCCGGCCGTAGCCCGAGGGGATCGAGCGATTCGCGCGGAAAAACAAGCGGCTGAAGAGGAAGTCGACGAAGCAACGTGCGCGCACGCCGATGTCGAGCAGAAAAGCAAAAAGCCGGCACGAGGCCGGCTTTTTGTTTGCGATGCATAAGGCTGTACGCCCGGGCGGAAACACAACGCTGCACTCGGTGCAGCATTACCCTTCCTGTCCCAAAACGATCGAGCCCTTCGAATTCCGTTGGTGGAGCGGAGGAGGATCGAACTCCCGACCTTCGCATTGCGAACGCGACGCTCTCCCAGCTGAGCTACCGCCCCAACAGTCAATCATCATACACACGCATTTCTGCGCTTGGCAATAGGGGTTAAGTCACCCCTGAAACGTTACTTTGACGGCGCGCCAGCCAGCACCCATTCGACCACCGAACGCACGTCGGCGTCGCTCATGCGCGGATGCGCGGGCATCGGAATGGCGCCCCAGACGCCGGAGCCGCCCTCCTTCACCTTCTTCGACAGCTTTGCCACGGCCTGCGGATCGACCTTGTAGCGGGCGGCGACATCCTTGAACGACGGGCCGACGAGCTTGCGGTCGACCGCGTGGCAGCCCATGCACGCGTTGCCGCGCGCCACCTTCAAGCCGTCGCCGACATCCGCGTGCGCGACCGCACCGAACGTACCCGCCAGCAGCGCCACGGCCGCGGCGCCCTGCACCATCCATTGTTTCATCTGCTTCATCTGCCTGCTCTTCATTGCGACGGTGCCTTCGGATTGCCCGGGTGCACGCTCGACGAATTCGAAATCGGCGCGGGCGACTGCAGCGGCGTGGACTGCACCGACGCGTCGGGCACGGCGCCGACCGTCGCGCTATCCGCCGGTGCGGCGGAAGCCTGTGCGCCGGATGCGCCGCTCGCGGGCGATGCGTCCTGCAGCGCCTGCGCGTCCTGCGGCTTCACGTACTGGAACACCTTCACGACCTTCTCGACGCCCGGCACCTGGCTGGCGGCTTCTGCACCGCGATTGCCCTCGTCAACCGTCACGAGCCCCATCAGGTACAGGTTGCCACGTTCGCTGACGACCTTGTAGTAGTTCGCCGAGATGCCCTTCGTCGCGATCAGCTCGGATTTCACGCGCCCTTCGAGGTACGAGTCGTTCGCGCGCGACGACAGCGACGACGCCGGCTCGACCGACAGCTCGTTGACGATGCCGTTCACGTTGTTGATGCTGCGCACGATCTCCTCGGCGCGCTGCTTCGACGCATCGTTCGGCACTTCGCCCGTCAGCAGCACGCGGCGGTTGAACACCGTCACGTTCACGTGCGACTGGTCGGGCAGCCCGTTGTTGATCTGCGTGAGCGACTTAACCTGGATCTCGCGATCTTCCGTCTGCGCGCCGAGCGTACGGCGATCGGTCGCGATCAGCGCACCGCCACCGGCCGCTGCGCCCACGACCCCGAGCACACACCCCTGCAGCGACACGGCGAGGCCCGCCGTCAGCGCAGCAAGCAGCGTGGTTCTGACGAGCGTCTGTTTGACGCGGCTTTGATTCATCGACGGCTCTCCTTCGTTCAATCCTCACCCAGCAGCATCGCGTCGATGCCGTCGCACAGGCAGTGGATGGTCAGCAGATGGACTTCGTGGATGCGCGCCGCGCGAACGGCGGGCACGCTGATCGGAATATCGGTATCGGACAGCGCCGCGGCGACCGCATGGCCAGCGCCGCCCGTCAGCGCGACGACGGTCATCTCGCGCTCGTGCGCTTCGTCGATCGCCGCCAGCACGCGCGGCGATGCGCCGCTCGGATCGAGCACCAACAGGATGTCGCCGGTCTGGCCGAGCACGCGCACCTGCTGCGCGAACAGTTGCTCGGCGGACACCGCGCCCGCGAGGCCGCCCTGCGACGCGTCGGTTGCCAGCGCGATCGCGGGCAAGCCCGGGCGCTCGCGCTCGAAGCCGCCGACGAGCGACACCGCGAGGTAGTGCGCGGCGGCGGCCGACAGGCCGTCACCGCAGGCGACGATCTTGTTGCCGTTCGCCAGCGCGGCGAACATCGCGTCGACCGCGGCTGCGATCGGCAACGACAGTGCGTCGGCCGCTTCGGCGAGAAGCGCGACGCTGTCATGGAAATGTTGCTGAATACGTTCGACTGACATCGATTCCTGGTGAACTGGGCGCGTGGCACGCATCGCGCGACATCGTGGGTGCGGCGAGTTTACCGTACTCCGGCACCCTCTCCGGGGGTCCGGCAAGAACTCTTTACATCTCGTCACAGCTCGCGGCTACGCATCGTCGGCACGAAATGCGTCGCGCAGCCACGCGAGCCGGCCGGCCTCGAACGCGACGACGTCGAAGCGGCACGCGGCACCGGCGCCGTGCCGCGCCCAGAACTGGAGCGCGGCCGCAACCAGGCGCCGCTGCTTGCGCCAGCCGACGCTCGCAGCCGCGCCGCCATGCCGGACGCTGCGCCGCGCGCGCACCTCGACGAACACGAGCATGCCATCGGGTTCGCGCATCACGAGATCGAGCTCGCCGCCGCGCATCGTCACGTTCGCCGCGACGAACACGAGGCCGCGGCGCTCGAGAAACTGCCGCGCGCGCTGCTCGAACGCCGCGCCGACCGGTTTGGATCGCGCCGCGCCGGAAAAGTTGTCGCCCGCGCGCGGCAAACCGTGCCCGTTGCCCGGCCGGGCCGGCGCCGCGTGGCACAATGCCGTCCTTGTTCCGCTTGCGCCGCGATTGCGCGCATTGCCTGCCATGACTGCCCTCCTCGAACTCGCGCAAACGCAGCACTACCCGGACGCCGCGCTCTACGTGGTCGCCACGCCGATCGGCAACACCGCCGACATCACGCTGCGCGCGCTGCACGTGCTCGGCCTCGCCGACCGCATCGCGGCCGAAGACACCCGCAACACGGGCCAGCTGCTCGCCCGCTACGGGATCTCGAAACCGCTCATCGCCGTGCACGAGCACAACGAACGCGAAGCCGCCCAGCGCGTGATCGAACTGCTGCGCGGCGGCGAACGCGTGGCCTACGTATCGGACGCCGGCACGCCCGGCATCTCGGACCCCGGCGCGCGGCTCGTCGACGCGGTGCGCGCCGCCGGCTTCGCGGTGATCCCGCTGCCGGGCGCTAGCGCGGCCGTGACCGCGCTGAGCGTGGCCGGCGACTGGGCCGGCGCGTTCACGTTCGCGGGCTTCCTGCCGCCGAAGGCGAAGCAGCGCGCGACCGCGCTGCAGGCGCTGGTGTCGCACCCGTATGCGCTGGTGTTCTACGAGGCACCGCACCGGATCGCCGAAACCGTCGCCGCGCTCGTCGATGCGTTCGGCCCCGCGCGCCGGCTGCTGATCGCGCGCGAACTCACCAAGCTACACGAGCAGTTGTTCCAGGGCACCCTGGCCGAAGGACAGACCTGGCTCGCCGGCGATGCGAACCGGCAGCGCGGCGAATTCGTGCTGGTCGTCGAAGGCGCGCCGGAGACGAACGGCGAAGCCGACGACACCGCGCACGACGCGCTGCTCAAGCTGTTGCTGGAAGAGGTACCGGTGAAGAGCGCGGCCAAGCTCGCGGCCGCGCTGACGGGCGCGTCGCGCAACACGCTGTACGCGCGAGCGCTCGCACTGAAGGATGAAGGCTGACGCGCGAGCCGGCCGGCACCGGGAACCCGGCGCCGGCGTCGCGCGGTGCAGAAAAGACAAAGGGCTGCCCGAGGGCAGCCCTTTTGCATGAGCGGTCGACCGCTGCGTGTTACTTCGCCGAGATCGACGCGAACATTTCGTCGCGTGCCTCGCGCGCTTCCTGCGGCGACAACCCTTCGATCTTCACGCGGCCCGTGCCGGCGTGCACGAGGCCGATCAGCTTCGCGGCCGCATACGACAGGTCGAGCACGCGGCCGCGCTTGTACGGCCCGCGATCGTTGACCTTCACGACGACCCACTTGCCGGTCGACGCGTTCGTCACCTTGATGTACGACGACAGCGGCAGCGTGCGGTGCGCGGCGGTGAGCGCGTTCATGTTGAAGCGCTCGCCGTTCGCGGTGCGGCGGCCGTGGAAATCCCGCCCGTACCACGATGCGCGGCCCGTCTGGCGGAAATCGGACACATCCTTGCCGTCGATCGGCTCGGCGTCCGCCAGCGACGACTTCTTCGCGTCCTTGCTGTCGGCAGCCGGCATCGACGCCAGCGCGGAATCAAAATTCAGCTGCTTGTCGCTATCCGCTTTCGCGGCGGCGGCCGTCTTGTCGACGGCGTTCTTCTGGTTCGCGCTACCGGTGGTCTGGCTGGGTGGCACCGCACAGCCCGTCAGCGCAAAAAACAATGCAATGGTTCCGAATCGACTCGGAAAACGTAAATTCATCGACGTGTCGCCTTCTGGTTCGGGCCGCTCCCTCACAACGCTGCTTCACAACGCAGACACGCGGCCCGGACGGCAAATGCGTGCACGCCCCGCTCGGATGCGAGCAGGCGGCTAGCATGGGCGCGGCTTTCGTCTATGCCGCAACCGTCCTGATTAGTTTTCACGTCTGGCGCAACCTGTCCCCAACAGCCTGACCAGACCCCACATGCCGCCATCGAACATGGCTTCACGTTCGCGCGCGTCGAAACGACCGACTCACAGGAACGGCGGCACAGGCCTCATCCGGCGGCGCGGCAGCAGGGCCGCAGGCGGGCGCGCAGCACCCGGCCGGACAAGACGTGAGCACCGAAATCTCGGTGCTGGATACACCGCCGGACTCCCCGGCGGCTGATGCTTGACGGTGCTTCCGACGCCCCTTTTTAACGGGGCCGAAACACCAGCGAATTGCGTGAAATTCACGTGCAATGGAGCGCATTATACATAAACCAAAAGGTCAACCCGAAAAGCACCCCCTGCGGACCATTGATTCTCACTATGGCCGTAACAATCGACATGCTCCGGGAATGCCCGGAGGCGTCCGCCGCGACGCGCGTCGCGCGACCGGCAAGCGGCCCGCGCGACCGGTACAATCGCTCCTTTTAGCCGCCGGTGCCTCCATGAAAGTCACGCTCATTCCGGTCACGCCGTTCCAGCAAAACTGCTCGCTGCTCGTCTGCGAAAAGACGGGCCGCGCCGCCGTCGTCGATCCGGGCGGCGATCTCGACCGGATCGAACAGGAAGTCGCGCGACAGAACGTGCAGGTCGAGAAGGTGCTGCTCACGCACGGGCACATCGATCACTGCGCGGGCGCGAAAACGCTCGCGACGCACTACGGCGTGCCGATCGAGGGACCGCAAGAAGAAGAGCGCTTCTGGATCGAGAAGCTGCCGATGCAGAGCGAGCGCTTCGGCTTTCCGGCCGCCGAAACCTTCGAGCCGGACCACTGGCTGACCGACGGCGACACCGTGCAGTTCGGCGACGAGACGCTCGAGGTCTATCACTGCCCGGGCCACACGCCCGGCCACGTCGTGTTCTTCAGCCGCGCGCATCGCGTCGCGATCGTCGGCGACGTGCTGTTCGCGGGCTCGATCGGCCGCACCGATTTCCCGCGCGGCAATCACGAGGATCTCGTCCGGTCGATCAAGGAGAAGCTGTGGCCGCTTGGCGACGACGTGACGTTCGTACCGGGCCACGGCCCCGTGTCGACGTTCGGCGACGAGCGCCGCACGAACCCGTTCGTGTCCGACAAGGTATTCGGATGAACCAGACCGCCATCCCGGAAATCTACGTCAGCACCGACGTCGAGGCCGACGGCCCGATTCCCGGCCCGCACTCGATGCTGAGCTTCGCGTCGGCCGCCTATACCGAGGACAAGCAGCTGATCGCGACGTTCTCGGCCAACCTCGAAACGCTGCCGGGTGCGCAAGCGCACCCGGTGCAGGAAGCGTGGTGGAAGACCGAGCCCGAAGCATGGGCCGCGTGCCGGAAGGATCTGCAGGCGCCCGAAGCCGCGCTCGTCGCATACGTCGACTGGGTCGAGGCGCTGCCCGGCAAGCCGGTGTTCGTCGCGATGCCGGCCGGCTTCGACTTCACGTTCATGTTCTGGTACATGATGCGCTTCGCCGGGCGCTGCCCGTTCTCGTGGTCGGCGCTCGACATCAAGACGCTCGCGTTCGCGATGACGGGCCTGCCGTACCGCAAGGCGATCAAGCCGCGCTTTCCGAAGCACTGGTTCGACGACCATCCGCACACGCACGTCGCGCTCGACGACGCGATCGAGCAAGGCGCGCTGTTCTGCAACATGCTCGCCGACCTGCGCCGCCAGCAGGCCGCGCTCGCGGGTCTCGCGGTGTCGGACACCGATCGGTCGGAAAACGCAGGGGCGGGACAAATCCCCACGGATCCACGAGCAAATTAGCGAATCTCGCTCAACAACGCGACGCCAGATTGCCTTTCCTTTCCCGGCCCTCTAACATTCAGCGTGTTGTAGCTGCCGCATGGAGGCGCAGGTGACGCTCGATTCCTTTTCGCAAAAAATCCTTCGCCTGTTGCAACTCGACGCGCGCCGTTCGGTCCAGGAAATTTCCGACCAGGTCGGCCTGTCGAGCACGCCGTGCTGGCGCCGCATCAAGGACATGGAACAGTCGGGCGTGATCCAGCGCTACACGGCGCTGCTCGATCGCGAGAAGCTCGGCCTGCACGTGTGCGCGCTCGCGCATGTGCACCTGACCCGCCACAACGAGGGCGGCGTCGAGCAGTTCGAACGCGAGATCGCGACCTGCCCGGAAGTCACCGAGTGCTACAGCACGACCGGCGAAGCCGATTACATCCTCAAGATCGTCGCGCCGGACATCAAGGCCTACGACGTGTTCCTGCACGAACGCATCTTCAAGATTCCCGCCGTGTCGCAGGTGCGCACGAGCGTCGTGCTGCGCGAGATCAAGTTCGACACGCAACTGCCGCTGTAACACGCCTGCATGCGCCGGCGGCCTGCCGGCGCGGTGGCCGGCGGCGGGTCACGCCTGCGCGGGCATCGTGCGCGTGAAGCCGATCCGGCGCGCGCCGAACTCGCGCTTCAGCGCGTCGGCATCGAGCCGGCCGGCCAGCGCCGCATCGGTGTCGTGCGGATCGCAGGCCAGCGTCACGTCGATCTCGAGCCCCGTACTCAGGTAATGCAGGTTGATCGCCGCCGCGTGCAGCCCGCGCTGCGCGAGTGCGGCCTCGAGCCGTGCCGCGATCTCGCCGCGCGGCGGCAACGCGAGCGCCGGACGGCGCGCCGCGTCGTTCTCGGGGTCGACGTGGATCAATGCGTCGAGCACGCGCGGGTCGGTCAGCACGCGCGCACGCGCGGTCTCGGCGATGTAGTGCCCTTCGGAGACGGAGATTTTCGGATCGACGAGGATGTGCGCATCGACGAGCGCGGCATCGCCCATCTTGCGCGTGCGCAGGTCGTGCACGTCGCGTACGCCGGGCGTCGCCGCGAGCAGCGCGCGGATCTCGTCCGTATCTGTCGTGTCGAGCGCGCGGTCGGAGAGGTCCTGCAGCGCGTCATAGCCGAACGTCCAGCCCATGCGCGCGACCATGAAGCCGACGATCGCCGCCGCGATCGGGTCGAGCAGCTTCACGCCGGCCAGGCTGCCGACGATGCCGATCGCGACGACGAGCGACGACGCGGCATCCGAACGCGCATGCCATGCGTTTGCGACGAGCATCGCCGAGCGAACGCGCCGCGCCTCGCGCAGCATGTAGCGAAACAGCGCTTCTTTCGATACGAGCACCGTCAGCGCGACGATCAGCGCGGAAAAATGTACCGCCGGAATGTTTTCGAGATTAACGAGACGATCGCCGGCCCGCCAGAGCATGCCGACGCCGACCGCGATCAGGATCGCGCCGAGAAACAGCGATGCGACGGTCTCGTAGCGGCTGTGTCCGTAATTGTGGTCGGCATCCGGCGATGCGCCGCTATGCCGATTCGCAACCAGCACGACAAAATCCGAGATCAAATCGGAAATCGAATGCACCCCGTCAGCAATCAATGCCTGCGAATGCGCAATCGTGCCGACGACGATCTGAAATGTCGCAAGCACGACATTCAGCACAATACTGACGAACGTACTCTTGCGCGCAACCGCGTGCTTATCTGCGCTCTGCGCGTCGCCGGAAAACGTGGACATGAAATATGAGATATCGGTGAGCGATGCCCAATTCTATCAAGGGCGCCCCCTGAATCCTGCCAATACCCACAAATTTCTTATTTAAATCAACCGCTTATGCGAACAGGTCGTATTACCATTCACACCGGATTATTACATTTTCATGACAACACAATGGGCGTAGCGGCCGCCGGAAACAAAAAAGTGCCGGTGTCAAGTCTTTCGCGCAAATCACGCAGGGCTTGAAACCGTATATGGGACAGTAGGTTAGCTCTTTTCGGGGCCGCTTTGCAGAACCGCGGCTTCGTCGGCTAGGAGCCAC
>NZ_JAUJQH010000032.1:0-66588 GCF_030482905.1 Burkholderia sp. AU45251 | reverse complement strand
GCGCATTGATCAATTCGTCTCCCACTACAACGAAAACTGCAAGCCATTCGTCTGGACCGCGTCTGCCGATTCCATCCTCGAAAAGCTACACCGACTTTGTTCGCGAATCAGCGGAACGGGACACTAGAAGGATTCCGACATTCCACTGGGACACACCGCGCGCCGGATACGCAAAAAAAATCGAAGGGTCGCATCGCTGCGACACCTTCGACGGAACTTGCCGATCAGGCAGGCATGAAACCTGCCCTTCAGCTTCTTGCGAGCAAAGCGATCAGACGGCGGAGAAACAGTTGTCCACGAACAGATGGGTGCCGTTGACGAAACTCGACTCGTCGGACGCGAGGAACAGCGCGGCGGCCGCGACTTCCGACGGCTCGCACAGGCGGCCTTGCTGCACCGCGATCGCCGCCTCGGTCGCATCGACGCCCATCGCCTGCAGGTCCTTCAGTTCGCGCATCCCGTGCGGCGTGCGGATGAACCCCGGCGCGAGTGCATTGCAACGAATGCCGCGATCGCGGTACTCGACCGCAATCGCCCGCGCGAACATGTGGCACGCGCCCTTGGTCGCGTCATACAGCACCTCGCCCGGCGTCGCGCACACCGCCGAAATCGACGACGTGCAGACGATGCTGCCCCGCCCTTTCTCCAGCATCTGCGGCAGCACCGCTTTCGTCATCAGGAACATGCTCTTCACGTTCACGCCCATCAGCCAGTCCCATTCCGATTCCTCGATGTCGAGGAACGGTTTGACGATCAGCGTGCCCGCGTGATTGAACAGGATGTCCGCGTTGCCGTACAGCTCCCGCGCGGCGTTCACCGCTTGCTGGACTTCCGCCTGCTTCGACACGTCGGCGTCGAGACCGATCGCCTGCAGGCCTGCGTCGCGCAGCTTGGACGCGAGCGTTTCGGCGGCGTCGCCGTCGCGGTCGATGATCGCGACCTTCGCGCCCTGGGCGGCGAACAGTTCGGACGCCGCGCCGCCGCAGCCGCCGGCGCCGCCGCTCACGATGGCGACCTTGCCGGCCAGGCGGCCGTCAATCTTGACATTCATGTTGCGTTCTCCAGTCTGGTGCGTTCGGTCTGCTCAACTGAACAGCGTCCGCAGGTGATCGTTGAGGAAGTAGCCTTCGGGGTCCACGCTGCGGCGCAGCGCGCGGAACGCTTCGGCCTTGGGGAACCAGCGATCGACGTCCTCGCGGTTCGTGAAATGCAGCTTGCCCCAGTGCGGACGCGAACCGTAGTCGCGCAGGATCGTGTCGACGTCCTTCAGGAACGGCCAGTAGTCGACGCCGTTCGGGCCGCCCGAGCATGAAATCGTGACGCTGTCCTGGTGATTGAACGGGCTGATCCACGCCGGATCGCCCTTCGTGAAGCGGTACTCGACCGGGAAAATGCAATCGCGGTGTTTTGTGAGGATGAGCTCGCGCACCCGGCGCAGCGCTTCCTTGCCGTGCTGCGCGGGCACCGCATATTCGAGCTCGTGGAAGTTCGGCACGTAGTGGATCGCGTACACCTCCGAGCTGTACGCGATCTTCTCGTGCTCGCCTTCACGGAACGTGCGCGCGTCGGTGACATCCATCACCTTGATTTCGCACACGTCGTCGTCCTTCTTCGAGTTCGATACCTTCGTGGTGTCGGGCAGGCAGTAGAGATCGCGGCTGGCGGACGTCGGACACCAGAAGAAACCGAAATGCCGGTGCTTCGCGGCCAGGTCGTCGTATTGCTCCATCAACGCTTCGAAGTCCTCGCGCCACACCCGGTCGTGCAGCCAGAACGCATCGGTCACTTGCAGCGTGATCTCCGACACCACGCCGAACATCCCGATGTTCACCTGCGTCGCATGCAACAGGTCCAGGTCCTGCCGGTCGCTCACTTTCATGATCGAGCCGTCCGGGCGCACGATGCGCATCCCGACGACCTGCGACGACAGGTTGCTCAGTGTCGTCCCCGTGCCGTGCGTGCCGGTGGCCAGTGCGCCGGCAATCGCCTGCGAATCGATGTCGCCCTGGTTGACGAGCGACAGGCCGCATTCCTTCAGGTGCCGCGTCACCGCATTGATTTTGGTGCCGGCCTTCACGGTCACGCGCTTGCGCGCTTCGTCGACATCGACGATGCCCTGGTAATCCTGCAGCGACAGCAGCAGGCCGCTGGTGGCCACGACGGGCGTAAACGAGTGCCCGGACCCCGCGCACCGCACGTGCTTGCCCTGCCGCGTCGCCGTATGCACCAGCGCCGCGATCTCGGCCTCGCTGGTCGGCGACGCCAGGTGCGCGGCCACGCACGACTGATTGCCGACCCAGTTTCTCCAGAATCCGCCACGGGGAAGTTCCATTACCGTCTCTCCAGCGTCGTATTGGTGCCAAAGGTAGGGTGTCGAAAGGTTTTCCACTATCGGATTTCGGCAAGTTAGGGTTTTGACGAGGCGATACCCGGCCGGCCTTTTTGACCGGCGCGGCGAGCGGCTACAATGAATCGATCCGGCCCGCCCCTTCCCGCCCTCGATGACGCCGTCTGCCCACCCGAGCGATTTCTCTGGCGCCCCGCTGTTCGCGCGAACCGTCGCGTTCTGCGCGTTCACCGACGTGGAGGAACAGGCGCGTTCGTTCGACGGCTGGAACATGAACTACACGCAGATCTCGGGCGGGCTGTTTCACGGCTCGTCGTCGATCATGTCGCTGGGCGGCATCAAGCTGCTGGTCGAGGATCTCGACAAGGTCATCCTGCAACAAGGCGCCGTGCCGTCGGAGCGGATCGCCGTGGCCGTGCCGCTGGAACTGGAAGGGCACGCGCGCCTGTGCGGCGAGAAGAGCGGGCGCGACAGCCTGCACGTGTTCTCGAGCCAGCCGCAATTCGAGTTCTACTCGCCCGACCGGCACGTGCTCGTGAATGTCGAGATCGAACCCGGGAAGCTGTCGACGGAAACGATGCGCACCGTGGCCGCGTCGCTGCGTGCGCAAACCCACGCGCCGGTGATCCCGATGGCAACCGGTGTGGCCGACCATCTGCGCGACCTGCTGCGCCAGACACTCGCTGCCGCGGCAACAAGCACGCGCGTCGACGACGTGACAGCGAAGGACCGGATCGAACTGCTCGAGCGCACCGTGCTGTACGCGATCTCGGAAGTGATGACGGCCGCGACGCCGGACGCCGGCGCACAGATCGTGCGCCCGACGAAATACTGGTCGCTGGTCAATGCGGTGCGGGAGCGGCTGCAGGACGCATCGACCTGCCCGCTGTCGATCGCGGAGCTGTGCGTGGAGCTCGGCGTCAGCCGGCGCACCGCGCAATACGCGTTCCAGGATACGTTGAACCTGAACCCGATCGCCTATCTGCGGGCCGTGCGACTGAATCACGTGCGCCGCGAGCTTCGGCTCGGCGACTCCGTGACGTCCGCCGCCACCAAGTGGGGCTTCTGGCACCTGAGCAGCTTTGCGCAGGACTATCGCGCGATGTTCGGCGAACTGCCGTCGGCCACCGCGAAGCGCTACGCGCGCCAGGCCCTCTAGCGCCTGTCGTTCACCTTCCGGCGGCCGGTGCGAATCATCCCGCACCGGCCGCCGCCCTGCCTGCTACATCACTCGTCCTGCTGTTCCTGCTGCGCCTGCACCTGCCGCTGCTGGATGAACTGCCGTACATCGCTCATCGTCACGCGGCCGGTGTGCTTCGCATCGATCTCGTCGAAGTGCTTCGACACGAAGCCGAGACCGCTGCTCTGCGCCTGCGCCTTCGTCACCGCCGCGCCGTTGCTCAGCACCGTATTGGCGCCGAGCCGCGCATCGACACGCTGCTGCGCCTGCTGCTGCAGCGTCGCGCCGGTCGACGGCAACACCGGCGCCGCTTTCGTGGCAGGAAAGAACGGACCGTCGACACCGTGCCCGCCGTGCGGCAGCTTCACCGGCGCCACCGCCTGTGGCGGCAACGCGTAGGCACTGCTCATCACGGCACCGAGGACGATCAACGGAGACATACGCCGCATCAAATTGATTAGGGACATGATCACTCGCATTCAATGGATGAATAGAGGGTTCCTTTGACAAGGAGTCCGTCGCTCAGGGTCGCTCAAGGGGCCGCCGCCAGCGTCGTCGCGGCGGTTGCGCCCGGGACGCTGCCGGTCGGCACGCTCGGCGGGTTTTCATCCGGCCACGGCGGCGGCAGCGTGTGCAGCGTCAGCGCCGTCGGAATCCGCGCGCCCTTGTAGAACGTCTTCAGGTCCCGCTTCATCTGCGGACGGGCGACGTCGTCCAGGTAGATCATGTGGCCGCCCTGGAAGAAGTTCACCTGCAGCTTCGGATTGAAGCCCTTCACCGTCTGCAGCCGCGCGAGTTGCTTCTCGGTGTTGAAGAACGGCGTCGCGAGATCGTGGAAGCCATTCTCCGCGAGCACGCGAAGCTTCGGGTTGAGCTGCAGCGCACCGAGCAGATCGGGGATCGTGTCGGGCATCGGCTGGCCGTCGTGCGTGAAGTCCCAGACGCCGATGATGTTGTCGTTCAGCGGCAGGTACGTCGCGTTCGGTGCGGTGTAGCCGAGGTAATCCGGCATCTGCGTCGCGAGCGCGTTCGTGAACGGCTGCGAAATCAGGATGTCGGACGGGTCGCCGTCGTTCTGCAGGCGCGGATCGGTGTTCGGCAACGATACGCGTCCGTCATACCGGCCGATCGTCGTCCCGGGCAGCAGGCTCGTGCCGAACGGATTCGCGTTGAAGTAGCCGCGCAGCGCCTGTTGCGTGAGGCTCGACGGGATCGACCACAGCTTGAGCGTCGCGTCGCTCGGGAACACCGGCGTGCCGAGCGCATCCGGAATGCCGAGCTGGCTCAACACCCACGACTGCGAATACTTCTGCAGCTGGTTGTAGATCAGCGTCGTGAACAGTTCCGTCTGCAGTGCGTACAGATCCGGGTTCACCGGTGCCGGCGAAACCTGGTTGAAGTACGCCGCGACCGCCGCATAGCCCGGCAGGTAGCCGGCCACGGTATCGGTTTCGAGCAGCAGCCCCTCCGTCGACTGCGTGATCGCCACGGCTTCCACCGCATCCGCGAAGTAGTTCAGGATCGCCGACTGCAGCACGATGCCCGTCAGGTGCACGCCGGCCGATTCGAGCGCCAGCGCGAGCATGTCGGTACGCGGCGTGCCGTACGATTCGCCGTACAGGTAGATCGGCGACGTGCTGCGGCTGTTGACGTTCAGGTAGCGCTGGATGAAGTCGCGCATGATGTTCACGTCCGCGTCGGAACCCCAGTACTTCTGGTTGGTGTTCGGCAACACGGCTTCCGACAGCCCGGTGCCGGGCGGGTCGATGAACACGAGGTCGGTGGTGTCGATCAGGCTTTCGGCGTTGTCGACGAGCGGATAGTTCGGCCAGTTGCTGCCGAACAGCGGATCGGGCGTGGCCACGCGGGTCGGTGCGAACGAGCCGAGCCGCAGCCAGATCGACGACGAGCCGGGGCCGCCGTTATAGACGAATGTGACAGGGCGCGGCTTGCCGTTCGTGCTCGGCGCGGTGTACGCGACATACGACATCGACGCTTCCGCATTGCCGTTCGCGTCCTGCGCGGTCAGGTGGCCGGTGGTCGTCGTGTAGTTGACGGTCGTGCCGCCGTTTTTCCACTGGTAATGCATGACGGCCGTTTTCTCGGACACCTGCCCGGGGGCAAGGCCGTCGCCCGCATTCATCGAGTACGCGACCGGGTCGACGTAAGGCTGGTTGGCCGGCGTCTGCCCGGCCGCCTGTTGCGCGCTGGCCTGCTGGCTGGCGGTGGCCTGCGCGAGGCTCGACGCACCGACGGACGACGAATCGTCGCCGCCGCAGGCCGCGAGCGCCAAGGTCATGACGGTCAAGGCACCTAGCCCGGTCAACCGGCCGTGACGGCCACGGCGGCTGCCGGTACAGCTCCTGTCTGGTTTCATCTCTGTCCTTTGATTCGGATACCGCTTCACAAAGGCCGCCAACGCCTGCGAAACGCGCAGACCGACCCGCCACTCGCGTTGCACGGTCGGCAGTCGGCGGTTGGGGATTGGACTTCTAAGAGACTGAACTTGATACAGACACAGCAAACTGCTGGCGAGAATGGTGCTCGGACGCCCCCTGCAGTTTGGACAACTTTTATATGACCCAAATTTACGACAACACAAAAATAGGCGGTGCTGCGCCGCGTTGTCAAAGATCATTCGGATATTAAAAATCCCGCAATGATGCTAACGGCGGACAGTGTCTGGCAATTGAAAGAAAGCGGGATTATTTGTGCATTGCGCACTTTGCGGGCAATAATCCGCCGAATCCGCCGCTTTTCCCGCACAACCAGGCGTCCTTTACTGGCGCGGACGCAGCGCCTCGAAAGCCTTCAGATCGCCGGAATTATTCTTTCATTTTAATTATCGGACATCGATTAATTCAGCGTGACATTACGCATAGACTGTCACTCAATGATTCAAGTCACTTCAACTATTCTTCAATCGAGGCGCTTATCCGCATCACGCCATCCATAAAATACCGATTTTTCTAATTCACGAAAATTTCAGCGGAATTATTTACCCGTGATCCAGCCGGCCGGTGCGATGAAAATGAAGCGCGGCGTGCAGCCTCGCCGCATGCCGCGCTTCATTCGCGTTCAATCCGCCATTACTTCCCGCCGCCCGGCATCGCGATATCGATCAGCACCGGATCGTGATCCGACGAGCGATACGCATCCGGCGCGTAGAACGTCTTCTGCTGCTCCGCCGATTTGTACGCGAGCGTGTACTGCAGCGCGAGCGGCTCGTCCGCGTTGATGTGCCATTCGTGCACGGCCTTCACGTGCGACGCGAGCGGCAGCGTCGCGAGCGCGTGATCGAGATAGCCGGCTTCGCCGTTGTACACGTAGCTGTACGCATTCGCGCCGATCCAGCGCGCGACGAGGTTGCGGTAGCCGCGCGATTCGAGCGCGCGGATCGGGTCTTCGTACGTGTAGCTGTTGAAGTCGCCGATCAGCAGCACGCCCTGGCCCGCGACGCCCGTCGGGTTGCCGGCGAGCCAGTCGGCCACCTTCGCCGCCGCGCGCGTGCGCGTCGGGTTCCAGCAGCCCTGGCCGTCGCCCTGGTCGAGATCGTCGTTCGCGGCTTCCGGGCAGTTCTTCGACTTCAGGTGGTTGACCGCGACCGTCAGCGACTGCTTGTTGCCGCCGATCATCCGGAACGACTGCGCGAGCGGCTGGCGGTTCTTGTCGTCGATCGCAAGCGTCGCCGCACGGCCGACCGGTTCGACCTTGCGGCTGTCGTAGATCATCGCGACCGTGATCGCATCGCCGCCGAGGCGCGACACGCCCGGATCGACGACGCGCCAGTGGGTGCCGAGCTTCGCCGCGAGCTGGCGCACCGCGCTCAGTTCGCCATAGCCGTTGTTCTGGATTTCCATCAGGCCGATCACGTCGGCGTCGATCGCCTTCAACGCGCTGACGATCTTCGCTTCCTGGCGCTGGAATTCCTGGTAGTTCTTCGCGCCGCGGTTGTTCGGATCGTCGAAGCCGCCGCCGAGACCGTTGCCGTTGAAGTAGTTGAGGACGTTGAACGACGCGACGCGCAGGTTCGATTTCGGATCGCGCGCGGGCGCGTTGGTACGCGGGTTCGTGCGCGCTTCGAATGCCGGCACGGCGGCACCCGGCAGCGGCTGTACGCGCCAGGCGCCGTAACGCACTTCGAGCACGCCCTCGATGTCGCGCACCGTGTAGCCTGCTCGCAGCGTGTTCGCGGCCGACAGGCCCGGCGCCGGGTACGGCACCGTGGCGGGGTTCTGCTTGTTCGAGCCGTCGTCGAGGATCAGGCGGTTGCGTGCGTTCGCATCGATCTGCGTCTGCGCCTGCGCGGGCGGCACGACGCTCGTCGGCGTGCGCAGGCGGCCGTTGCTGAGCATCACGCTGCCGTAGCGGCCGAGCTCGTAGTTGTCGGTGACGTTCAGCGTCTGCGGCAGGCGCACCAGCATCCCTTCATACGCGGCGAACGCGTTCGGGCTGTCGACCGGCAGCGTGAGCGTCGCGGGCGTGACGGTCTGGTTGTTCGCGCACACCGCGATCGCGCCCGACTGCGTGAGCTGCGTCTGCCCGTATTTCTCCTCGACCTTGCCCGTCACGTGCACGAGGTCGCCCGCTTTCGCACGCACTTTCGGCGCATAGACGAACAGCCCTTCGGACACGCCCGGCTGATTGCGGCGCTGCGCATCGGCCTGCTGGACGAAGAAGCCGCCGAAGCCATCCGTGCCGCCGAAATCGGCGGTGACGACGGCTTCGATCGACACGTTCTGGCCAGCGAGCGGCGACGGCGCGCCCGGCCCCTGGATATCGGCGATCGGCGTCGTGCTGCCGCCGCAGTTCGGGCTGACGGGCGCGGCAGTGGCGGCGAAAACCGGCGCGGCGAGCGTCGGGAGCAGCAATAGCGGGGTGATGAGGCGGATTGTCGAGCGCATGACGGGGAATCCCGGTTGTGAGGGTGGCGAAAGCTTAGCGGCGCTCAATGACAGTTTTTGGTAATCGAAAGACAGGCTGATGTAATTGTCGTTATCACGCTGCGATCGCCGTCGAGCGCGCGTTTGCGCCTGAAAAAGCGGGGAAATCGTCTGATGAAAATCCGCCGTGCCCGTAACGATTGCCCCGCGCGCGTTCGCTGCCGCAGCGTCGCGCCGTCGCGCTACACCGTGCCCGGCAACGCGCTCGACACGAGCACGGCCGCGACCATCAGCACGCCGCCGAGCACCACCGCCTCGATCCGCAACACTGTGCCGAACCGTTTCAACGCACTGGCCGGCATCGAGGCGGCCGGATTCTTCAGCGCAGCCAGCAATGTCGGCATCCCGAAGAAGCGGTTGTGTCCGCCGAGTGCCGCCGCGATCAGCACGAGTGCGAGCTTCAGCAGCAGGATCTGCCCGTACGTCGATGCGATCAGATTGGCGGGCGTATCGACGCCGCGCCAGCCGTTGTACGCGCCGGTCGCGAACAGCACGATCAATGCGTAGGTCGACGCATCGGACAGCGACTGCACGAACGATGCGCCGGTCGTGCGCTCGCTCGCGGGCATCGCGGACAGCCTCGGCATCACGCCGAATGCCGTCACGAGCACGAGCCCGACCCACGCGCTGATCGCCAGCAGATGCAGCCAGTCGATCCACACCGGCACGCTGAACCATCCGGCGTCCACCGGATGCCCGCCATTGCTGCGCGCGAGCGCGACGCAGGCGAGCGCGGCCCACATCGCGAACGGCACGCGCGTATCGTTCACGCGCCTGACGAACGACAGCCCCACGACGACGAGCATGAACGCCGCACCAGCCAGCCACGCATGACCGAACCCGGTGCCCGCGAGCATCGCGCAGACAGCCGGCCCCGCTTCGAGCAACGACACCTCGCTCATCAGCGCGCAATGCGCCCAGAACGCGGTGACGCTCGCGACCAGCGATACGACCGACGCGATGCGCAGCGTCGCGACGAGCCGCCGCCCGATGCCGTGCTGCCACGTCGACGCGCCGCGCGCGAGCCAGTGGCTGCCGAGCAGCGCGCCGACGACGACGGCGAACCCGGCATTCTGGATCGCCACCGACACGAGCCGCAGGAGGCCGACAAGGCCGTCGTTCATCCCTTCACCCTGAACGTATAGGTGCCCTTCGTGCGATGCGCGTCGGCCGTCATCGCCGCCCACTGCACCGTGTACGCGCCGGGCGCGAGCTTCGGCATCGCGAGCGTCATCACGCGTGGGTTCGCCGCATCGACCTTCGCCTTTTCCTGCGTGACGGCGCCGCCGTTCGCATCCGATACCTTCACCGAGCTGAACGCCGGTTCGAGGTCTTCGTTGAAGGTGAGCCGCAATGTATCGGGCGCGATGTCGACCGTGCTGCCCGTCGCCGGTGCGGCGCTTTCCAGCTTGCCGTGCGCCAACGCCGCAACCGGTGCGGCCGCGACGATCGCGCCGGCCACGGCACACGCGGCCAGCCGCGCGAGGTTCGGGATCTTCATGTTCACGCTCCGCGTCACGGCTTCTTCAGCTCGACGACGGTCAGCGCGCCGTCCACGTCTTCCGCGACGAAGTCGATCTTGTCGCCCGCCTTCACCTGCGACAGCATCGCCGGATCCTTCACCTTGAACACCATCGTCATCGCGTCCATCCCGAGGTTTTCCAGCGGGCCGTGCTTGATCGTCAGCTTGCCGGCTGCCGTATCGACCTTGCGAATTTCCCCGTGAGACATGCCCTGTTGCGCCGCGGCTTCCTGCTTCGTACCACCGCTCATGTCCATGCCGGCCATGTCGCCGGCCGCATAAGACGCCGCGGAAAACGCCAGCGCACCACCCATTGCCATCAGAACCAGTCCCTTCTTCATCGTGTCGACTCCCAGTGAATGAAATGAAACCGGCGGCCGCGTGCGTGCAGCCGCCGCATGCTGCTGCTCAGCCGTCCGGCAGTTCGCCGGTGTACTCGTACGCGACGGTGCCTTTCGGATGCCTGAACCAGCCCGGATCGCGATAGTCGTTGCGGCCGAGCCCCTGCCGCACCTTGCAGACCGTGAACATGCCACCCATCTCCAGCGGCCCGAACGGACCCGTGCCGGTCATCATCGGCAGCGTGTTGTCGGGTAGCGGCATCTCCATGCCGCCCATCGCGCCACCCGTGCTGCCCATCGCCATGTAGTCGGGCACGAGCTTGCCGATGCGTTTCGCGAGATCCTTCTGCGGCACGCCGATCAGGTTCGGCACCTGGTGGCCCATCGCATTCATCGTGTGATGCGACTTGTGGCAATGGAACGCCCAGTCGCCCGGACGATCGGCGGTGAACTCGATCGCGCGCATCTGGCCCACCGCGACATCGGCCGTCACTTCCGGCCAGCGCGCGGCGGGTGGAATCCAGCCTCCGTCGGTACCCGTGACTTCGAAGCTGTAGCCGTGCAGGTGGATCGGATGGTTCGTCATCGTCAGGTTGCCGAAACGAATCCGCACGCGGTCGCCCGCGCGCACCGGCAGCGGATCGATGCCCGGGAACACGCGCGAGTTGAAGGTCCACATGTTGAAGTCCGTCATCTCGTTCACGCGCGGCGTGTAGCTGCCCGGTTCGATGTCGTACGCGGCGAGCAGGAACACGAAATCGCGATCGACCGGCATCGTGCCGCGGTCCTTCGGATGCACGATGAACATGCCCATCATCCCCATCGCCATCTGCACCATCTCGTCGGCGTGCGGGTGGTACATGAACGTGCCGTGCGCTTCCAGCTGGAACTCGTAGACGAAGGTCTTGCCGGGCGGGATATGCGGCTGCGTGAGGCCGCCGACGCCATCCATCCCGTTCGGCAGCCGCAGCCCGTGCCAGTGGATCGTCGTGTGCTCGGGCAGGCGGTTGGTCACGAAGATGCGCACCTTGTCGCCTTCGACGGCCTCGATCGTCGGGCCCGGCGACTGGCCGTTGTAGCCCCACAGGTTCGCGTTCATGCCGGGCGCCATCTCGCGCACGACGGGCTCGGCCGTCAGGTGGAACTCCTTCCAGCCGTTCTTCATCCGCCACGGCAGCGTCCAGCCGTTCAGCGTCGCGACGGGCGTGTACGGGCGGCCGTTCGGCGGCACGAGCGGCGGCTGCGTGGCGGTTTTCGCCATCGTGGGCGCTTCGGGCAGCGACGCGGCGCCGGCCTTGCTGACCATCGCCGCACCGAGCAGCGCGGCGCCCGAGCCGCTGAGAAATTGTCGACGGGACACCATGTCAATTACCTTCCGGATGGGTTTGCACCGCGGGCGCCGTTTGCGCCGCGGGGGTGGAAGCCGGCTGCGGTGCAGCGTCAGCATTTGAAGTGGATTCGGGTTGGGTAGATGGCGACGCGCCCGGCGACGGCAACCGGCCCCCGACGGCCATCTGCAGATCGGTTTCGGCGAGCCAGTAGTCCTTCAGCGCATCGATATAGCCGTTGACCGCGCCGACCTGTTCGCGCGCATCGGTCAGCAGCTCGAACACGCTCGCGAGCATCCCGTTGTAGCGCAGCAGCAGCTCGTCCGAGATCGTCTTGCGCAGCGGCACGACTTCATCGCGATAGTGGGTCGCGACGTCGTAGCTCGTCACGTATGCCGCATACGATTCGCGTACTTCGGAGCGCGCATCGATCGCCGTCTTCGCGAGCCGGTTCGCCGACTGCATGTAGACGGCCTCGGCCCGCGCGACCTTCGCACCGCCCCAGTCGAACAGCGGAATCTCGACACTGATCTCGTAGCCGTGCTCGTGGCCCTTGCCGGTTTCGTAGTTGTTCACGTAGCCGAGATCGACCGCATTGACGAAGCGCGTCGCCTTGCTCAAGCCGAGCGACGACGCGACACCCTGCGTCTGCAGCTTCGCGGCCTGGATGTCGAAACGGTTGCTCATCGCAAACCGCTCGAGATCGGGCAGGTTCGGCCGCGCTTTCGGCAGGTCGGGCAAGCGCTCGGGCAGCGTGTACTGCGTGCGTTCGCCCCACAGGCCCATCGCCCGCGTGAGCTTCTCGCGCGCGGCGACGGCCTGCTGGCGCGCCTTCGCGTGCTGCGCGACCGCATCGGCATGGAACGCCTGTTCGCGCGCGTAATCGAGGCGGCTGAGGTTGCCGGCCTGCCGCATGCGCAGCGCGAGTTCGGCGGCCGCGCTCGCGGCATCGCGCACCTGTTGCGCGTAGTTCGCGGCCTGCTCGGCGGCAACGGCCTCGACGTACGCGCGGCGTGCGTCGGCGGCCACCTTCAGCATCGCGTCGGCCGTTTCGAGCTTGGTCTGCTCGAAGCGGCGGCGTTCGATGTTCGTCGCGAGCGGCATCGTCAGCAGCGCGAACACGTTCGCCGAGAACGTACGGCCGAGCGTCAGCTCGCCGTCTCCGGCACGTGTGCGGCTGAACGCGAAACGCGGATTCGGCAGCCGGCCGGCCTGGACGAGATCGGCTTCCGACAACCCCAGTTCCGCGTAGGACGCCTGCAGGCCACGGTTGTTCAGGAGCGCGACCTGCACCGCGTCGTCCATCGACAGCGGCTTCGCAAGCAGTTCCTTCGTGCGCCTGTCGACGGCTTCGCGGTCGGCGTCGGTCTTGACCACGACCGCGTCTTTGCCGATGCGTTCCGACGCGGCGGACGACACCGCGTCGAAGCCGCCATCCTTCGAGAACGTCGTGCAGCCCGCGAGGAAGGCCAGCACGGCTGCGGCCGCGCCGATCCTCGGTGATATCGCAAGCATCGTCATGGCGCGGTGCCTCCGTGCTTCGAATGCGCGGCGCCGCTTCCGGTCGCGCCGCCAGTCGTACGTCCTTTCGCGGGTCGCTCCATCACGTCACGGTTCAGTTGTGTCCAGCCCGGGCCTTCGTCGTCCCGATACGGCCGATAGCCGTCGAATGCGGACGTCACGGTGACATCCGGCACCGCCGCGGCGGCGTCCGCCGGATCGGGCAGCGGGGTTTGCGCAGGCGCGAGCGACGGCACGAGGGCCGCCGCGCCAAGCAGCGCCGCAGTAATCAATCGCATGAATGGGTCTCGTCGTGAGTCGTCCGGCGGGCGTGATGCCGCCGCCGGAGCGGATGGCAGAGCGCGGCCGGTCGGGGCCGCGGGCAGGGTCTAGACGAGAAGCCGGCGCGGCGGCCGGTCGATGCCGCCGGTCAGGAACGACACGACGACCGGCGTCGGCGCGAAAGAGACGATCGCGATACCGATACCCGAAGCAACGGACATCGCGGGGAGATCCGCCATGCCGGTGCCAAGGCAGCAGGAACCGCACGCGGAGCACGGCGGTGCATGTCGCGCAGGGTCGGCGTGTTCGTGCTGATGCTCATGCTGGCCACCCTGCGCGTTCGGCATTGCATGTGGCACTGCCTCGACAGCACTTGCCCCGTCTTCCGCGTGCGGCATGGCAACGACCGCATCCGCGCCCGCGCATGCCATCGACACGGTCGCGAACGACTGGATCGGCAGGCTCAGCGCCAGCAGCACGACGAGGAGGAATTTGCGCCAGTACGACATGGATGCGAAATCAGGCAGGCAACGACCGGATGGGCCGGTGCGCGCCGCGATGGCGCGCTCCGGGGACAAGACGGCCGCAGCTTATCGCCGCCGCGGTGACGACGACATGGCCGAAACATGACGGAATTTTCATGAACCGCGGGCGGCGCAACGCACACGCTTCATGAAAATTCCGTCATCCCGCGATCATCCTTCGCGCACACACGACGCCGTAAGCTCACGCGTTACACTGACCGGCTGGAATCAAGGATGAATCACGGACGGCCTGCCTCACCATGCGGATACTGATAGTCGAAGACGAACCGAAGATGGCGTCGTACCTCCGGAAAGGGCTGATGGAGGCGAGCTACACGGTCGACGTCGCGGAAAACGGCAAGGACGGATTGTTCCTCGCGCTGCACGAGGATTTCGATCTCGTCGTGCTCGACGTGATGCTGCCGGAAATGGATGGCTTCGAGGTGCTCAAGCGGCTGCGCGCGCAGAAGCAGACGCCCGTGCTGCTGCTCACGGCGCGCGAGGCGATCGAGGACAAGGTCGCCGGGCTCGAACTGGGCGCCGACGACTACCTGCTCAAGCCGTTCGCGTATGCCGAGTTCCTCGCGCGCATCCGCTCGCTGCTGCGCCGCGCGCCGCGCAACATGCGCGACATCCTGCATGTCGCCGATCTGGAAGTCGACCTGATCCGCCGCCGCGTGCGGCGGGCCGACACCCGCATCGACCTGACCGCGCAGGAATTCGCGCTGCTGCAGTTGCTCGCCGAGCGCGAGGGCGAAGTGCTGACGCGCACCTTCATCACGTCGCAGATCTGGGACATGAATTTCGACAGCGACACGAACGTCGTCGATGCGGCGATCAAGCGCCTGCGCGCGAAGATCGACAACGCCTATGAGAAGAAGCTGATCCACACGATCCGCGGAATGGGCTACGTGCTCGAGGATCGTTCGTGACCACGAGCCCGGCCTCGTATTCGCTGTTGCGGCGCCTGACGCTCGCGTTCGCCGTCGTCGCCGCGCTCGTGTTCGCACTGACCGGCGCTTACCTGTATCGCTCGCTGTCCGCCGAGCTGACGCGGCGCGACGACATCGAGATCTCCGGCAAGCTCAACCAGTTCCTGCAGCTCGCGCGCGCGAGCGGATCGATCGCCGCGCTGCGCGCCGATCCGGCCGTGTTTCACGAGGTGCTGCTGTCGCATCCGGGCGTCTATCTCGGCATCTACGATGCGCAGAACCGCGCGCTCGTCGAACATTCCGACGAAGCCGGCAACACGCTGGCCTCGGTCATCTCGGCACCGCACCCGGCCAGCAGAGCCAGCAGGCCGTTCACCTGCTCGCCGCCCGGCATCGGCACGTCGCGTTGCGTGTACGCACGCGCAACGCTACCGTCCGGCGATGCGATCCAGGTCGCCCTTGCACGCACGGCAACCGATCGCCAGTCGCTGCTCGAAAGCTATCGTGTCGACATCTGGCTCGCGGCGGCGCTGGGTGCACTGCTGGTCGGCGCGCTCGGCTACGCAGTCGCGTCGCGCGGCCTGCGCCCGGTCAAGAGCCTCGGCCGGCAGACGTCGCGCATCGAGGCGCACAACCTGAACGCACGGCTCGACGCGCGCGGCGGCCCGGTCGAACTCCACGAACTCGCAACGTCGGTCAACCGGATGCTCGACCGCCTCGAACGCGCGTTCGTGCGGCTGTCGCAATTCTCGTCCGATCTCGCACACGACATGCGCACACCGCTCGCCAACGTGATCAGCTCGTCGCAGGTCACGCTGTCGCGCGCACGCACGACCGAGGAATACGAAGCGCTGATCGATTCGAACATCGAGGAATGCGAACGGCTGCAGCGGATGATCGAGAACATGCTGTTCCTCGCGCGCACCGACAATGCGCGACAGCACCTGAAAACCGCCGAACTCGACGCGGGCAGCGAGCTGCGCCGGCTCGCGTCGTATTTCCAGGCACTGGCCGACGAAGCCGGCGTGCGCATCGACGTGCATGGCGAAGCGCCGGTCGTCGCCGATGCGACGCTGTTCCGGCGCGCCGTCAGCAACCTCGCGTCGAATGCGCTCGAACATGCGGAAGCCGCGTCGACGATCGAGCTGGCGGTTTCCACGCAAGCCGGGTATGCGGTCGTCGAAGTCACGAATCGCGGCGCCGCGATTCCGCCCGAACAGGTCGACAAGATCTTCGAGCGCTTCTACCGCATCGATTCGTCGCGGCACGGCGCGGCGCGCAATGCGGGGCTCGGGCTCGCGATCGTGAAGTCGATCATGGAGCTGCATCGCGGCAAGGTCGAGGTCGCGAGCCGCGACGGGCGCACGACGTTTGCGCTTTATTTTCCGCGCGGCGCCGCAGGATAAGCCGTTCGTCTCGCATTTCGCATCGGCATGACGACCGGTGCAACGCGGAGCGAAGCGCGACGACCACCACCGCCGAACGCCTTCACTCCCCCGGTTCGCGCCGGATCTTCGCCTGCCTGCGCACACGGTCGTTCAGTATCTGGTGCCGGCGATGATCGGTCAGTTTCTTCCAGTCACGTGCCTCGTCGCGCGTCCTCAAACAGCCCACGCAGAATCCGGTGCGGCCATCAAACGCACACAGCTCGATACACGGCGATTTCACGGCCACGATCAGGCCGCCTTCGCAGGCGTCATCACTTCGACGGTCACGTGCGACACGCCGTCGAAACCTTCGACCAGTGCATGGTAAAAGCGTGCGTCGCGCGCCGCATCGACGGTCTCGACCGACACGATCGCGCTCATGTGGCCGGGGCCGACGCGCCACACGTGAAGATCGTTGACCTTGTCGCCGAGCGCCTCGATCGCATGACGGACGCGCTCGGCCAGCTTGCGATCGACATTGACGTCGAGCAGGATGCCGCCCGTATCGCGCATCAGCCCATACGACCAGTTCGCGATGACGAGTGCGCCGATGATGCCCGCGACGGGGTCCATCCAGACCCAGCCGAATGCACGCGCGAGCAACAGCCCAACGATGGCCAGCACCGACACGGCCGCGTCGGCGATCACGTGAACGTAGGCCGACCGGATGTTGTGGTCGCGACGGGCTGCCGCGTGCGAACCGTGATCGTGATGCGCGTGATGGTCATCGTCGTGATCGTGCCCATGATGATGACCGTGCCCGTGACCATGCGCATGGTGATGGTCGCCGCTCAGCAGCCACACGCTGGCGAGGTTCACCGCGAGCCCCAGGACGGCAATCGGAATCGCTTCACCGAAGTGAATGGGAACGGGCGCCAGCAAACGCGCGACAGCCTCGTAGCCGATCAGGATCGCGATCATCGCGAGCACGATCGCACTCGTGAACCCGGCCAGGTCGCCCAGCTTGCCGGTGCCGAACACGAAGCGCGGATCGTCGGCGTGCCTGCGCGCATAGGTATAGGCCAGCGCGGCGATCAGCATCGCCCCTGCGTGCGTCGACATGTGCAGCCCGTCGGCGATGAGCGCCAGCGAACCGAACAGCGTACCGCCGACGATCTCGGCCACCATCATCGCCGAGCACAGACCGATCACCATCCATGTCCGCCGCTCGTTCTGCTTGTGCGCCGCGCCGAGGAAGATATGGTCGTGCCCCGCGCCGAACGCGTCATTCGTGAAATTGCCCATGTTCCGCCCCGATTACTTGAAATAGCTGTGCACCACGTCGATCAACTGCTCGGTCGCGCTGCCTTCGTGCTCGTCCGGCCCATGTGCATCGACCATGTGCTCGCGAATGTGGTCCTCCAGCACGACCGCCAGCAGCCCGTTCATCGCGCCGCGACAACTCGTGATCAATTGCAGCACCTCGTTGCAGCCGCGCTCTTCCCCGAGCGCGCGCTCGATCGCCTCGACCTGGCCCTTGATACGGCGCACGCGGTTCAGCAGCTTCTGTTTTTCACGAACGGTATGGCTCATCGCCGGCAGACTCCTGGATAGGGCGGGGGAGTATATCTCCAGAAGGCTCCCCATATAGGGGAGAGGGGTATATTTTTCTGAGATGAAGGCTTGTCGAAAGCAAATCGCTCGGCTAGACTGCCCTTCGTCTTTGGGGAGTAGCCTGCTTTCCATCCCCGGAAAGCGAACGCGTCAACACACTCGGCCTGCGGCCGTGGCGCGTTCAGCCTGATCGGCCTGGCGAGACCATGGGCGCATCGCGTCGTTCCTGGTCGGACGTCGTCGGATGCGCCATGGTTCGTCAGCGTCCGACCACGGAGTCCCCATGTTCCCCACCGCCCTCTCCCCGCGTTTCGCCGCCGTCCGCGCGCATGCCTGCGGAGGTGCCGCGTGACCTTCATGTTCCTCGAACTGGCGTTCATGCTGCTCGTCATCCTCGTCGCCGCCGAGGTCTTCACCAACGCACTCGAACATCTCGGCGAGCGCCTGAAGATTTCCGAAGGCGTCACCGGTTCGCTGTTCGCCGCCGTTGGCACCGCGTTGCCCGAAACGATGGTGCCGCTGCTCGCACTCGCCGGCGGCACGGCGAACCAGACCGTGAACGAGGAGATCGGCGTCGGCGCGATTCTCGGCGCACCGCTGATGCTCGCGACGCTCACCACCTTCCTGATGACGCTCGCCGTGATCCGCTCGCGCGGGCTGCGCGGCACGATCGCGCCCGAACGCACGGGCTTCGTGCGCGACATGAACTACTTCCTCGCCGCGTTCTCGCTGGCCACCGCCGCGATGTTCGTCCCGCATCACAACTGGGCCGTGCGTGCGCTGCTCGCGGCGATGCTGGTCGGCATCTACGTGATGTATGTGGTGATGACGTTCCGCGCATCGAACCAGCTCGTCGATGCCGGGCACGGCACCGAGGCGCCGCACAAGATGTTCCTGTCACGCCTCGGTATGCCGACCAACCTCGCGACGATCGCGCTGCAACTGCTCATCGGCCTCGCGCTGCTGGTCGGCGGCGCGAAGGGCTTCATTCACGGGGTGGAAGGCGTGTCGCACGTGCTCGGCGTATCCGCGCTGCTGCTGTCTCTGATCATCGTGCCGATCGCAACCGAATTGCCAGAGAAGGTCAACAGCGTGCTGTGGATCCGTCGCAAGAAGGACACGCTCGCGTTCGGCAACATCACCGGCGCGATGGTGTTCCAGGGCACGCTGCTGCCCGCGATCGGCATCATGCTGACGCCATGGGAGCCGCGCCCCGAAGTGCTGACCGGCGTGATCATCACGCTCGCGGCGGCGGCATGGCTGCGCTTCAATGCACGCACGCGCGGGCTCGCGATCTGGGCGTTGCTGGCGAACGGCGCGGGCTATGCGGGGTATCTGTTCCTGACGCTGGCGCGCTGACCTTGTTCAACGGACACGCCGGGCACGATCGCGCTGCCCGGCGCGAACGAAACATCGTCGCGCCACCCGCCCGCAAGCGATTCAGATGCGCGTCTGGTTCACACGCTGCGACAGTTGCTCGGCGCTTTCCTTGCGCTCGCTGTACCGGTCGGTCAGATACGCGCCGACGTCGCGCGTCAGCAGCGTGAATTTGACCAGTTCCTCCATGACGTCGACGACCCGGTCGAAATACGCGGACGGTTTCATCCTGTCGTCGTCGCCGAATTCCATGAACGCCTTCGCGACGGAAGACTGGTTCGGGATGGTCAGCATGCGCATCCAGCGCCCGAGCACGCGCATCTGGTTGACCGCGTTGAACGACTGCGATCCGCCGCTGACCTGCATGACCGCGAGCGTCTTGCCCTGCGTCGGCCGCACCGCGCCGACCGACAACGGAATCCAGTCGATCTGCGATTTCATCACGCCGGTCATCGCGCCGTGCCGCTCGGGGGAGCACCACACCATGCCCTCCGACCATTGCACGAGTGCGCGCAGCTCCGCCACTTTCGGGTGGTTGTCCGGCGCATCGTCAGGCAGCGGCAAGCCGGACGGATTGAAGATCCTTGCTTCGGCACCCATCGCCGTCAGCAGCCGCGCCGCCTCCTCGACCAGCAGCCGGCTGAACGAGCGCGTACGCAATGACCCATAGAGCAGGACGATTCGAGGCGGATGCGTCGACGGCTGCGCGGGCTGCAGCCGGCTCGCGTCCGGTACGCTAAACAGCGTGGCATCGAGTTGCGGCAAATCGTTCAGACAGTCAGACACGCTTGCCCTCCGCATCGATCACGATTTCGCCGTCTTCCTTCGCAAACGGCCCCTTCTGCGGATCGGGCAGGATATCGAGCACCTGCTCGGACGGACGGCACAGCCGCGTGCCGAGCGGGGTGACGACGATCGGGCGATTGATCAGGATCGGGTGAGCGACCATGAAGCCGATCAGGTCGTCGTCGCTCCATTTCGGATTGTCGAGATCGAGCGCTTCATAAGGTGTCCCCTTGCGTCGCAGCACGTCGCGCACCGGGATGCCCATCGCCGCGATCAGCGCGCGCAGTTCTTCGTGACCCGGCGGCGTTTCCAGATAAAGGACGACGCGGGGCTCGACGCCCGTGTTGCGAATCATCGCCAGCGTGTTGCGCGACGTACCGCAATCGGGGTTGTGATAGATCGTGATGTCGGTCATTTCCGGATTCCTGAATGATTTCACGCGCGCTCGTACCAGCCCTTCGAACGGTTGACGACGCGCACGACGAGCAGCATGACCGGAACTTCGATGAGCACACCGACGACGGTCGCGAGCGCTGCGCCGGAGTGGAAGCCGAACAGGCTGATGGCGGCCGCGACGGCCAGCTCGAAGAAATTGGACGCGCCGATCAATGCCGACGGACACGCGATGCTGTGTTTCTCGCCGACGACGCGATTGAGCCCATAGGCGAGCGCCGCGTTGAAGAACACCTGGATCAGGATCGGCACCGCGAGCAACGCGATCACCAGCGGCTGCTTCAGGATCGCCTCGCCCTGGAACGCGAACAGCAGCACCAGCGTGGCCAGCAGCGCGGCAATGGAACAGGGGCCGATCTTCGCCATCGCGCGATCGAACGCCGCTTGCCCCCTGGCGAGCAACAGCCTGCGCCACACTTGCGCGAGGATCACCGGGATGACGATGTAGAGCACGACCGACGTGAGCAGCGTCGCCCACGGCACCGTGATGGCGGACATCCCGAGCAACAGGCCGACCAGCGGCGCGAACGCGATCACCATGATGCTGTCGTTCAGCGCGACCTGCGACAGCGTGAACAGCGGATCGCCGCCCGTCAGCCGGCTCCACACGAACACCATCGCCGTGCACGGCGCGGCAGCCAGCAGGATCAGGCCGGCGATATAGCTGTCGATCTGGTCGACCGGCAGCATCGGCGCGAACAGTTGCCGGATGAACAGCCAGCCGAGCAACGCCATCGAAAACGGCTTGACGAGCCAGTTCACGGCGAGCGTGACACCGATCCCCCGCACATGCTGCCGAACCTCGTGCAACGCACCGAAGTCGATCTTGACGAGCATCGGCACGATCATCACCCAGATCAACATCCCGACGGGCAGGTTGACCTGTGCGTATTCCATGCGGCCGATGTGCTGAAAGAGTTCCGGCAGTGTGTGGCCCAGCGCGATGCCGAGCACGATGCAGAGCGCCACCCACACGGTCAGGTAGCGCTCGAAGAAACCGATGGCGGGCCTGGCGGCCACCGCATGCGACGGCGCAACGTTCGAACCGGTCATGTGCGATCCGCGCAGCAGGCGGGCGCCGCCGGTACGCCACAGGCCGCGCCGGCGCAGCAGTTCTCGGTCAGAAACCCGATGAGCCCGCTCATCGATTCGAAATTCGCCGCGTAATAGATGAACCGGCCTTCTTGTCGCGCGGTGACCAGATCCGCATGCGACAAATCCTTCAGATGGAACGACAGGCTCGATGGCGACAGCCCGATTTGCTGGGCGATCGCACCGGCCGGCAGCCCTTCGGGCCCGGTCACCACCAGCGCGCGAAAGATGGCCAGGCGCGCTTCATGAGCAAGCGCGCCCAGGGCGCGCACGACGAGATTGGAGTCCATGGCGCGAAGGATAGCGCCATCATTTCGATATTTCAAGTATTGTTGAAATATAAACACCGCCCTGCCGCGCCGTACCTAACCCGTCGCGCACCGTCACATACCGACGCACGAGCGGCATCCGACGCGACAGGGGCGGCGCCGGTGCGGCCGCCGTCCCGGTTCACGGGGGGCGGTGCACCGGCGCGCCTTCAGGTCAGGACGCCTTCACGAGCTTGACGATCGTCAGCGTGCCGTCGACCTTCTCGATCCGCACCTTGACCTTGTCGCCCGCATGCGCGTGCTCGAGCATCGCCGCGTCCTTCGCCTTGAAGGCCATCGTCATCGGGGGCATCCCGACGTTGTCGAGCGCGCCGTGCTTCAGCGTGATCTTGCCGCTCGCGGCATCGACCTTCTTCACTTCGGCGTCGGTCAACGCGGCATTCGACTCGCCCGCGCCGCCCGGCGACATCTTCATGCCGGACATGTCCATGCCCGCCATGTCGCCTGCTGCAAAGGCGGGTGCGGCGAACGCGCCGATCGCGAGAACGGCTGCGGCGGTGGTGACAGTGATCAACTTCTTCATCGGGATTCTCCGGTTGGGATGGATGGCACGTGTGTGCCGTGAGGAACTGCATCGGAATGCCGCGTGTCGCGCATGCGTCGCGCACGACGGCGCTGCAGCAGGAGCCACGCGGCTGGAATGACGAACATCGACAGCAGCGGCGCCGTGACCATGCCGCCGACCATCGGCGCAGCAATGCGCTGCATGACTTCGGAGCCGGCGCCGTGCCCGACCATGATCGGCACGAGGCCGGCGAGCACGACGGCGACCGTCATCGCCTTGGGCCGCACGCGCAACACCGCGCCTTCGCGGATCGCGTCGAGCAGCAACGCATCGGTCAGCGGTTCGCCGGCATCGAGCCGGCGCTGCAGCGCGCCCTTCAGGTACAGCAGCATCACGACGCCGAACTCGGCGGCCACGCCCGCGAGGGCGATAAAGCCCACCGACGTCGCGACGGACACCGCATGGCCGAGCGCCCACACGAGCCAGAAGCCGCCGACCAGCGCGAACGGCACCGTCGACATCAGCAGCAGCGCATCGGCCGCCGAGCCGAACGTCAGGAACAGCAACACGAAGATCACCACGAGCGTGACCGGCACGACGGTGCGCAGCTTGGCCGCCGCGCGTTCGAGATACTCGAACTGCCCCGACCACGCGATCGAATAGCCGGGCGGCAACGCGACCCGCTGCGCCACGGCCTGCTGCATCGCGCGCACGGCGCTCTGCAGATCGGTGCCGCGGATGTCGACGTACACGTAGCCGGACAGTCGCGCGTTCTCGCTGCGGATCATCGGCGGCCCGTCGGCGATCGCGATGCGTGCGACGTCGCCCAGGCGGATCTGCGCGCCGCGCGCGGCGACGACCGGCAGTTGCCGCAGATTCTCGACCGAATCGCGCACCTCGCGCGGGTAGCGGACGCTGATCGGGAAGCGCTCGCGCCCCGCGATCACCTCGCCGACGTCGTCGCCGCCGACCGCCGACGACACGACCGACTGGATATCGGCTACCGACAGCCCGTAGCGTGCGGCCGCGAGCCGGTCGATGTCGACGTCGATGTAGCGTCCGCCGTTCAGCCGCTCCGCGAGCGCGGACGCGACACCCGGCACGGGTTTCACCGCTGCCTCGACCTGCTTCGCGATCGCGTCGATGCCGGCCAGGTCAGGCCCGGAGATCTTCACGCCGACCGGTGTCTTGATCCCGGTGGACAGCATGTCGAGCCGGTTGCGGATCGGCGGCACCCACACGTTCGACAGGCCCGGCACCTTCACCGTGCGATCGAGTTCGTCGACGAGCTTCTCCGGTGTCATGCCGGGCCGCCATGCGCTGCGCGGCTTGAACCGGATCGTCGTCTCGAACATCTCGAGCGGCGCGGGATCGGTCGCGGTATCGGCACGGCCCGATTTGCCGAACACCGTGTCGACCTCGGGCACAGTCTTGATCAGCCGGTCGGTCTGCTGCAGCAGCTCGCTCGCCTTGTCGGCGGAGATGCCCGGCAGCGCGGTCGGCATGTACAGCAGGTCGCCTTCATCGAGCGGCGGCATGAATTCGCCGCCGAGCCGCGACACGGGCACGGCCGTCAGCACCAGCGCGACGACCGCGACGCCGATCGCGAACCACGGGCGCGCGAGCGTCGCTTCGAGCAGCGGCCGGTACACGCGGATCAGCACGCGGTTGATCGGATTCGCGTGCTCGTGCGGAATGCGGCCGCGCACGAGATAGCCCATCAGCACCGGCACCAGCGTCACCGACAGCCCGGCGGCGGCGGCGATCGTGTAGGTCTTCGTGAACGCCAGCGGCGCGAACAGCTTGCCTTCCTGCCCTTCCAGCGAAAACACCGGAATGAACGACAGCGTGATGATCAGCAGCGAGAAGAACAGCGCGGGCCCGACCTCCGCGGCCGACGTCGCGACGAGCTCCCACCGCCGCGCCGGCGTAATCGGTTCGCCGGGATGCGCGTGGTCGTACGCCTCCAGGTGCTTGTGCGCGTTCTCGATCATCACGATGGCCGCGTCGATCATCGCGCCGATTGCGATCGCGATCCCGCCAAGCGACATCAGGTTCGCATTGACACCCTGGTATCGCATCACGATGAACGCGGCCAGCACGCCGAGCGGCAGCGACAGGATCGCGACGAACGCGCTGCGCAGATGGAACAGGAACACCGCGCAGACGATCCCGACGATCACGAACTCCTCGATCAGCTTGTCCTTCAGGTTGCCCACCGCGCGCTCGATCAATTGCGAGCGGTCGTAGGTCGTGACGATCTCGACACCGGGCGGCAACGAACGCTTCAGGTCGGCCAGCTTCGCCTTCACCGCGTCGATCGTGGTCAGCGCGTTCTTGCCCGAACGCATCACGACGACGCCGCCCGTCACCTCGCCCTGCCCGTTCAGCTCGGCGATCCCGCGCCGCATCGCGGGGCCGACCTGGATGCGCGCGACATCGCCGAGCAGCACCGGCGTACCGGCGTCGTTCGTGCGCAGCACCACCTGCCGGAAATCGTCAAGCGTGCGCAGGTAGCCGGTCGAACGCACCATGTACTCCGACTCGGCCAACTCGACGACCGAGCCGCCGGACGCCTGGTTCGCATTGCCGAGCGCGTTCGCGACTTCCGCCTGCGTGATGCCGTACGCGCGCAACCGATCCGGATCGAGCACGACCTGGTACTGCTGCACCATGCCGCCGATGCTCGCGACTTCCGACACGTCCGGCACCGCCTTCAGCTCGAACTTCAGGAACCAGTCGTTGAGCGCGCGCAATTGCCCGAGATCGTGACGGCCGGTGCGATCGACGAGCGCGTACTCGTACACCCAGCCGACACCGGTCGCATCCGGCCCGAGCGACACGGTGGCGCCTGCGGGCAGCCGGCTCTGCACCTGGCTCAGGTATTCGAGCACGCGCGAGCGTGCCCAGTACGGATCGGTGCGGTCGTCGAACAGCACGTAGACGAACGCGTCGCCGAACGACGAGTACGCGCGGACGGTTTTCGCGCCGGGCACGCCGAGCAGCGTGGTCGTCAACGGATAGGTCACCTGATCCTCGACGATCTGCGGCGCCTTGCCCGGATACGACGCCTTCACGATCACCTGCGTATCCGACAGGTCAGGCAATGCATCGAGCGGCGTCTGCCCGAGCGAGTGAATGCCCCATGCGGCGATCAGCACGGTGGCGAGCAGCACAAGGAAGCGGTTGTGGACCGACCAGCGAATGATGCGCGCGATCATCGTTCGCCTCCCTGCGGCTCGACCTTCGTCAGCCGATAGCCGTCGTCGCTCGGCGTGAACGCGAAGCGCACCGTCTGGCCCGGCTTCACGTCCGGGAACGCGCCGGCCGACGGCTTGCCGAACGCCATCGTCATCGCGCCCCAGCCGAGCGCCGGAACGGGACGATGCGAGAACGTGATGTCGTCGGCCGTGACCTGTTCGACCTTGCCGGTGGTTTCATAGATCGGTGCCGCCGCCGTGCTGGCGCCGCTGTCGCGCGCCAGCCGCGGCAGCACGCTTTTCAGGCTCGCCTCGGAGTCGATCAGGAACTGGCCCGACGCAACGACCGTGTCGCCTTCGCTCAGCCCGCCGAGCACTTCGGTGTCGCTGCCGACGTCGTTGCCCACCGTCACCGTCGCGGGCTGAAGCCGGCCGTCGCGGTTCTTCACGATGACGATCGAGCGCTTGCCTGTCGCGATCACCGCTTCGGACGGCACGAGCAGGCGCGACACGGTCTGCCGCGCGGCAACCTGCACGCGCATCAGCATGCCGGGCGTGAGCTTCAGCGCGGTGTTGTCGAGCTCCACGCGCGCCTGCAGCGTGCGGCTGCTCGTGCTGATGCCGGGCAGCACCTCGCGGATGCGGCCGGTGAAATGCCGCGTCGGGTCGCCCGCGAACGTCGCGTCGACCGGCATCCCCGGCTGCACGTTCAGCGCAAGCGCTTCCGGCACCTCGACGATGAGCCACAGCGTCGACAGTCCCGCGATCTTCGCCAGCGTCTGGCCGGGCGCGACCATCGCGCCGTCCCGCACGTTCAGCTCGCTGACGACGCCGGTTTCCGGCGCGCTCAGCACGACGTGCGTCTGCACGCGACCGGTGCGCTCGAGGCTCGCGATCATGCCGTCGGGAATCGACAGCGCCCGCATCCGTGCGCGCGCTGCATCGAGCAGGCTGCCGTCCATCCCGCCGCGCCTGAGCGCGAGGTACTCCTCCTGCGGCGCAAGCCAGTCGGGCACGAACAGCGATGCCACCGGCGCGCCCTTCGCGATGCGCTGCATCGGTGCGCGCGCATACAGACGGTCGATGTAGCCGGTCACGCGCGACTGGACGACGTCCGCGCGCGATTCGTCGAACTGGGTGGTGCCCACCGCATCGAATCCGGCCGCCGTCTGCTGCCGATGGACGGTCGCGAAGCGGATGCCGAGATTCTGCTGCAGGCCCGGATCGATCCGGATACCGGACGCGCCGCCGCCTTCGTCCGCATAGACGGGCTGCAACTGCATGTCCATGAATGGCGACTTGCCCGGTTTGTCGAAGTGCTGGTTCGGTACCATCGGGTCGTGCCAGTACAGCACCTTGCGTCCGGTCTTCGGGTCGGTTTTGGCGATCGAGGTCGACCCGGTGGTATCCGTGGCCGTCGCGGCGGTCGCCGCATGGCGCATCCCCGCGAAATAGCCCGCGCCGAGCAGCGCGGCACCAGCGAACGCCAGCAAGGCCGCTCGGGCCCGTGTTTGCTTCGTCATGTCGTTCTCCTTTATTGCGAGGCGGCCAGCGTCGACGGCACGACCTGGTATTCGAGCTGTGCCCAGGTCTGCGCAACCTCGCGCCGGAGATCGAGCACCTGCAGTTGCGCATCCAGTTGCGCGCGGCGCGCGGCGAACGTCTCCGCGAGCGAGCCGGTGCCGGCGCGATACGCGGCATTCGCCAGCTGCACGCGCTGGTCGGCCGCGGGCAGCAACGCAGCGCCGAGATTCGCGATGCGTGCACGACCGCTCGCGAGCGTCGCGGACTGCGTGCGGATATCCGCCTGTACCTGGCGCAGCGTGTCCTCGTACATCAGGCGCGCCTTCGTCGCGAGCGCGGCCTTTTCGGCGACATCGCGGTTCTGGCGGTTCCCGCGATTGAGCGGCAGCGGGATCGTGACGCCGACGGACACCATGTTCGAATACGCGCCGCCCCGCTGCTGGTACGCCACTTCCCATGTCCAGTTCGGGCTGCGTTCGCTGTTCGCGACGGCGGTATCGGCTTCGGCGACGGCGATATCGTCGGCGGCCGTGATCAGCGCCGGCTGCGACAGGCGCAGCGTGTCCGGCGGCAACGACGACACGAAGGATTCCGGCGCGGGCGGCGCGCCCGTGACGTCCGACGCCGGCACGGCGGTCCAGCGCGACAACGCGATGAGCGCGGTCTGGTAGACCTGCTGCGCCTTCAGCCACTGATCCTGCGTCTGCGCGAGCATGGCCCGCGCCTGGACGACATCGGCCGCACTCGCCTTCGCGCCGCGATACGACGCCTTCGTCGCTTCGAGTTCGTGGTTCATGTGATCGAGCAGCGCCTGCTGCAGCGCGAGCGCCTGCTTCGCGTAGACGGCGTTAAGCCACGCCGTCGCGGTTTGCTGGCGTACGGCCGCGAGTTGCGCGAGATAACCGGCGCGCTCGCGCCCGACCTGCTCGTCGGCGAGCGCCGTGCGCAGGCGCCGCTTGTCGCCGGACACCCACTCCTGCTCGATGCCGATGCGACGCATCGTCATGAAGTCCTGGCCGATCGTGAAGCGCTGGCCGCCATTGACCGGCAGGTTGTCGATGCCGGCCTTGAGCATCGGGTCGGGCAACTGCCCGGCCTTCACGGCCGCCTCCGAGCTGGCGCGCACCGATGCCTGGGCGGCCTGCATCGACGCGGAATGATCGGTGGCGGACTGCAGCGCGGCGTCCAGCGTGAACGGCGGTTGCTGCGCGTGAACCGCGCCCGCGACCAGCAGCGCCGCCCAAAGCATGGGCGCGCGCCGACGCGCACGCCGCGCAGGCGGCGTGCCGAAATGGAATGACATGGTTTAACCCCAACGGCGGAACCCCATAGGGATTCCACGTCCTGATACAGGACGAACCTCACCGCGAATGCGGCGAACCTATCGGATCGGGATCAGCTGATGCGTGGCGGGCGCCACAACCCGTTCGGGTCGCGGACCGGGAGGATCTGCGCGTAGTGGAAGGCGACAGTGCTGGCGAATGCAGCGGGGCGACTGACTTCGGCACGAGCGGCCGGATGATAGAGACTGCCGAACTGGCATTGCGCCGTCAGCTTGCAGGACATGCCCTTCGCTTTCGCGTGGGCCTTGCCGGCAGGCGACGACTTCATCGAATCGCAACCCGGCATGTCGGCGGTCATGCCGGTACCCATGTCCATCGACATGCCCTGCTGCATCATCGGACATTCCCCGGCCAAGCCGCTGGCTGCCAGCCCGCTGATGGGCAGCACCGCGCAGAGCAGCAACAGGATGATGGTCCGGAGGAATTTCATGGCGGCGATTATAGCGCGGGGCCTTGATGTGTGGCGGTGCGTCGATACGGCGCTACGACGCGCCGTATCCGCGACCGCCGCCGCACGCTACCGCGCCAGAGCGTCAGCCTCCAGCACGGCCCGCACCGCCGGACGCGCCCGCACCCGCTCGTACCACGCATGCAGATGCGCATACCGGGTCAGGTCGATATCCGCGTGGTACACCGAGCGCATCCAGTCGGCCTTGCCCCAGCCCGTCAGCGCGAACAGGTACGCATCGGCAACCGTGAACGTGTCGCCCATCAGGAACGTATGGCCGTCGAGCTGACGGTCGATCCATGCAAAGCGGCTGTCGAGCTTCGCTCTCGCCGGGTCGACGTACTTCCCCGCCTGCACCGCGTACAGCAGCGGAATGAAGCCCTTGTGGATTTCCGCCGTGAGAAAATTCAGCCACTCCATCAGCCGATAGCGGCCGAGCGTGCCGTACGCGGGCGCAAGTGCGGCTTGCGGGCAGCGGTCCGCGAGATACTGCGCGATCACGGGGCCTTCGCGCAGCAGCGTGCCGTCGTCGAGTTCGAGCAGCGGCACGTAGCCGAGTTCGGTCACATCGTAGTAATTGCGCCCGTCTTCAATGACATGCTTGCGCGCGTCGACCTTGACGATCTCCGCATCGATGCCGCCTTCGCGCAGCACGATGCAAATGGCCTGCGAACAGCTGCCGGGAGCGTGATAGAGCTTCATGCGTTTCCTTCGTGGGTGGTCCATGTATCGATTCGCCGCGACGCGGGCGCTAATATCTCGCATCGGCGCAGGGCTGAGAAGACGGCAGTCGTTTGTGCCGTAGTCACAAAAAATTTACCGACCAGGATTGAGCGCGATGAAAACGAGTGCGACCGGATGTTCCGTCGAAGAAGCGATGCGCCTGCTCGGCGGCCGCTGGCGGCTGCTGCTGGTGTCGTATCTGCTCGACGGGCCGCGGCGCTTCAGCGACCTGCGGCGCGACATGCCCGGCATCTCGCAACGGATGCTGACGCTCGACCTGCGCGCGCTCGAAGACGCCGGGCTCGTATTGCGAACCGTCTACCCGGAAGTGCCGGTACGGGTCGAGTACGACCTGACCGCCGACGGCGACCGGCTGCGGCCCGTCGTCGAAGTGATGCGCGAATTCGGGCTGTGGCTGAAGGCGCGCGATGCCGATGCGGCGTGCGCTACCGGCGTGACGCCCGGCGCGGCAGCCGCGATCGACACGGCCCTCCATTCAACCCGATAACCCCTACTCCCTTATGCAGGAACCCACCTTCATGGAACTTCACGCCACTATCGGCGCGGCGACGTCCGATCTCGACGACGACGAAAGCTTCGCCAACATCTACTGTCACGACGCCGAGCAGGACTATTGCTTCGCGCTGTCGCGCTTCCCGGACGACGCGCTGATCGAAGTGATGGTGCGCGACCAGATCAACGTGCGCGTCAAGGATCTGTCGGTGCGCCTGACGGACGACACGATCGACGTCGAGATCGAACCCGCCCTCGCCGCGCGGCTCGACGGCCAGACGCGCTACGTGATCCATCTCGCGCCCGGTCAATACGATCCGGTCGCGCTGCGCGCCGCGCTGAAGGAGATCTTCGTCGGCAAGAACGGCTTTCAGGACGACAGCACGCGCGGCTAACGGCTCAATCGTACGGTCATCGTCGCCTGCGCGATGGCCTGGTAGTGCGCGGTGAAGCCGACGACCGCCGGCGTCGCGTCACGCTCGACCGGCAGCTTCGCCACCTTGAGCGCGGTCAGCGTGATGACGTAGCGATGTGTCTCGCCTTGCGGCGGGCACGGGCCGAGATAGCCGGCGTGGCCGGTGTCGTTCTTCATCGGGACGGCACCCGCCGGCAGCCTGCCAACGTCATTACCCGAGCCAGGCGCGACGCCACGCGCAGACGCCGGTATATCGGCGACGACCCAGTGCCAGAAACCCGAGCCCGTCGGTGCATCGGCATCGAACATCGTCAGCAGGTAGCTTTGCGTACCCGCCGGCGCATCCGTCCATCTTATGGATGGCGAAACATTCTCGCCGTGGCAGCCGAAGCTGCCCGATACCTGCGCGTGATCGAACGCGCCGCCAGCCAGCTCCGCGCTTTCGATCGAGAAATCGCCGGCCCGCGCCGTCCCGACGGCGATCATGGCGGCACACAGGGCCAAACCGGGCTTGAGTGTCTTCATCGTCAATCTCACGAGCGAGCAGGAATGGAACGGCCATTCTTGCAATCGCGCCGATCCCGAACAAGGCGAGCAAAGGTACCGGTATCGCGACTACCCGGCAGCGGCCGGTCCGGCGAAGCGATGCCGGACGACCCGCGCGACCGGTTCGACATCGATTCCGGCCCGTCGTCGGTGCTGCTGACCTGCGACGCACACGGCAAGCGCGTCTCGCGCCACGATCGCCGCCCTTTCCCACATATTGAGCGCCGTTCGTCCCATTAATAGGGATACCTGTCCAAATGTTGACGCGCTGCGCGCCACGGCTCTAACGTTCGCCCCAACGCCATTCGATTCGGCCGCCCCGCTCGCGGGCGACGGCCGGGCATAGAACACAGGAGACAACCGTGGCCCATTCTGCGTCACGCACGCACGCCAACCCGCCGGAACAGCGGCCCGCACACACCGGCATCGCATCCGATTCCGCCGCCCGCGCGGCCGCGACGCAGGCTGCGCCACCGAGCCGCAAGCGGCTGCTGATCCTCGCGTTGCTATTCGTCACCGTCGTGATCAATTATCTCGACCGCAGCAACCTGTCGATCGCCGCGCCCGCGCTGTTCAAGGAGCTGAACATCGATCCGGTGCGCGCGGGCCTCGTGTTCTCCGCGTTCGGCTGGACCTACGCGCTGATGCAGATCCCGGGCGGCTGGCTCGTCGACAAGGTGTCGCCGCGCGTGCTGTACGCGGGTGCGCTCGCACTGTGGTCGGCCGCGACGCTGCTGCTCGGCTTCGCGGGCTCGTTCGTCGGGCTGATCGTGCTGCGCCTCGCGGTGGGCGCGCTCGAGGCGCCGGCCTACCCGATCAACAACCGCGTGGTGACGACGTGGTTCCCGACCCGCGAACGTGCGAGCGCGATCGGCGGCTACACGTCGGGCCAGTTCGTCGGCCTCGCATTCCTCACGCCGGTGCTCGCATGGTTGCAGGTGCATCTCGGCTGGCACATGGTGTTCGTCGCGACCGGCCTCGCCGGCATCGCGTGGGCCGCGATCTGGTACGCGGTGTACCGCGAGCCGCGCGCGTTTCGCGGCGTCAACGCGGCCGAGATCGCGCTGATCCGCGACGGCGGCGGGCTCGTCGATCTCGAAGACCGCGTCGCGGCACGCAGCGAACGCGCACCGTCGACGTGGCGCGACCTCGGCGTCGTGCTCGGCCGGCGCAAGCTGTGGGGCATCTATCTCGGCCAGTTCGCGCTGAACTCGACGCTGTGGTTCTTCCTCACGTGGTTCCCGACCTACCTCGTGAAGTATCGCGGGATGGACTTCATCAAGTCGGGCTTCCTCGCGTCGCTGCCGTTCCTCGCCGCGTTCGTCGGCGTGCTGTGCTCGGGCGTGCTGTCGGACTGGCTGATGCGCCGCGGCGCATCGCAGGGCTTCGCGCGCAAGCTGCCGATCATCTCGGGGCTGCTGATCTCGACCTGCATCATCGGCGCGAACTACGTCACGTCGACGGGCTGGGTGATCGCGTTCATGACGATCGCGTTCTTCGGCAACGGCTTCGCGTCGATCACGTGGTCGCTCGTGTCGGGGCTCGCGCCCGCGCGGCTGCTCGGCCTGACGGGCGGCGTGTTCAACCTGATCGGCAACCTGTCCGCGATCGCAACGCCGATCGTGATCGGGCTGCTGGTGGACGGCGCGGACTTCTCGCGCGCGATCACCTACATCGCCGCCATGGCGCTCGCGGGCAGCCTGTCGTACGGGCTGCTGGTCGGCAAGGTCGAGCGCATCGACGCATAGGCGTCGGCAACGCACGGGCGGCCCGCGCACGCCGCCCTGCTTTACCGCTACCGCTGAACGCGCGTCGCGTCAGAACCGCTGAGACCAGCCGCGCGCCAGATCGTGCGGATTGCCTGCCACGTAGTCGAGCACGCACGCATCGGTATCGATGCCGACGGTCAGCAGCGTTTCCCAGCGCTCGGTGTCGGGCATCGACAGGTCCGGATGGAAACACACGACGGCCTGGTCGCCGGCCACTCCGCACATCGCCGCCGCGCGTTCGCGCACATCGGCACTCGTCATCCCGTTCACGACGTCGTTCAGGTGCGAGAAACGCTCGCGCGTGGTCGAGCTGTCCGGCATGCACTCGCCGCCGCTCAGCGCTTGGTCGAGGAAGTGATTCGTATGCAGCAGCCATCCGTCCGGACGCGGCACGACGATACCCACGCCCGACGGGCTCAGCTCGATGCTCGCCGCGCGCGGTTTCGCGTCATGCCGCGTGAATACGGTCAGCACCGTCGACGCGCTCACGCGTGCGGTGCGGGCCAGTTCGATCGCTTCCTGAACCGTCGTCGCGTCTTCGAGAATCCGCCGTGCGATCGCATGCACGGGCACGCCCGCGCTGCCGTTGTCGCTCGTATGGTGCAGGATGTTGAAGTGCAGCCCGAGCCCCGCGCTGTTCACGCCGAGCTTCGCGAGCATCCCGAATTCGGAGAACAACTTGACGGTGCGGCCGTGCCGCGTCTCCAGCTTCAGCAGCAGCCCCTGCGGCGCGAGGCTGTCGTGCCAGTCCCACGTCTGCAGCGTGCGCGGCGCCTGCGGGCCGGCCGGCGCGTAGACGGTCGTCGAACATTCGCCTTCCGTCGATGCCGGCGCGATCGCGAGAATCTCGGTGCGCGCGTTCAGGCACGCGAGCTGCCAGCGCGGCAGGTCGACGGCATGTGCGATCGCGTCGATTTCGCCGACCAGGTCAGGCGCCCACGCCTCGAGCGACGCGACGCTCGCCTCGCCGATCTCCCGAGCCCGCTGCGGATCGATGCCGAGCTTCGGGAAGAACGCGAGATAAAGCGCGACGGTCTGCCGGATCTCCGGCGCGAAACGCTCGCCGATCTGGCGGCCGCGCTCGCGCGAATCGCGGGTGTCGGTCACGAAGGTGTGCAGTTTCACGATGGTTTCTCCTGGGTTGAATGCGGACCGAGGGATGCCCGGCCCAGAATGTCACGCGTCGCGAGCGACGACAATGAAAAAAGCGGGGCCGTGCCGCGCGACGCGGCGCGGCCCCGTGCTCAGAACGAATAGATGAACTGCATTCCGGCGAGATCGTTGCTGCGCGAGTACGTACCGTTGCTCTTCAGGAACACCGGATGGTTCGCCGCGTCGTGGCGGTATTCGAGCTTCACGGTGATCTGCTGCGTCGGATAGAACAGCAGGTCGGCCGTGATCGCGTAGCGCTGCGCGCCCTTGCACTCGGTGCCGTTGCTCGACGAGCCGTGGAAGCACGCCGGATCGATGCCGAAGCCGCTCGACCCGTTCACCGACGGATTGCCGCCCGCGAGCCCGTACTGGATGTTGGTGCCGCCGCCGCCGTTCGACGTGTTGTTCAGGTAGTCGAAACGCAGCGTCGCGCCCATGCGGCCGACCCACGACGTCGTCCACTTCGTATGGCCGAGCAACGACATCCCGTACCAGCGGGCGGTACCGCCGTTCCATGCGCCCTTCTGCAACTCGCCGTAATCGACCTGCGCGTTGACCTGGGTCTTGTCGTGCGTATAGGTCACGTCGGCCTCCACGTACTTGTAGAGACCGGTCGGCGACGAGCCGTTGCACTGGTAACCGTAGCCGCCCGGCGTCGCGCACGGCGAGAACAGCGACTGCCGGCCGAGCATCCCGGAGATGCCGAAGTCGAAGGCGGTCGATGTCGCGTTGTCAAAGCGCGCGGTGATCGTCGGCGTCCAGTTGGTCTTCGTCGTGTTGTTCGCCGCGTTCGCGATCGCGCCGGCGGTGCGCAGCACCTCGTTGCCGATCACGACCTGCCAGAAGCGCGTCATCGCCGCGTTGGAGCCCTTCAGCCCGACGCCGATCAGGTTGCCCGGTTCGCTGAAGTCGTACAGCAGCCCGTGCGTGAGCGTCAGCATCTGGTTCGACGGCTGCACCTCGTAGCCGGCGAGGCTCGGCATCATCCCGACCTCGAAGGTGCGCGTCGTGCTGAGCGGCACCGTGACCACCGCCTGCGTGACGATGTTGTTGCCGATGCCGCCGTGCGAATTGCTGAACACGTTGCCGAAGCCTCGGTTCGGCTGGATCACGACCTCCGCCGACGGCGCCATCGGGCCGACGCCGAAGGTCTTCTTGATGTCGAGGTAGACGTCGCCGATCGTGCTGTTGAAGTAGTCGTACGCGCCCGGATCGTGGTTCAGGAACTGGAAGCCGGACGTGCGCTGCGCGCGGTTGAACAGATACACGGGATCGACGTAGCCGGTGATGCTCAGGCCCGCGAGCGGGCCGGTGGTCGCCGCTTCCTGCAGCGAGTCGACCTTCAGCGATGCGTTCGCGATCTGCTCGCGCATCTGCTGCAGGTCGTCGTTCGTGAATGCCGGCGCCGAGTCGGCGGCCGGCGCGGCGGCCGCTGCCGTGTTGATCGAACCGATCTTCGCGCCGCCCGAGGCGGCGGTGGCCGTCGTTGCGGCGGCGGCAGGCTTCGCCGCCAGCATGCTCGCGCGCAGCTCGTTCACCTGCTGCTGCAGCGCGGTGACCTGTGCCTGCAGCGCCTTCATCTTGCTCGCGTCGGTCGCCTGCGGCGTGTGCGCGAATGCCGAAGCGGCTTCGAACGCGAGCACGCACAGCGCCGTCATGTGTTTGATTTTCATGTCGTGGGTGGTCGTCGGGACGAGCGCGCCCCCGCCCGCCGCGATGAGCGGCGGGGCGCGCGAAAGGTAGACGGGAGTGGGGAGAGCGGCGGCCGGCTTACTCGGTCTTCAGCTTCGTCCAGAGACGGTTCTGCAGACGCATCAGCTCAGGCGGAACCGGCTTGCTGAGGCTCAGCTTGCGGATCACGTCGGCGGGCGGGAACACGGCCGGATCGCTCGTCACTTCGGCGCGCACCAGATGCTTCGACGACGGCACGGCCGACGGGTACGACGTGTCGTTGGTCAGGTTCGCGCTCTCCTTCTCCGACAGCACGAAGTTGACGAACTTCAGCGCGGCGTCCGGGTGCGGCGCATCCTTCGGCACCGCCATCATGTCGAACCACATCGCGCTGCCCTCGGCGGGGATCACGTACTTGATGTGATACGGCTTCTTCGCGGAAGCAGCCGCGATCCGCGCGGAGTTCACGTCGCCCGACCAGCCGAGCGCGAGGCAGATGTCGCCGCCCGCGAGGTCGTTGATGTAGCTGCTCGAATTGAACTGCGTGATGTACGGCCGCACCGTCTTCAGCAACTCGTACGCGGCCTGGTAGTCGGCCGGGTTCGTCGTGTTCGGGTCCTTCTTCAGGTAGACGAACGCCATCCCGAACGCATCGACCGGCGAATCGAGCACCGATATGCCGCAGTGCTTCAGCTTCTGCGCATACTTCGGGTCGAACAGCAGCGCCCAGCTGTCGAGCGGCGCGTCGTTGCCGAGCGCGGCCTTCACCTTCTCGACGTTCATCCCGAGCCCGTCGGTGCCCCAGGTCCACGGAATGCCGAACTGGTTACCCGGATCGTCCTTCGCGAGCACCTTCATGATTTCCGGATCGAGCAGCCCGTAGTTCGGCACCTGGCTCTTGTCGATCTTGCGGTAGATGCCGGCCTGCAGCTGCCGCGCCCAGAAGATGTCGGACGGCACGACCACGTCATAACCCGACGTGCCTGACAGCAGCTTCGCCTGCAGCGTCTCGTTCGAATCGAACTCCTGGTAGACCACCTTGATGCCGGTCGCCTTCTCGAAGTTCGCGATCGTCGCCTTGCCGATCGAGTTGCCCCAGTTGTACACGTTGACGACGTCCGCCGCGTGCGCGACCGGCGCGCCGGCCCACAGGACGCCGCCCAGCGCGAGCGCCGCGCATGCCGTTTTCAGATGCTTGCTCCAATCCCCTGCCATGGTTTCCTCCGTCGATATCATGATCCGCTCGCGATGAACGGTGTGTGCTTCGGTCCGGAAAAATGTAGCCAGAGGAAATTGGCCGGTCTGCCCTGCCAATAGGGGGACACGCCGCACAATCGGGGCATCCGGTTCCGGACGGCGGCCCCGATCGGCACAACACGGAAGCGATATGAAAGCTTCCGCTGCCGCGTCGCCGGCGTAAAACCGCTCAGGATGCCTGCACGCCCGTGCGCACGCCGAAGTCCTCGCCCACGTGCGTGACGCGGCCGTCCATCATCGTCAGCGCGACGTCGATGCGGCCGATGTCGTACTGGCCGACCTCGAACAGGTCGTTTTCCAGCACGACGAGATCCGCGCGCTTGCCGGGCGTGAGCGAGCCGACCTCGTGCTCCATCCCGAGCTGGTACGCGCCGTGGATCGTGTACGCGGCGATCAGCTGCGGAATGCTCAGGCGCTCGGCGAGGTCCGGAAACACCGGCGCATCGGGCTCGCCCGCGAGCTGGCGCGTATGGCCCGACTCGATGTGTTCGAGCGGCTTGTGCTGGCAGCGGCACTGGCACGCGAGGCCGTCCATGCCGATCGACACCGTCACGCCTTCGTCGAGGAACGTGCGGAACTTGTACATGTTGCTCCAGCGCGCGTGGCCGTAGTGGTCGCGCAACTGCTCGGTGTATGCGTCGACCACGCCCCACTGCAGCTGCGTGTTCGCCATCACGCCCGTGCGGCGGAAGCGCGGGATGTCGTCCGGATGCGTGAGGAACGCGTGCGTGATCACGTGGCGGCGGTCGCGCGGCGGGTTCGTGCGGTTGACCGCGTCGAAGCCGTCGAGCGCCATCCGCACCGCCGCGTCGCCCACGCAATGCACCATCACGTTCGCGTTCGCGCGATCGGCTTCGACGAGGTAGCGGTTGAACGTATCGGCCGGCATCGTCGGCGCGCCGCAGGTGTCGGGGCGGTCCGCGTACGGTTCGAGCAGGTAGGCGGTGTGGTTCGCCTCGGTGCCGTCGAGGAACAGCTTCAGCGCGCGCGCCTTCACGAGCGGCGAATCGTACTGCTCGCGGTATTTGACGAGCGTGCCGACCGGATCGTCGATCTCGCCGATCACCGCGACGCTGCCCACCACGCGCAGCTTCAGGTCGCCCGCGCGCTCCATCGTCTGCAGCGTCTCGTACAGCAGCGACTGGTCGCCGCTCGCGTCGAAGAAGCCCGCATCGAACACGGTCGTCACGCCGGCCGCGCACAGCTTCTTCTGCCACGGCGGGATCGATTTCAGGTACAGGTCGATGCCGGTCGGCAGCAGGCCGGCCGCGCTGATCCGCTGCAACACCAGCGAATACGCAGCGCCGTCGACGATCAGGCCGGTCGGCTCGCCGGTCACGGCGTCCTTCTCGAACCAGCTCGCGCCTTCCTGCACGGGCGGCGTCGATGCGTCGATGCCGGCGATCTCCAGCGCCTTCGAGTTCACCCACATCGAATGGAAATCGGTCGACAGCAGGCACACCGGGCGATCCGCGCAGATCGCGTCGAGCGTCTCCTTGCGCAGCAGCGCCGGCGGAATCGTCGCCTGGATCCAGCCCATCCCGGTGATCGCCGGCTCGTCCGGATGCGATTCGACGTAGCCGCGCAGCGCGCCGAGCACCTTCTGCGGATCCTCGTAGTTCACGAACGCCTGGAACGCGAACGCGGTCGTCTCGAAGTGCCAGTGCGATTCGACGAAGCCCGGCAGCACGAGCCGGCCGGCCGCGTCGACGACCTTCGTGTCCGCACCGATGTACGCCTGCACGGCCGCCGTATCGCCGACGTGGACGATCCGGCCGCCGCGCACGGCGACGGCCTGCGCCCAGGGCTTGTGCGGGTCGACGGTGTAGACCTTCGCGTTGGTGAGGATGAAATCCGCCGGCGTCGAATCTTTTGCGGCGTGCGTCGGTTGCATCTGCATGGCCTGTCCTTTCTGGTGATCATGTTTTCGAAGTGCTTTCACTATAGGCAGACGATTCGCGCCGGTATGCCCCCCCGCCGCGGGGGCTCGGGCGAATTCCGGCCACCGCGCGCCCGTTCTTGTCGTCGTTTTGGGGACAACGCGCGAAATCCACCGCGCGAATCCGGTGAATTCCCGGCTGACGCGTGCACGGCGTTCGCGTAACGTCGCGCTGTCCCCTGCCCCCCACGCCCGACCATGCGACTTCTCCAGCCCGACCCGGCCGCCCGCGGCCACTACCTGATCGGCGTGCGCCCCGACACGCTCGGCGCCACGTTGCGCGCGGTCGGCACGCCGGATTTCGTCGGCGCGGTCACGGCGTTCGTCAACGACAGCATCGACGCCGACGCCGTGCACCTCGAACGCTGGCGAGCCGATACGGGCAGCACGTCCGGTTTCGTCGTCGAATGGCTCGGCAGCGGCAGCCTGCGTTTCGCGGCCGATACGCTGCGCGTGATGGATGTCTATTACCAGGACTACTGCCAGGTCGATCCGCTGGTCGCGCCGCTGCGCGGCAAGGCCGGCACGCTGCTGGTGCAGCGCCATGTCGACGGCATCGCGCAGGGCGAATTCCGCCGCCGGATCTTCGACGAGCCCGGCATCGCGCAGGAATGCCTGCTGGTGCACGGCAACGCGCACCAGCAGTACGCGCTCGGGCTCGCGCGCACCGTCGGGCGGGCCGCGTTCACGACGGACGAGCTGTTCCACTTCCGGCAGATGGTCGACCTGCTGTTTCCGATGTTCGAGCTGCATGCGCGCACCTGCGCGGCGCGGCGCGTGGCGGCGGTGTCGGTGAATGCCGCGTCGCAGGCAGGCTTCGACGCGCGCCTCGAACGGCAGGACGTGCAGTTGTCGCGCCGCGAGCACGAGATCTGCCGGCTGATGCTGTGCGGACGCTCGGTGCCCGAGGCCGCGCAGCAGCTCGACGTGAAGCTGTCGACGGCCGAGTCGTACGTGAAGCGCGCGTTCGCGAAGCTCGGCGTGCGCACGCGCCGCGAGCTGTTCGACTGGGTGCTGGTCGACTGCTGAACGCGTAGCGCGTGCTTATGCGGCCAGTGCGGCCGCCTTGATGTTGAACGCGCGTAGCAGGTCCTCGCAGAATGCGTCGACGATCGGCTTGTCGCTTGCGCTGCGCTTCATCGCGAGATGCAGCGGCACGTCGAAGCTGAACGTCGTGCGGCCGACGGCCTTCACGAGCCCGCGCTGCTCGAACGGCTCCGCGTAATGCGCGGGCAGGTAGCCGAGATGGCCGCCCGACAGGATCAGGATCGTCGCGGCCTCGATGCTGTCCGCACTCGCGGTCACGCGCCGCTCGGGCAGCGGATACTGCTCCTCCGGCACCGGATAGGTGCGCCATACCCAGTCGTGAAGCTGCAGGTCGTCCGCCGTCACGGGCCGCGACGCATGGAACAGCGGATGCCCGCGCCCGCAATAAATCACCTGCTGCTCGGTAAAGAGCGGCGTGTAGAGCAGCCCCGGCACGCGATGCCAGAAATAGCCGATCGCGAGATCGAGCTGGTTGTTGACGAGGCTTTCCTCGAGTTCCTGCGGCGACGCGACCTTCATCGCGAACGTGACGGCCTGGTCGCGCTTGCGGAACGCGCCGATCGCGTCGGCCACGCGCGCGTTCTCGACGAGTGGCGCCTGGCCGATCAGCCCGATCGACAGCGTGCCGACCAGCTTGCGATCGATGTCGCGCACGCGCGCGACGAATTCGGAGGTCGCCGCGACGAGCGTGCGCGCGGTGGCCGCGAAGCGCTCGCCCTTCGACGTCAGGCGAAAGCCGCCACGCCCGCGATCGCACAGCTTGAAGCCGACGCGCGCTTCGAGCGCCGACAGCTGCGTGCTGATGGTCGACTGCCGAACGCCGAGCGACGCCTCGGCGGCCGTGATGCCGCGTGCGTCGACGACGGCCAGAAAGACCCGGATGAGCCGGAGATCGAGATCGGAGGTATTCGAGAACATGCTTCAAGCCGCTGCGCGTGTGCGCGTTACCCGGCCAGCCGGCACGATGCGCATCGCGCACCGCGCCTGCCGCCTGCGCCGATGAACCGAACCGGATGCGCGCCGCCATCGGCAGCGGCGCGCGTCGCCACCGTCATTCCGATACGACCGCGAGCGCGCGTTCCATCCCGAACACGGCCGGCCGCAGCCGCCGGTAGCAGAGGAACGCCACCGCGCACAGCACGATCGCCGCGATCAGCGCCGACTGCGTGCCCGCGCTCTCGATCAGCGAGCCGCCCGCGACCGAGCCGACGCCATAGCCGAGCGCGACGCAGCCCGGCGACAGCGCGGCCGACTTGCCGACCAGGTCGTACTGCGGAATCGTCGCGTAGATCAGCAGCGCGCCGCCGGTCCAGCAGCCGATGAAGACGATCGCGCCGAGCGTGAACGTCGCGGCCGATGCCGGCAGCGCGAGCAGCACGGCCGCAACCGCGCAGCCGCCGAGATTCACGAGCGCCCAGCGGCGCAGACCCGCGCCCGCGCCGAGCTTCGGCATCGCCGCGCAGATCACGAGGCTCGCAATGTTCGCGATGCCGAGCACGAGCGACACCGACTTGCCGCTCAGGCCCGCCGTGGTACCGATCTTCTCGAGGAAGGTCCACACGACGCCGACGCCGCCGTACAGGGCGAGTTGCGCGCACAGCACCAGCATCGCGCCCTTGCGGTCGATGCGGCCGGCGACGCCGGCCGGCGCCGGTGTGGCCATCGTCTCGCCGCGGCGAAACAGCGGCGTCGCGAGCACGAACATGCCGAGCACGCACGCAACGAAACCGAACACGCCGTGCGCACCCCACGTGTCGCTCAGCATCGGGAAGATGTAGGCGAGCAGCACCATGCTCCACGTCACCTGCCCCATCAGCATGATCCCGAGATTGCGTTCCGGTGCGCGCGAATACGACAGGTAGCGCAACGCGATGCCGTTCAGCCCGCCCGAGCCGACGCCCGCGATGAACTGCAACGCCGAATAGGCGACGAGCCCGTGCGTCGCGAGCGTGCCGAGGTTCGCGCCGGCCGCGAGCGTCACCGCACCCGCGAGCACCCACCGGACCGGCTGGCGGCCGAGCACGAACGCGACGAGCAGCGTGCCCGTCGATTCGCCGAGCACCTCGATGAAGCTCGACAGCCCGAGCGCCGCTTCGCCGAAGCCCCAATGACGCTCGACCTGCCCGACGATCGCGGGCAGGCCGAGGAAGACCGTCGGCCCGAGCATGCCGAGCAGCAGCATCACGACGACGAACAGCGCGTTTTCCTGTCGCGCCTCATCCTGCAGGTTGACTACATTCATCTGGTGTCTCTCTCCGTGTCCGCGGCGCGGACCGTCTCCTCTGGGGATCGTTTTGGGTGTCGCTACGACGCGGCGGCCCGGCGCGGGGCCGCCACGCCGCCGCTTACATCGGGAAGCCCATCGCCTTGATGCCGCTGATCCACGCGCGCTTCCAGCCGCCTTCCGCATCCGCGCCATCGAACGCATGGAACGTGATCTTCGCGGCCATCCAGCGCATCGGTTCCGGCGGGATGTAGCTCGGGCTCTGGTTCGCGATGTCGAGCTTGCGCTCGGGGCTGTCGCGATCGAACAGGATGTTCAGCCCCATGAATGCGCCGAACCGGCTCGCCGCGACGCCGAAGCCCGTATAGCCGGCGACGAACACGGCCTTGTCGCCGAGATAGCGCTTCGCGAACACCGAGCCGCGCGAGCAGTAGTCGATCGGCCCGCCCCACGCGTGCGAGAAGCGCACGTCGCACAGTTGCGGGAACGTGCGGTAGAACGCTTCCGCGAGCCGGTAGTACGTTTCGCGCTGGCCGTCCTGGTGCGGTTCCGGATCGCCGTCGAAGTGATAGCTCACCAGCCCGCCGAAGATGATGTTGTTGTTCTTCGTCAGACGGAAATAGTTGAGCTGCGTGCGCGTGTCGTACACGCCCTGGCGATTCTTCCAGCCGATCCGCGCGAGCTGTTCGTCGGTGAGCGCCTCGGTTGCGAGCACGTGATCGCGCACCTGCATCACGCGACGGTTGATGTCGGGAATCCCGACTTTCGCGGTGCCGCTGCCGAACACGACGCGCGGCGCACGCACGCTGCCCTTCGGCGTCTTCACGAATACCGTGCTGCCTTCGTCGGTCACGGTCACGAGCGGCGTGTGTTCATACAGCTTCACGCCGAGCGACAGCGCCGCGCGCTTCAGCCCCCACGCGAGCTTCGCCGGGTGCACGATGCCGCTGCGGTTGCGCGACCACAGCGCGCCCGCGAACAGCGGCGAATTCAATTGTTCGAGCGTTTCCTCGCGATTCAGCAGCACGACGTTGTGGCCGTACTCGCGATGCAGGTCGTAATCGCCCTTCAGGTGCGCGATGTGCTCGGGATCGACCGCGACCGTCATCTCGCCGTTCCACTCGATGTCGGCGTCGATGTCGTAGCGCTTCAGCGTGTCCTCGAAGCCGTCGAGGTTGTGATGGCCGAAGGCCTCGAGCTGCGCGATGTCGTTCGGGAACACGCGCACCGCGTTCGGCAGCCCGTGCATCACCGATGTCGAGATGATCCCGCCCGCACGGCCCGACGCGCCGTGCGCCACCTTGCCGGCCTCGATCAGCACCACGTTCAGGTGCGGCATCTGTTCCTTCGCCTGCACGGCCGCCCACAGCCCCGTGAAGCCGCCGCCGACGATCAGCAGATCGGCCGTCACGTCGCCGACGAGCTCCGGCTCGGTCGCAGGCGCCGCCGGGTTGTCGAGCCAGTACGGGAACAGCTTCGTATTCGCGAGCGCCGCCTCGACGCCCAGTGCGACCGGCGCGCCACGCATTGCGTGCGCCTGCACCGGCGCAGTCTCTCTTGCTTTGACTTCCATTTCCATGATCCCAGCCATCACACGCGAAAAACGAAACCGCCGCCGGGCGCGCGTCACACGGACGACGACACCACGGCGGCGGCTTCGGACATCACGACTTCTCGAGCAGCACGTAGAACTTCTTCGCGTCCTCGATCGTTTCCCAGCGGCCCGCGAAGCCGGCCGGCAGCAGGTAACCCTGGCCCGGCGTGAATTCCTTGCGGTTGCCTTCGACGTCGGTCAGCGCGATCCGGCCCTCGACGAGCCACACCGCCTCGTCGGCCGCGGTTTCCGGAAACTCCACCGAGCCGACCTTCCCTTCCCACCAGCCGATGATGTAGTTGCCGCTCTTGCCTTCCGCCGCGCGCCAGTCGCTTTCGTCCATCCCGAAGTCGAGCTTCGTGAATTCGCCGATACCTGCGCCGAGCGGCAGGATGTCCTTGATCAGTTTGGTCATCTGAATCTTCATCTCTTGATTGAAAAAAGCAGAGACAAAGTTACTCATTTACACTGCCCCGGTATGCCCCCCTTCGGGGGGGACAAGCGGTGTTTTCCGGGGCGAACGGGTCGACAGGACAACCGACGGTGTTTCCCCCTAATGACGTTTTCGGTTGCGAACGCTACAATCCGCCGGCTTTTCACCCGGGGAACCGCATGCTGCTCAACGTGAACCCCTTCCACCGCGACAACGACCGTTTCAACGTGTCGTTCAAGGCGCTGGGCGAGCTGATCGAGACGGTCGGCACGCCGCACTTCGTGCCGCGCCTCACGCAACTGCTCAATGACGTGGTGCCGCTCGACGTCGCACACGTCGAACGTTCGCGCGTCGACGGCTCGATGCCCACCGGCTATCGATGCGAATGGATCGGCAGCAGCGGCATCGATACCGAATCCACCGAAATCTCCGATGTGATGACGCTCTACTACGAGCGCTTTCTCGACAGCGACCCGCTGTTCGCGGGGCTGCGCGGCAAGACCGGCACGATGCTCGTGGTGCGCGACATCGCCGCGATCCCGCCCGGCGAATTCCGTCAGCGCCTGTTCGACGACGTGCATATCGGCCATGAATGCGTGCTCGCACGCGGCACCCGCTATGCGCAGCATTCGATCGCGCTGGAGCGCGGCCGCGACCGGCCGCCGTTCACGCTCGCCGAGATGAACCGCTTTCGCAGCATCAGCGACATGCTGTTCCCGCTGCTCGAACTGCATGCGTCGACCACGGCCGCACGGCGCGTCGCGCACCCGACGCCCGAGGTCCATCCGCTCGCGCAGTTCGATACGCGAATCGCGGCCGATGGCGTCAAGCTGTCGAAACGCGAATACGAAACCTGCAAGCACCTGCTCTCCGGCAAGACCGTGCCCGAAACGGCCGAGATCCTCGGCGTGCGCGTCGCGTCGGCCGAGTCGTACGTGAAGCGCGCGTTCGCGAAGCTCGGCGTGCGCACGAAGCGCGAACTCGCCGCGTGGGGCTCGGCCACCACCGCGTTCCCTTCCGCCGGCTCGCACGACGGCACCGCGCCGCCGGCCATCCCGCGCTGACGCGACCCGGCCTCACCCGCGCGGCCGCGTTCGGTTGCGCCGCGTCGATGCGGCGGCGCCACTTGCATCGAGACCCGTCGATGTAAACGTTGCGACTTCAAAATCTTCGCGCGGGCGTTCTCCTCTACCATCGGCCGATCGCTTTACCTCAGAAAAAGGAGACGGCCCATGCCCCGCGAACTGAATCAACCGATGGGCGGCAATGAAATGCCGCGCTTTGGCGGCATCGCCACGATGATGCGGCTGCCGCAAGCCGCGACGACCGACGGCCTCGACGTGTGCTTCGTCGGCGTGCCGCTCGATCTCGGCACGTCGAACCGCTCGGGCTCGCGCTTCGGCCCGCGCCAGATCCGCACCGAATCCGTGCTGCTGCGCCCGTACAACATGGCCACGCGTGCGGCGCCGTTCGATTCGCTGCAGGTGGCCGACATCGGCGACGTCGCGACCAATCCGTACGACCTGAAGGACTCGGTGCGCCGCATCGAGGAGGCATATGACGAGATCGTCGCGAACGGCTGCCGGCCGATCACGCTCGGCGGCGACCACACGATCGCGTGGCCGATCCTGCGCGCGCTGCACAAGAAGTACGGCAAGGTCGCCGTCGTGCACGTCGACGCGCACGCGGACGTGAACGACACGATGTTCGGCGAGAAGATCGCACACGGCACGCCGTTCCGCCGCGCGGTGGAAGACGGGCTGCTGCAATGCGACAAGGTCACGCAGATCGGCCTGCGCGGCACCGGCTACCACGCGGACGATTTCGACTGGTGCCGCCAGCAGGGCTTCACCGTCGTGCAGGCCGAAGCATGCTGGAACAAGTCGCTCGCGCCGCTGATGGCGCAGGTGCGCGAACGCGTCGGCGACACGCCCGTCTATCTGAGCTTCGACATCGACGGCCTCGATCCGTCGTTCGCGCCCGGCACCGGCACGCCGGAAATCGGCGGCCTCACCGTACAGCAGGGCCTCGAGATCGTGCGCGGGATGAAGGGCCTGAACATCGTCGGCGCGGACCTCGTCGAAGTCGCACCGCCGTACGATCCGACCGGCACCACCGCGCTCACGGGCGCGAACCTCGCGTTCGAGATGCTCTGCGTGATGCCGGGCGTCGCCTACCGCTAACCCGACCGACAGGATGACCCTCATGTCCACCGCCGAGCTTTCCCGTTCCACTGCCACGTTCGTGCTGCCCGCGGCGCACATCGCCGGCCAGCCCGTGCGCGCGCAGGCCGACGCGCCCGGCGCGCCGATCTTCGACGCGTCGACGGGGGCTGCGATCGGCTGGCAGGAATTCGCGACGGCCGCGCACGTCGACGCCGCGGTGCGCGCCGCGCGCGATGCATTCGCCGGCTGGCGCGATACGCCGCCCGCCGAACGCGGCCGGATTCTCGCGACGATCGCCGAGCGCGTCGAAGCGTCGCGCGATCGCCTTGCCGCGCTGCAAATGCAGGTGAGCGGCAAGCCGCCGTTCGAGGCCGAGGCCGATGTCGCCGACGTCGCCGCCACGTTCGCGTACTACGCGAAGCTGTGCGAAGACCCGGCACTGTTCGCGGCGGAGCCGGTCGCGTTGCCGAGCGACGCCGTCACGGCCGAACGCTTCTACGATTCCGTCGGCGTCGCGGCGCTCGTCATGCCGTGGAACTTCCCGATGGTCACGACCGCGTGGAAGCTCGCGCCCGCGCTCGCGGCCGGCTGCGCGGTCGTGCTGAAGCCGTCCGAACTCACGTCGCCGACCGAACACGCGTTGCTCGAGATCGTCGCCGAAGCCGGCGTGCCAGCCGGCGTGGTCAACGTCGTGAATGGCGGTGCCGAGGTCGGCGCGACGCTGACCGCGCATCCGCTGATCGACAAGATCTCGTTTACCGGCAGCACGGCGGCTGGCCGCAAGGTCATGCAGGCCGCCGCCGTCGACATGAAGCGCGTGACGCTCGAACTCGGCGGCAAGTCGTCGCTGATCGTGCGCGACGACGCCGATCTCGACGTCGCGGTGTCGCTTGCGGTTGCAGGCGCCTTCACGAACGCGGGCCAGATGTGCTCGGCCACCGCGCGCATCCTCGTGCACGACAGCGTGTACCGTAGCTTCATGGCCGCGTTCGAGACCGCCGTGCGCGCGCTCGTCGTCGCGCCGCCGGCTGCGGAGCAGGTCGCGATGGGGCCGCTGATCTCGGCCGCGCAGCGTACGCGCGTCGAAGCGATGCTCCAGCACGGCATCGATGCGGGCGCACGCGTCGCCTTCAGCGGCCGCGTAACGGATGCCGGCGGCGACGGCTTCTTCATGGCGCCCGTCGTGATCGCCGAACCGGCGGCCGACAACCCGCTGTGGACCGACGAAGTGTTCGGCCCCGTCGCATGCGTGAAATCGTTCCGTACCGACGACGAAGCGATCGCGCTCGCGAACGACACACGCTACGGGCTCGTCGCAACCGTCGTGACGCGCGATGCGGAAATCGCGAAGCAATTCCAGCAGCGCGTGCGCGCGGGGCTCGTATGGATCAACGCGCCGCAGCTCATCTACCCGCACGTGTGCTGGGGCGGCTTCGGGCTCAGCGGCATCGGCCGCGAACTCGGCGTTGCAGGGCTGCGCAGCTATCAGGAATTGCGCCACGCGATGCGCGCGATCGACTGACCAGGGCGGCCGTTCAGGCCGTTGGCGGCACCGTGTCACGTGCACGGTGCCGTTTTTTTTTTGCCGATTGCCGGGGAGAGGCCCGGCAGCCGGCGTTCGTCAGCCATGCGTTTGCACGGCGCATGCGCAACCGTCAATGCGACCGCGCCGCGGCGTGATCGTGCTCGCGCAGCTCGCCGGGAATCGCACACTCCGCGAGCCCGCCCGCGTCGATCCATGCGCGCGTGCGTTCCGCGGCCTTGTCGATCAGCTGCGCGCACTGCGAGTAATCGTATGACGAGACGTCGAGCGGACAGAGCGGCGGCACGACATGGATGTGCGCGTGTGCCGCGTACAGCGCCAGATCGCGCACCAGTTGCCGCGCGATCACAAGCGTCAGCGCGTGCGTCGCATGCGCGATCGGGCTGCGCGGCGGGACGCGCAACGCGCAGGCGAACCCGGCCGGCAGCACGACGATCCGCTTGACGCCAAGCGCAATCGCAACGGAGATCGGCGTATTGTTCGCGACGCCGCCGTCGACAAGTTCCACGCCGCCGATGCTGACCGACGGAAACACGCCGGGAATCGCCGTGCTGGCCTGCACGGCATCCACGACCGAGCCGGCGGACAGCACGACTTCGCGGCCATTCAGCACGTCGGTCGCGACGATGTGGAGCGGCAGCGCGGCCTGCTCGATCCGGCGGTACGGCAGATTCTTTTCCAGCAGCAGACGCAGCGCATCGGCGTCGACCAGATGCGGCCGGTTGCGCAGCAGCATCGCGATGATGCTGCGCAACGAGAATGGCATGACGTCCTGGCGGCGGATCCTGCACCACAGCGCGGCGAGCATCGCAACACCGTCCGCGTCCGGCCGGCCGGCGAAATAGGCGGCATTGATCGCGCCCGCCGACGCGCCGACGACGCAATCGGGCCGTTCGCCGCTCGCGACCAGCTCGCGCAGCATGCCGACCTCGATCGCGCCAAGACTGCCGCCGCCGGCGAACACGAAGGCGGTCGAGGGAGTGGGATCGGACGTCACGGTGCGCCCTCCTGCAGTTGGCTGCGACAGTGCTTTCACCATGATGGATCGTGCGGCGCCCCGGATGTCCTGATGAAAACCCTGCCGGCACGCGGATCCAGCCGGCGGCCGACGACGGACGAAACGGCCGGCGCCCGGGCCGCCGTGCTGCCCACGGCGCTCACGCGGCAGCAATAGGCGTACGCGCGATCACGCACGCGGGCCGGATGTGCGCGGCTACCGTGCATATCCTCGTGCCCGACAGCGCGTACCTCCGCTTCATAGCCGCGTTCGGAACGGCCGTGAGCAACATCGACTGACCAGTCGGCCGTTCAGGCCGTTGACGGCACCGTGTCTCATCGACGGTGCCGTCTTTTTCTGCGCACGCGATATATTCCGTAGAATATATCGATACCTGCACTTCCGGAGACTCACCATGCCCCGCACGCCGACGGATCGCGCCCCGCAGCGCACCGCACGGGAACAGCCGCTCGCGCGCAAGATCCGCGCGCTCAGGCCGCTGTCGAGCGACGCGCGCGCGCAGCAGGTCACGGATGTCGTCGACGCGTTCCGGCGCCTGCGCGGCAGCATCGTGCGCTTCATCCTGATGTTCTCGGCCGCGCATGCTGACGACGCGCTGTCCGCCCTGGGCTTTCGTGACCTGTTGTCGACACTCGAAGACCATGCTCGCACCGCCCGCTTCACGCGCCTGCCCGAACTCGAACGGGCGATCGGCCACGCGCGCCGCCTCGAACGCACGCGCGACGACGTGTTCTCCGATTCGTTCAGCAACGACCCGGCCGCGATGCGCGACGCGGTCGCCGCACTGGAGCGTGTCGACCTGCTGTTCGTCGGGCTGTGCGTCGAGTACGTGATGGCGCGTCATGCGCCGGCATCGCTCCCCGTTTCGTCCGAGGCCCCGTCCGCACGATCGCTCACCGACCATTCAACCGCGCTCTGCTGACCGCGCGACGCGACCTTGCTCCGTGATTTCCCCGGAATTTCGTTCGTTATATTCCGTGGTATATTTCGCGCATCCGTCTCCGGCCCGACCACGCCGGACAGAGGTCAACATGCACGCTCCGCCCTTTCGCCTTGCCCGCACGGCGGATCTCTCGTCGCCCGGCGGTAACCTGCCCGCGGCAACCGGCACGCGGGTCGACGCATGCTGCGCGCCGTCACGCGCGCAACTGACCGAGCTGAAGCGCCGCGCGCGCCTGTCCGAGCTCGATGCGAACCTGCACTGCTCGATCATCGGCACCTGCCTGACCACGCACGAACTGCGCAGGCTCGTACCGAAGTTCACCGACCTCGACCGCCAGCACGCGACCGATCTCGACATCCATCACGCGGCCGTCGAGCTCGCGATCGGCGGCACGGCCGGCGCCAAGGCCTTGCACAAGGCGCTCGACGAGCGCTACGCGGGCGCGATCCGCGCATTCGACAGCGCGAAGGACGCGGACGAACTCCTCGCGCGCTGGAAGGAAGCGCTGAAGAGCGGCGACATTCCGCCCGCGTACTGGGCGCTGATGACGCATCCGCGCACGACGATGGGCGTGCGCCAGACCGCGTTCGGCGACCTGCACATGCTGTCGCACCTGGTCGGCGCGGCCAATCGCGCCGATATCCGGCGGCTGGTCGCGCTCGAGGAAGAGAATGCGGCGCTGCACGCGAAGCTCGAACGGCAGCAGGTGCGCCTGCACGACATGAGCACGCAGCGCGACGCGGCGCTGCAGGAACGGGATGCCCTCGCCGCGCGCCAGCACGCGCAGCCGCTGGCGGCCGAAAGCGTCTTGCGCGACGAAGTACACGAATTGCGCGAAGCGCTGGCCGCACGCGACGAACGGCTCGCGCTGCACACGAGCCGCCGCGAAGCGGCCGAGCAGCGGATCGCCGCGGAACAGGCGAGCGCCCGCGCGATGCGCGCGCGGCTCGACGACCTGATGGCGATGGTGAAGACGCTGCGCGCCGAAGCGAGCGCGATCGAACAGGCGGTGCAGGCGTCGGCGGAAGACCCGGCCGAGCGCGCGGCCGATCCGCTGTCGATCCTTCAGGGCACGCGTCTGGTGTACGTCGGCGGGCGCCCGGGCTCGAACCGGGCGATCAAGCGGATCGTCGAAACGGCGGGCGGCGACATGACGCTGCACGACGGCGGCATCGAGGATCGCAAGGGCCTGCTGGCCGCGGCGCTACCGGGCGCGCAGATGGTCGTGTTCCCGGTCGACTGTATCGACCACGATTCGATGAACCTGCTCAAGCGCATCTGCGAACGCCACCACATCGCGTACTACCCGTTGCGGACTGCGAGCGTCGCCAGCTTCGTCGAGCTGATCGGGCGGCTCGATGCGCAGGCGCGCGATGTGATGGCACCGGATGCCGCCACGGGCGACACGCCGCGCTTCTGCCTGCGGCACGGCTAGGGCCCGATTCGCTTCGTCGCTGTCCTTGCGCACTGCCCTTCATGGGCCAGTGAAAGCCCGCCGTTAGGCTCAACAGGCCTCCGGGCAAGCGCACATGCCGCGCACTTTCAGCGCCGCACCATTTTCGTGAGCGCGGTAATTTCGGCGGCGCAAGCCGCGTAAGCACGCGCCTCGATCTCGCGATAAAGGCGGATGATCTCCTCGCCGACCGGTGTGAGCACGCTGCCGCCGCCGCTCTGCCCGCCATGCTCGGACACCGTCGCCGGCGATTTCAGCGAGCGGTTCAGCTCGTCCATCAGCAACCACGCACGCCGGTACGACATCTTCAGGCTGCGCGCCGCCGCCGAAATCGAACCGTGCTCGCGCACGGCTTCGAGCAGCGTGACCTTGCCCGGGCCGAGCGCGATCGTGTCGGCCTGCTGGATACGCATCCTGAACCGCACCTCAGGCTTGGGGTGTGCCGGTGTCTTCATGTTGTCCCGCCCTTTGAACGATGCGGGCAAGCATACACGATGGCCGGTGCAGCGCACGCGGCCGCCTGCGTGCCGGCTCAGACCTCGAGCACGCGCGCAACGATGCCGGCCAGTCGCTTCACGTGGCGCGGCGCGGGCAGGAGGTCGGCGCCCGAGAACAGCAGCGGCGCGCCGTCGTCGATCGACAGCGGCGCGTCGCCGCATTCGAACGCGACGATCACGTGTTCGCCGACGGGCGTGTTGAACAGTTCATGCCAGGAAAACGTGACCGCGTAGCCGTCGTGCGCATGCGCGATGAACACCATGCGCTTGAAGTCGCCCGGCACGTCGCTGCGCAGCCCGGCTGCGTCGAGCAGGTCCTTCAGCCGCGCGCCACGATACGGCGCGACCGAGCGGATGAAGCGGTTCGTCGTGAAGCAGCGCAGGTCGAACGGCTCGGCCGTCGCGCTCGCGTGCCGGCGCAGGTCGTCGAGCGTCACCGTCATCGGCCGCACGAATGCGCCCGTCAGCACGATCGAGCCCGCCACCGCCTGATGCGCCGAAGGCGCCGCCGTCCCTGCCATCTCCATCGCCCGCCTCCATGACGGCCCGCCGGTAGGCGCGCCTGCGTTGTATCGATGGATATATTACGCCGCTAAAAAACCGGCCGACAGAATGCGCGCCGCATGGGCGGCATCACGGCGACCGATCGTGCCCCACGCTGCGCGGCACTACGCCAGCACGATGTTCTTGATGACTTTCTTGAGGCGCTTGAAGCTGTCGACCGATTCCGCCTTCGAGTCCGTCACCAGCGCGCCGATCCGCGCCGGCTCGCAGAAGCTGATCCGGCTGTTCGTGCCGAGCTTGCTGAAATCGGCCAGGATCGCGACGTCCGCCGCGTTGCTGACCATCGCGCGCGCCACTTCGGTTTCCATCCGGTCATAGTTGGTCGCACCTCGGACGGCATCGACGCCCACCGGCGACAGCAGCGCGAGATCGGCGCGATAGCGGAAGATTTCGGCAACCGTGCCGTCGCCGACGGTCGCGGCCGCGCGGCTGCCGATCATCCCGCCGAGCAGGATCGTTTCGTTATTCGCCTGCGCCGGGTCGCTCGACCGCATCTTCAGCGCGACGTCGATCGAGTTCGTGACGATCGTGAGGCCCGACAGCTTCGCCAGTTCCTCGGCCAGCAGCGTCGTGGTTGTGCCCGCGTCGATAAACAACGTCTGCGAGCCCGTGACCAGCCTGGCCGCCGCGCGGGCGATCGCCAGCTTCGCCTTCACGTGCGTCTGCGCGCGCTCGGCGATTGGCGCTTCGTCGCCCACCTGCACCGCGCCGCCGTGTACGCGCTTCAGTTCACCGAGCGCCTCGAGGTCGACGAGATCGCGGCGCACGGTTTCCCGCGACACGTTCAGGTCGGCCATGATCCGGTCGGTGGAAACGCGCTGCATCTTCGATAACAGAAGCCGGATCCTCTGGTATCGCTCTTCTTGCCACATGGAATGTCCTCGGAATGAACGTCAATGTTATTCGAACGGCGAACTATGCTGCGCTCTCCTCCATCTTTTTGATGCCGACGAGGGTCTGCAGGGATTGACGGACCGCCTGGACCTCGCTGCTCGTCATCTTTGAAAACACCACGTGGATGCGGTCGTCATCGGGCGCGGCGTCGTCTTGTTCGATGATGAACTGGACGATGCGCGCCTGGTCGATGCCGGGCATCGCCTGCAGCGATGTCAGCTTCACGGCGCCCCGGCTCGCGAGGATGCGCACGCCCCAGCGCTGCCGCGCGGCGAAGAAGCGCTTCTCGATCGGCTTCAGGCCGGCCAGGATCGCGAGCACGATCGCCGTCGCGGCGATCGCAGCCACATACATGCCGCCACCCACGGCCAGCCCGACCGCCGCCACGACCCACAGGCTCGCCGCGGTCGTCAGGCCGCGGATGATCTCGCCACGCAGCATGATCGACCCGGCGCCGAGGAAACCGATGCCCGACACGACCTGCGCGGCGACGCGCGACGGGTCCAGCGACACGTTCTTCGCGTTCTGGATATCCGCGAAACCGAACGCCGACACGATCATCACGAGCGCGGCGCCCACGGCCACCAGCATATGCGTGCGCAACCCGGCCGCCCACGACAGGCGCTCGCGCTCGATGCCGACGATGCTGCCGAGCAATGCCGCCAGCAACAGGCGAGAAATGATTTCCAGCTGACTGATCATGCGAGGTCTCCTTGCTTTGCCTGGTCTACCTGATGAGGCACGGCCCGCGTGGGCCGCCGCCCGATTCTTCCTGCCTTCGCCCGCCCGTTGCCAAGCCAGGTAACCGGCGAGTTGTATTTTTGTGTGATCTTGCGAATTTGTGCGTTCTAATATACGGTACGCAAAACTACAAAGCCAGACCCAAGTTCGTTTGTTTCACCCGATCAGCACGATCAATCGTCAGACCATTCAGGCAACACGATCCGGAACACTTGCTTAGGAGACCAACATGATGAAGAAGGCATGGATGCTGGCCGCAACACTGCTGGCAGCGCTGGCGACGGCCCCCGCTCACGCGTCGGAAGGCGACGTCTGCAAAAAGGTGACGCTCGGCGATGTCGGCTGGAGCGACATCGCAGCCACCACCGGCGTCGCGATGATGCTGCTCGACGGGCTCGGTTACGAGGCGACCAAGACGATCGCGTCGCCGCCGATCGTGCTCGCCGGCGTGAAGAAGGCACAGATCGACGCGTTCCTCGGCTACTGGGATCCGAGCATGACGCCGACGGTGAAGCCGTTCGTCGATGCCGGCGCCGTCCACCAGCTGCCGCAACCGAACCTGGTCGGCGCGCGCTATACGCTGGCCGTGCCGCAATACGCATCGGACAAGGGCCTCAGGAGCTTTGCCGATATCGCGAAGTTCCGCGACCAGCTCGACGGCAAGATCTACGGGATCGGTGCCGGCAACAACGGCAACGCGCTGATCCAGCGGATGATCGACAAGAACGAGTTCGGACTCGGCGGCTTCAAGCTGGTCGAATCGAGCGAGGCCGGGATGCTCGTCCAGGTCACGCGCGCGGTGCAGGAGCACCGGATGATCGTGTTCCTCGCGTGGGAGCCGCATCCGATGAACATCAACTACAAGATCGCCTATCTCGACGGCGGCGACGGCGTGTTCGGCCCGAACTACGGCTCGGCGAAGGTCTATACGCTCGTCACGCCCGGCTACCTCGAACGCTGTCCGAACGTCGGCCGGCTGCTGACCAACCTGAAGTTCACGACCGACGAAGAGAACCAGTTGATGGTGCCGATCATGAATCACGCGGATCCGGTCGCGGTCGCGAAGGAATGGGCGAAGAAGAACCCCGGCGTGCTGACGAAGTGGCTCGACGGCGTCACGACCATCGACGGCAAGAACGCGAAGGACGCGATCGAGAAGCTCATCGGCGCATGAACACGCAACACAAGGAACCCCCCATGTACAAGAATCTCGCGCTGTTCGACCTCGACCACACGCTGCTGCCGCTCGACAGCGACCAGGCCTGGAGCCGCTTCATCACGCGAGTGGGCTGGCGGGAAGACGATGCGCATGTGGCGCTGATCGACGAGCACTACGGCCACTATGCGGCCGGCACGCTCGACATGGACGCGTATCTCGCCGTGACGCTCGCGCCGCTCACCCGCTATCCGCGCAAGGTACTCGAACGCTGGCATGTGCGATTCATGGACGAGGTGATTCGTCCGGCGATCACGCCACAGGCGCGCGAGCTGGTCGACCGCCATCGCGAGAACGGCGATCTCTGCTGCATCGTGACGGCGACCAACGTCTTCGTCACGCGGCCGATCGCAGCGGAATTCGGCATAGAGCACCTGCTCGGTATCGAGCTCGATACCGACGACGGCACGCCGGGCGGTGCATTTACCGGGCGCAGTACGGGCGTGCCGAGCTTCCGCGAAGGGAAGATCGTGCGCACCACCGAGTGGCTGGAATCACTCGGCTACGCGCCGTCCGATTTCGAGCGCACCTACTTCTACAGCGATTCGATCAACGACGTGCCGCTACTGGATTACGTCACGCATCCGGTCGCCACCAATCCCGACGCCAAGCTGTTGCAAGTGGCAGGCACGCGCGGGTGGCCTGTCATGAAGTTGTTCTGATTCGGGCGCTATTCTCTGCGGTTCATTTTTCATGTCTGGAGGGGTAATGAAATACGGAGCACGCAGCAACCATCCCGATCATTCAGGAATCCGATTCGAATCAGATAGAAAGCCAATCGTCAACTCGCGCCAGTCGGAAAGCCGCTTTCCGCACTGGCGCGGCGTTTTCATGATCGCGCTCCTGTGCACGCTGGCCGCTTGCGGCGATGGCGACTCGGGCACCGCGGCCAACGTGGCGGCCGCGCGTGCGGCCGCACCGGGCTCGGCGTCCACGCCCGTCCTGCACTGCGCGAGCGCGTGCCACTGACCGACGCCGGCCGCAAGGCCCGTCATCCAAGACAGAGAGCGATCATGCAAAACAAACCCGCAACCCGACGTCAGTTCCTCGCCGATGCGTTGAAACTCGCCGGTGCCACCGCGATCACGGGCATGCTGCCCGACAGCATCGCGCGCGCGCAGGCCATTCCGGCGGCCACCGTCACCGGCACGATCCAGGACGTGAAGCACGTCGTGATCCTGATGCAGGAAAACCGTTCGTTCGACCACTACCTCGGCACGCTGGGCGGCGCGCGCGGCTTCGGCGATCCGCGGCCGGTCGTGATTTCGAGCGGGTATCCGGTGTGGCGCCAGCCCTGGATGCTGTCCTACGTGTTCCCGTTCAACCCGTCCCCGCCCTTCGGCACGGCGAACGGCGACACCTACTACGGCGACCTCCCTCACGACTGGGGCACCACGCACAGCGCCTGGAACAACGGCCGCTACGACAACTGGACCGGCGCGAAGACCAGCGGCACGATGTACTACTTCACGCAGAACGACGTCCCGTTCTACTACGCGCTGGCGAGCGCGTTCACGGTGTGCGACGACTACCACTGCTCGATGCTCGGCCCGACCGACCCGAACCGGCTGTATCTGTGGACCGGCTGCTGCGGCAACGTGCCGGGCTATTCGCCGTACACGGACAACACGATGACCGGCACCGGCTGGACGACCCTGCCGGAACGGCTGAACGCGGCCGGCATCACGTGGAAGTTCTATCAGGACAAGGGCAACGGCCTGGATGCCGGCCATGCGTACGGCAATTCCAACAGCGCCGGCAGCACGCTGTGGTGGAACGGGAACTACGGCGACAACATCGTCCTCAACTTCAAGCAGTACCAGAACCTCGGCGCCAACGATCCGCTGGCGCCCGCGCTCAACGGCACGCAGATCGACCCGAGCGGCGGCGGCAAGGAATACGACGCGAACCTGTTCAGCCAGCTGCAGGCCGACGTCGCGAACGACACGTTGCCGCAAGTGTCGTGGATCGCCGCGCCTTACGCGTACTGCGAGCATCCGTCGTGGGCCGCGAGCGGCGGCGAATGGTACGTGAGCAACGTGCTGAATGCGCTGACCTCGAATCCGAAGGTCTGGGCCAGCACGGTCCTGCTCGTGATGTACGACGAGAACGACGGCCTGTTCGATCACGTGCCGCCCGCCGTCCCGGCCAGCGCCGCGGCCGGCACCGGGCGGTCGACCGTCTCGACGGCCGCGGAATTCGTCGCCAGCAGCGGCAGCGCATCGGACGGCTCGGCGAGCGGCGACGTGCCGATCGGGCTCGGGCCGCGCGTGCCGATGTTCGTGATCTCGCCGTGGTCGAAGGGCGGTAAGGTGAATTCTCAGGTCTTCGATCACACGTCGGTGGTCCGGTTCCTGGAAGCGCGCTTCGGGTTTCAGGAAACCAACATCTCGCCGTGGCGACGCGCGGTGTGCGGCGACCTGACCTCGGCCTTCGATTTCTCGAACGCCGACCAGACGGTGCCCGCGATCCAGCCGCCGGCGAGCAACATGAACCCGAACGGCCCGGCCGTCCTGATCCCCTACCCGACCACCACAGCGGTGCCGGCACAGACCGCCGGCCGCAGCACTGCCTGCCGCCTGCCCTACGAGTTCTTCGTGCAAGGCAAGGTCAACCGCGCCGGCAACGCGCTGGCGCTGACGATGACCAACACCGGCACCGCGGGCGTGCACCTGCAGGCGTGGGTCGACGGCACGAGCACGATCCCCCGGCATTACACGATCGCGGCCGGCGCGACCCAGTGCGCGAACCTGTCGGATTCGCTCGCGCTGAATGGCGGTGGCAGCTACGACTATTCCGTCTACGGGCCGAACGGCTTCCTGCAGACGTTCCGCGGCAGCATCGGTTCGTCCGGCAACACAGGATCGAGCGCCGAAATCAGCCTGTGCTACGACGTCGCGAACGGCAACGTGCAGATCACGCTCGACAACTCCGCAGGGTCCAGCTCGACGACATTCCAGCTCACCGACAACGCCTACGGGATGAACACGAGGCAGTCAGTCATCGTCGCGGCCGGCGCGACGCAAGCCGTCACGTGGTACGGCGACGGCGGCTGGTACGACGCCAGCATCCGCGATGCGAACGATCCGAACTTCCTGCGCCGCGTGGCCGGCTGCGTGCAGACGCAATCCGGCGCGCTGCTCACGGATTCGGCGATCGGCAATACCGGCAAGCAGTTCGTCGCGTCGCTCGCGTCGCAGGGCTCGACGTTCGGCACGCTGCGCTTCGACTACGTCGCGCCGCCGTGGCGCCACAGCCCGAAGAACTGGGTGGGCATCTTTGCGCATGACGCGCAGCCGACCAAGGGCAGCTACAAATCGTGGGCGTACCTGCCGAAGAGCACCGGCTCGCTGCTGTTCTCGTCAACGGCCAACAGTACGCTGGCGTCGGGGCAGTACGATGCGTGGTACCTGTTCGACGATGGCTACACGCCGCTCGCGGGCCCCGTCACGATCAACATCTGACGGCCTGGCCAGACCGTGCCGGCCGCCCGCATGGGGCCGGCACGCACTCCGGCGTGACGTACCACGTTGCGCCCGAACGCTTTTCAGCCGATGCGGATGCGTTATACGAGCAGATCCTCGTAGAACGCGCCGAACGGCCGCGTCGGGTGCGCGATCTGGATTTCGAGGATCCACAGCCCGGCCGCCGGCGCGGCATCGAAGTCACCGAGATTGCCGGCCTTGTAGATCGCGTGCGGAAAGTCGCTGACGCGATGCCCCTTGATGTCGACGTTAAGCCGGAAGCCGTGCGCGTCGGCGCGTTGCGCGGCGAATTCGTACAGCGCGATACCCGCGCAGCCGGTGGTGCGCCAGTGATGTTCGACTTCGTCGTAGATCGCGCGCGCCGCACGCGCACACGCATGCATGTCGGGATCGTCGCCGCACACGAACGTCGCACCCGCGTCGCCCTCATGCTTCGCCCACACCGCGCCCAGGTCGATGAAGAAGATGTCGTCCGCGGCGAGGACGGGGTCCGCCACCGAGCGCTCCTTGAACGTGCGCAGCGTGTTTTCCCCGAAGCGGACGAGCACCGGATGCCAGATCCGGTCCATCCCGAGATCCTTCAGCACGCTCAGCCCCAGCGCGTTCGCCTCCGATTCCCGCATGCCGGGCCGGATGCCCGCGGCGATCGCGTCGACGGCCTGCCATGTCATGGTTCTTGCGTGCTGCATCGCGTCGAGCGAAAAGGCTTCGCCGACGGCTTCGCGGTGCATCGAATTCAAGATGGTGCTCCCGTACGGGTGAAAGGGGGTGGGTTCCGTCGTTCGTCGTTTCGATATGCACAGGAGAATATAGCGATTCGCGAACCGGTGCCGAGTCGCGCTTCTCCACACGCCACAGCAAAACGGGCGCCCCGATGGAGCGCCCGCTCGCGCGCGGTCGATTAGAACTTGTGACGCAGGCCGATCCGCGTGACGAACTGCGTGTTCGCGCCCGCGTTGCCGATGAACGACCCCGACGAGCCGATCTCGGCCTGGACCGGCACCGCGCGGCCGTTGATCGTGTTGCTGCCCGACGCCTTCTGATAGGCCGCGCTCACGTAGACGTCCGTACGCTTCGACAGCGCATAGTCGACCGCGGCGTTGACCTGGTGCCATTTGCCGTCAAAGCGGCCGTCGAGCTTCGAGAACGTATAGCCGAGACCGCCGCTCAAGGCCGGCGTGAACGCATAGCGGCCACCGATTTCGTAGTTGTTCAGCTTCGACGATTCGCCCGACAGCGGCACGAACTTCGTATGCGTCCAGTTCGCCCACACGAGCGCCGCCGCGATCGCATAGCGCGCGCCGACGCCGACCGTCTCGAGATCGCGCAATCCTTGCGTGTTGATGTTCGCGATGCTCACGCCGAACGCGGGCGTCGCGCCGTTCGGGAAGCGGATGTTCGTGTACGCGGCGCCGATGCCGAACGGCCCTTGCGCATAGTTCGCACCGAAGCTGTACGCGCTCGACGAACCCTGCGCGCCGTTCGCACCGGTCGTGGTCGGCGTGCCCGCGAACTGCGTCGAGTTCGAGAAGCCGTACATCGCGCCGAACGTGAGACCCGCAAAGTTCGCACTCTGGAACTTCACCGCGTTGTTGATGCGGCTCGACGTCAGCTGGTCGAGGTCGTTGATGTGATACGCGTAGTTGCCGGCCGGCGTCTGGCTGCCCATCGAATAGTTCGCGCCGATGTAGTCGGTCGAGAACGAGTACTGACGGCCGAACGTCAGCGAACCGATTCCGTTCTTCGACAGGCCGACGAACGCCTGCCGGCCGAACAGCGCGCCACCCTGGCCGATCGAGCCATCGCCGCTGCTGAAGCCGTTTTCCAGCACGAACAACGCCTTCAGCCCGCCGCCGAGATCCTCGGTGCCGCGGATGCCCCAGCGGCTGCCCGATGCGACGCCGTCGCCGTACTTGACGAGCTTGCCGTGCCCGCCCGACGTCGCGACCTTGTTCGAATACGTGATACCCGCATCGATCAGCCCGTAGAGCGTGACGCTGCTTTGCGCGTGGACGGCGGTGCCGAACATCCCGAGTGCGGCCGCGGCCACGATGGTCTTTTTCACGTTCACTTCCTTTTGTTGTTGACGCACGTTGTTGACGCGCGCGCCTGCGTCGCAGCGCGACGCGCGGCGTGTTGACGAAGAACCGACTGACGAACAAGCGCAAGCCACGGGATCGCCGCACACACCTACCCCTCATGCGCGTGCACGATGCGTCGTTTCGATGCCAGTGTGGGCTTGCGGAAGCGGCATGCCGCAGGGCAGCCGCTCGTATTGCAGCGTCGGGAAGCGTGCGCACCGGTTGCGCATGCCGCGACGACGCATTGCTCCGGCGATGCCGGTCAGAATCTCTTCCGGCTTTCGTGGAGCGGGTGGACGACGTGGCGCCAGACGACGCCACGACCTTCGATATGTTTTGCGGAATATATCGAGTTGTCACGCAACGGTAAACATTTATTCGGGTTCCTGTCGTCTTTCATCCACATGCGATCGACGGCCATGCGGATCGGAAGCAAGACGCGCGGCAGCGGGCACCGCCCCGATGCCGGCCGCCGTGCCTACGCCGAAATCCCGCATAATCAGTCGGTTGAACGAGCGCCGCAGCCGGCGCGCGAACCCCGCACACGTTTGCGTCGCCGTTCGGTTCATGGCTGGCCCGCGTTCCGCGGTCACGGACGCAGCCAGTCTGTACCGGTCTCGCGCACGGCGAATTGTGCGGGCGCAAAAAATCGACACAAGAACAAACGCGATGCGGCGCCCATCACGACGCCGGCGATCGCGTGACGGACGACACCACGCCATCCCGAAGAAGACAGGACACCGACACATGGACCGAGCCGAACACATCAGCATCGAACAGACGAGCGGGCTGCCCGCCGACGAACTGGACCGATGCGACTTCTCGTTCGACATCGCCTGGGAATTGAACGCGCCGTATCAGGACTTGCTCGATCTCCGCGCGCTGCCGGCGCGCCGCAAGAATTACGGCTTCGATCCGGCCGGCTGGGCGGACGAGGCGTCCGACAAAACGGCGCTCTTTCGCGCGACGGCCGGCGGTCGGCTCGCCGGGTTCGTGGCGATCGGCCAGAGCTGGAACGGGATGGCCGAGATCGCAGAGCTGGCCGTCGACCGCCACTGCCGGCGGCAAGGCATCGGGCTGTTGCTGCTGGCGGCCGCCGAATCCTGGGCGCGCGGACACGGGTTCGGCTTCATGCGGCTGGAAACGCAGTCGAACAATGTCGCCGCGTGCAGCACGTATGCGCGCTCGGGCTTCGTGCTGGGCGGACATGATCGCCTGCTGTACGCGGACGACGAGAACGACGGTGAAGTGGCGCTGTTCTGGTACAAGGACCTGCGCGACGGGCAGACCGCGCGGATCCGCACGGTCGACCCGGAATCGATGCGGCCGGCGCGCTGACGCACCGCCGCCCGCGCTTCAAGGCCGGGTCATGGCTGAGTCATGGCTGAGTCATGGCCGCGTCGCGACGATGAACAGACGCGGGAACGGCAACAGCACGGTGCCGTCGGCGAGCGCCGGATAGCCGCCCGGCCCCGCGATCGCCTCGCGATACCGCGCGAGAAACGCCGCGCGCTCGCCGTCGTCGAGCGCTGCGAGGAACGGCCGCAGCGCGCTGCCCTTGAACCATTCGACGACCGCGTCGGCACCACCGCGCAGTGGGTGGTAATAGGTCGTGCGCCACACGTCCACCCGCGAGCACAGCGGCGACAGCAGCGCGTGGTAATAACGCGCGTCGAACCGCTCAGTGCGCGCCGCGCCTTTCAGCTTGTCCGCCCACGGCCCGGCCGCGGCAACCTCGCGCATCAGCCGGTGCGCGGGTTCGTCGAGGTTGTCGGGCATCTGCACCGCAAGGTGGCCGCCCGGCGCGAGCCGGCCGACGAGCGCCGGAAACAGCGTGTCGTGCGCAGGCACCCATTGCAGCACCGCATTCGCGAGAATCAGGTCGTAGCCGCCCGGATCGTCCCAGGTGGAGATATCCACGACATCGAAACGCAAGTCCGGCAGGCGCTTGCGCGCGGCGTCGATCATGTCCGCCGAGGCATCGATCCCGTGAACCGTGGCGTGCGGCGCACGCGCGATCAGCGCCTCCGTCGAATTGCCGGGCCCACAGCCGATGTCGATCGCGGTATGGATCGGCGTGTCCGGCACGGCGGCCAACAGATCGCGGATCGGCCGCGTGCGTTCGTCCTCGAATTGCACATACTGGGCGGCGTATCGATCGAGTGGGGTCGTCATGTCGTTTCTCCTGGTCGGCGTGGACGGCCTTGCCTTCTACACGGATGGGACGCCGCTAGCCGTCGAACCATCGCATTCTGCGATCGCAACGGAGTTCAGTAAAATGAATTTAATATCGTGATTGATTCATATATCTGATGAAAATCGATACGCTCGGTGTTCAGGCCTTCGTCGCGATCGCCGACGGCGGCAGCTTCCGGCAGGCAGCCGACACGCTGCACGTCACGCAGACGGCCATCACGCAGCGGCTGCGCAAGCTCGAAACTTTTCTCGGCGTCGCGCTCGTCGAGCGCACCACGCGCCGCACCACACTCACCGAAATCGGCCGCCGCTTCCTGCCGCAAGCACGCCGGCTGCTGAACGAGCTGTCCGACGCGCTCACCGAAATTCGCGAAACCGGCCTGAGCCAGCGCGGCGACGTCACGATCGCGTGCGTGCCGACGGTCGGCGTGCAATACCTGCCGCGCATCCTGCGCGCGTTCTCCGCGCACCGGCCACACGATCGCGTGAAGATCCTCGATCACGCGTCGGCGTCGGTGCTGCAGGCCGTGCTGCATCGCGAGGCCGAGTTCGGCATCGGCATTGCCGGCGACCAGCATCCCGAACTGGTCAACGTGCCGCTGACGAGCGATCCCTATGTGCTGGTGTGCCGCGACGATCATCCGCTCGCGAAGCGGCGGCGCATTCGCTGGGCGGCGTTACAACCGCATCCGCTGATCTTCGCCGGCGAAGTGAGCGGCAATCGCGGGCTGCTCGACGGCGCGCTGAAGACGAGCGGCGTGTCGCTGCATTCGTTCTACGAGGTGCAGCGCAGCTCGACGGCGCTCGGGCTCGTCGCGGAGGGGCTCGGTGCGGCCGTGGTGCCGAAACTCGCGATCCAGAAGAACGCGTATCCGATGATCCGCACGATCGAGCTCGTCGAGCCGGCGGTATCGCGCACGCTCGTGCTCGTCACGCGCAAGAGTGCGCAACTGTCGCCGGCCGCCCGTGCCCTGTACGACATGATCGTCGAACAGGCGACACCCTGACGATAGTGTCAGGGGTGCGTCACGAAGCAGCGCCTTCGGAGTAGTATCGCCACACACGGTCGCGACGCCCGGTGCCTACCCGGCACCGCACGCATCATGCCACCGCTGCAACGGCCGTTCCTCACTACCCTGCACGGAGCACTCCATGGCCTATCGCAACTATCACAAGCGCAAGATTGCAGGCCGGGAACTCCACCCCGAAACCCAGATGATGTCGTACGGCTATGATCCGTTCCTGTCGGAAGGATCGGTGAAGCCGCCCGTGTTCCTCACGTCGACCTTCGCGTTCCGCACGGCCGAGGACGGCGCCGAATTCTTCGACGTCGTGGCCGGGCGCAAGCCTTCGCCCGAAGGCGAAGGCGCGGGCCTCGTCTACAGCCGTTTCAATCACCCGAACCTGGAAATCGTCGAGGATCGCCTCGCCCTGCTCGACGATTCCGAAGCGGCCGTCGTGACGTCGAGCGGCATGTCGGCCATCGCCGCGATCCTGCTGACGTTCCTGCGGCCGGGCGACTGCGTCGTCCAGTCCGTGCCGCTGTATGGCGGCACCGAAACACTGATCTCGAAGTTCCTGCCCGAGTGGGGCATTCGCTCCGAAGTGATCGCCGACGGGCTGTCCACCCACGCGATCCGCGATGCGCTCGAAGCGGCCGCGCAAAAGGGCAACGTGCGGATGTGCTACATCGAGACGCCCGCCAACCCGACCAACGCGCTGTTCGACCTCGAAGGGTTGCGCAACGAGATCGATGCGTTCGAAGCACGCCACGGCTGTCGCCCGCTGTCGGTCTGCGACAACACGCTGCTCGGGCCGCTGTACCAGAAGCCGTCGCGGCAAGGCATCGACCTGAGCGTGTACTCGCTGACGAAATACATCGGCGGGCATAGCGACCTCGTCGCCGGCGGCGTCACGGGCACTCGCGAGTTGATCACGAAGATCCGCTCGATCCGCAGCACGCTCGGCTCGCAGCTCGACCCGCATTCGTCGTGGATGATCACCCGCTCGATGGAAACGCTCGTGCTGCGCATGCAGCAAGCCGCACGCAGCGGCAGCGCCGTCGCCCGCTGGCTCGCCGGCAATCCGCATCGCCCGGTACGCGTGCTGCACCCCGAGCTCATCGACGATCCGGCCTACCAGGCCGTCTACCAGCGCCAGTGCAGCGGGCCCGGCTCGACCTTCGCGTTCATCCTCGACGGCGGCCGCGAGCAGGCGTTCAGGTTCATCAACCACCTGACGCTCTTCAAGTCGGCCGTCAGCCTCGGCGGCACGGAGTCGCTGATCTGCCATCCGGCGTCAACGACGCATTCGGGCGTACCGGCCCAGGCGCGTGCGGCGGCGGGCGTGTCGGAAGGATTGATTCGTGTGTCAGTCGGGCTCGAACATCCGGACGACCTGATCGCCGACCTGTCGTACGCGCTCGAGCATTGCTGACGCGCGTGGCATGCGCCCCGCGGCGGTTCGCACGAAAGCAGTTCAGCCCGCGCGAGGGCGGGCATTCAGTGACGCCGCCCTCTCGTGGGGCCGGCGCCTGGATGCCGACGCCCGAACGCCGTCGTTCGCGCTGCGTCGGCGTGCGTGCCGCGCGGCGCGAACGGGCTGAAACGATTCAAAGCACCTTCACCATGAACACGCGCGACGTGCCTTCCGGCTCGCACGGCACTTCGCCGAACGCTTCGTAGCCCTGCTTCCGGTAGAAATCCGGCGCCTGGAACGAGATCGTGTAGAGCACCGCACGCGCGCATCCGCGTCGTTTCGCTTCCGCTTCGGCCTCGCGCAGCAGCCGGCTGCCGAAGCCGCCGCCGCGCAACGATTCGGGCAGGTAAAAGAGATCGATGAAGAAGAGGCCGAGCGACGTGCGCCCCGTGAGGCCACCCACGATCTCGCCGGTCGCGGAATCGGTGACGTACACGTCGAGCGCGGCCGCGTCGGCGCGCCCCGTCATCGCATGATTGAATTCGCCGAGCTTGCGGCTGATGAGATCGTGTGCGGCCGGCTGCTCGGTGTCGGTCAGTTGAAGCGTAACGTCGGGAACGGTTGTCATCGGGAGAACGCACGTCGTTGAATTGTCCGACATGATGCCAGCAAAGCGCGCGGCACACGACCGACCGGTTACCCCGCCCTGCAAGCGAGCGCCCCACGCAAACGGCGGGCCCGTCACGCGCCCGCCGTCGCTTTCGTCACGCCATTACGCCCGACATCACGCCACCGCAAACGCCGCCTTCATGTCCGCCATGCGGCGCCGTTCACGCGCGATCATCATCCGGTTCACGACGATCACGCCGATCGTCACGGCCGTGATGAACAGCGTCGCCAGTGCGTTCATCTCCGGGTTCAACCCCAGCCGCACGCGCGAGAACACCACCAGCGGCAGCGTCGTCGAGCCCGGCCCGGACAGGAACGCCGACAGCACCAGATCGTCGATCGACAGCGTGAACGACAGCAGCCACCCCGACAGCAGCGCCTGCGAGATCAGCGGCAGCGTCACCACGAAGAACACCTTCAGCGGCGTTGCGCCGAGATCCAGCGCCGCCTCTTCGAGCGACTTGTTCATCTCCTTCACGCGCGAC
>NZ_JAUJQH010000031.1:0-67652 GCF_030482905.1 Burkholderia sp. AU45251 | reverse complement strand
ACCATAGCGAGTCGGTCCCACCCCTTCCCATCCCGAACAGGACCGTGAAACGACTCTACGCCGATGATAGTGCGGATTCCCGTGTGAAAGTAGGTAATCGTCAGGCTCCCTAAGCCAGAAACCCCCGTCCGAAAGGCGGGGGTTTTTGCATTGGCGCGACGGAAATGTGCATGGGGCCGGAAGGGCAGCCTGGCGGGAACTAGGCGCCGAATGAGTCGATCCTGGCACCAGCCGTTCTCGAGCGATCCTCACGCTGCGCGTCTGAAATCACCTAGTGCGTTCCGCTGCACATCACATCAACCCCCCTTCAGTTGGCGCCCAGCTAATGTCGTTCCCTCTAAAAGCGTAGTTGTAATGGGTGACGATGCGCGACGTTCGTCGGAAATGCTCGATGAATGACTGGTTTTGGTGAAATATTTCCTGAGTCATTCATCCTTCGGCGCGTTGCGTCGGCCTGATCGTAGGCGTCATTCGGCGAACGCAATCTGAATTCGTCAAAGAAATCTATGCGCATAAAGTCCGACCGCGCGACATGCTCAGCAGAGCGGGGTGCAAGCTCTTCGGGGTAATATCGCCGTTCGTCCCGATTCCCGGTGCTTCCAGGTACCCGCTGGCGGTCGGTGTCCTCCGTATTCCGTCTCCCGCATCGTTCATGACTGCCCGCTCTGCCCATGGTGATAGGACGACCGACTTCTTGCCGTATCTCGTCGCGGCGACCTTCTTCATGGAGTACCTCGACACGACCGTGATCGCGACTGCGCTGCCGCAGATGGCGAACTCGTTCGGCGTCGGGCCGAACGCACTGAGCCTCGGGATGACGGCCTACATGCTCGCGCTCGCGGTGTTCATCCCGATCAGCGGCTGGATCGCGGACCGATACGGTTCGCGCACGGTGTTCGGCAGCGCGGTCGTCATCTTTACCGGTGCGTCCGTACTGTGCGGGCTGTCCAATGGCGTGGTGACGTTCACGGCCGCGCGGCTGCTGCAAGGCGTCGGCGGGGCGATGATGGTGCCGGTCGGGCGAATGATCGTCGTGCGCAGCACGGAGAAGGCGAAGCTGATGCGCGCGATCGCGACGATCACGTGGCCCGGCATCGTTGCGCCGGTCGTCGGGCCGCCGATCGGCGGTTTCATTACGACCTATGCATCTTGGCGGTGGATCTTCCTGCTGAACGTGCCGTTCGGCATCGCGGCGCTGGTCTGCACGTGGCTGATCGTCCGCAACACGCGCGCCGACGAGCAACGGCCGCTCGACTGGGTCGGCTTCGTGCTCGCGGGCGGTGCGTTGACGTGCCTGTTGATCGGCACCGAAACGGCCGGCCAGCAGGATGCGCAGTTTGCCCGCGCGGGCCTGCTCGTGGGCGCGAGCGTGCTGTTCGGCATCGCCGCCTGGCTGCATGCGCGACGGTGCGAGCATCCGCTGCTCGATTTCACGACGCTGACGGTGCCGACATTCTCGGTCACGGTGATCACCGGCTCGGTCACGCGCATGGCGATCAATGCCGTGCCGTACCTGCTGCCGCTGCTGTTCCAGATTGGCTTCGGGCTGTCGCCGTTCCAGTCCGGCCTGTTGCTGCTCGCCAGTGCGCTTGGCAACCTCGGCATGAAGGCAGGCACGTCGTGGATACTCGACCGCTTCGGCTTCCGGCGCGTCGCACTCGTCGACGTGACGATCGTCGGCTTCTTCACGATTGCGTGCGGGTGGCTGACCGCGTCGACGCCGCTGGCGATCACGCTGCTTGTCGTGTTCGTCTACGGACTGACGCGGTCGATGCAGTTCACGACGCTTGCGACGTTGGCCTATGCGGATATCCCGGCCCAGCAGACGAGTGCCGCCAGCACGCTGTGGAGCGCTGCGCAGCAGATGACGATCGGGATGGGCATCGCGTTCGGCGCGTTGTCGCTGCGGGTGGCGGCGCTGGCGCGCGGCGATGCGACGGGCGTTCACTACGTGCTCGACGATTTCCGCTGGGCGTTCGTCGCCGCGGGCGTACTCGCGTTGCTCACGTTACCGGGATATGCACGGCTGGCGGCCAATGCTGGCGATCGGCTGCGAGCGGGCATGGCGCGCGGGTAAGTCGGCCAGTCGCTCACGTTTGCGCGGCGGTCGTGCGGGTTTTCGTTTCCGCTCGCGCACCTATGGGCGAGGCGCGATTCGGCGTGATGCGCGATTTTCGCGACGATGCCGGTGTGATGCGGGAACTTCCGTGAATTTTCCGCGCTAATCTACCGCCAAGCCGCCAAGCCGCCAAGCCGCCAAGCCGCCAAGCCGCCAAACCGCCAAACCGCCAAACCGCCAAACCGCCAAACCGCCAAACCGCCAAACCGCCAAACCGCCAAACCGCCGAACCGCCGAACCGCATCGCCGTTCCCCGTGCGTGGCGATAGACGTCACTGCGCATCGTGAAAGATGATGCCGACCGTATGACGATGACCGGCCCGGATGCGGCTCACGCCGTGACGCAGGTTGACGCGGTAGACGCCGCGCGTGCCCTGCACCGGTCTGCCATGGACCGCGAAAATGACCGCGTCGCCTTGTGTCAGCGGCACCACTTCCGCACGCGACTGCATGCGCGGCCGCTGTTCCGTCAGGACGAACTCCCCGCCCGTGAAATCGCGCCCCGGCGCAGACAGCAGGATGGCGACCTGGAGCGGGAACACGTGCTCGCCGTAGAGATCCTGATGGAGGCAGTTATAGTCGTCCGGGCCGTATTGCAGGATCAGCGGGGTTGGCCGTGTCTGTCCCGCTGCGTGGCAACGATCGAGGAAGCTCGCATGGTCGTCGGGATACCGGGCGTCGATGCCGAGCGCCTGGTTCCAGCGATTCGCGATCGGCGCGAGATGCGGGTAGATCGTCGCACGCAACTCGGCAATGAGCGGAGGCAGCGGATAGGCGAAATACTTGTATTCGCCGCGCCCGAAGCCATGCCGCGCCATGACGACGCGCGATCGGTAGAGCCCGTCATCCGGATAGCGCGACGCGAGCGCATCGCAGTCGTGCGCGGACAGCAGGCCCGGCACGCACGCGCATCCGTGGCGATCCAGTTCGGCAGCGACGGCTGCCCAGTCGAGCGCGTTCGTGCGTTGTGCGATGTCGTCGGATTCGACCGCGGGCTGCGGATCGGTACGAGACACCGACTGGCTTCGCTGCGCGGCAGGCGGCATGAATAGAGGCAGCGAAGCGGTGTCCGGTGGCGTTGCGCGCATGATGGGATCCACGATGAGAGTCGATGGCCCCAGTCTAATGTCGCACGTATCCCGATGCGCTCCAGATCTTGCGCTTCAATTCGAAGGGGGAGCGTGCGTGTCCCGCGAAGAAGCCAGGTGGTGCGACACCGGCCGATGCGAAGCGCGGTTCAGTGGAGCCGGGGAGCCGGGGAGCCGGGTGCGCTTCAGCGGAAAAGCAAGGGTCGAGTCTGCACGAGGCGAGGCGGCCGGCTTTCACCGACCGCCGTCGCCGCTCGTTCAGGCCACCGACCGGAACAGCCAGTAGAGCCCGCCGGCAAGCACGATCGACGCCGGCAGCGTCAGCACCCACGCCAGCACGAGGCTGCGCACCGTGCCCCATTGCAGCCCCGAGCCGTTCGCCGCCATCGTGCCCGCGACGCCAGACGACAGCACATGGGTCGTCGACACGGGCAATCCGTACACATCGGCCGCGCCGATCGTGAGCATCGCGACGAGTTCGGCCGACGCGCCCTGTCCGTACGTCAGATGCTGCTTGCCGATTTTCTCGCCGACGGTCACGACGATCCGCTTCCAGCCGACCATCGTGCCGAGCCCCAGTGCAATCGCGACCGCAACCTTCACCCACGTCGGAATGAACTTGGTCGCGTGGTCGAGCTGCTTGCGATAGTTGTCGATCGCGAGCTTGTCGTCGGGGGCGAGCGCGGGCTGCCCGGATTTCTTGATCAGGCGGATTGCTTCGGACACCAGATACATCGTGTTGCGTACGTTGTCGATGTCGCGTTGGGGCACGGCCGCCATCGAGCCCGACGCGCCGACCGCGGTCGCGAGCGACGTGGACAATTGCTGAACGGCGGGAATCACGGCCGGCGTCAGCTCGCGATGCTGTACGTAAAGCTCGACGTCGGCGCGCGGGTTCGCGGACGGTGCGACGCCGTTCGTGTACTTCCCGAACGTCGCGGCTGCCTGGTTCGCGACCGCGACGAACGTCTGCGTCTCGGCCGGCGTGACGGCCTTGTTCAACGCATAGGCGGTCGGCACCGTGCCGATCAGGATCAGCATGATGAGGCCCATCCCTTTCTGCCCGTCGTTCGAACCGTGCGCGAACGACACGCCCGTGCAGGTCAGGATCAGCAGGCAGCGAATCCAGAACGGCGGCGGCTGATCCTTCGGCGGCTCCTTGTACAACTCCGGAATCCGCACGAGGGCTTTCAGCACGAGCAGCAGCAGCGCTGCACAGAGGAAGCCGACGATCGGCGAGAACAGCAGCGACTTGCCGACGCCGAGCGCCTGGCCCCAGTCGACGCCGCTCGTGCCGGACGGCCCGTGCATCAGCTGGTTCATCAGCCCGACGCCGATGATCGACCCGATCAGCGTATGCGAGCTCGACGACGGCAACCCGAAGTACCAGGTTGCGAGGTTCCACACGATCGCGGCGATCAGCAGCGCGAACACCATCGCGAAGCCCGCGCCGCTGCCGACCTGCAGGATCAGCTCGACCGGCAGCAGTTGCAGGATGCCGAACGCGACGGCGCCGCTCGAGATCATCACGCCGAGGAAGTTCCATAGGCCCGACCAGATCACCGCGACGTTCGGCGTCAGCGAGTGCGTATAGATCACGGTCGCGACCGCATTCGCGGTGTCGTGGAAACCGTTGACGAATTCGAAGCCGAGCGCGATCAGCAGTGCAGCGCCGAGCATCAGGTACGGGAACAGCGATCCTTCGCGCATCGGCGATAGATCGTCGATCAGGTGTGTGGCGATATAGACCGCACCGATCGCGAGCACCAGCAGGAAGACGGCGTAGCCGAGCTGCCTGGTGCGCTCGACGGAACCCGGACTGTTCGGGGTGGACGAAGCAGGTTGATTCATGACGGTATCTCGTAAGGGAACCGCGACCGATCCTAGCTTCGGCTAGCAGTCAGTTTGATGACAGTAGAGATGGCGAACAGTGGGGCTTGCGGCGACGTAAGGTGAACATCGCCATGCGATTGCGATACGACACAACACGTCGGCTGGCGTCGTGGTCCATTTCGCGAACGCAACACGGCAGGAGGCTAGGCGCCAGTGTCGCGCCGATCGCCGTTGCGCGTTGCGCAACGTCAGTCCGCGATCAACATCCAGCCGTGCGGCGACGCAGCGAATGTCGTGCACGATAGCGGCGCCACGTCGATGCGGGTTGCCGCGCCGGAATCCATCCGCAGCGCATGCGCGACGGCCGCACGCACGATCGGCGCATGCGTGATGGCGACGATGTCTCGGCCGTGTTGCAGCGCGTTCAACCATGTGCCGACGCGGCGCATGGCTGCATCGAACGATTCGCCGCCGTGCGGCGACGCCAACGGATCGCCGATCCACGCGCCCAGTTCGTCAGGCTGGTCGCGCGCGAGGTCGCGCAGCCGCTTGCCGCGCCAGTTTCGGTAGTCGATGTCGCGCAGCGCGTCGTCGATGTCGGCGTGCAGGCCGAGCGCATCGGCGGTCTGCACCGCACAGCGCGCCGGGCTGCTCAGCACGAGCGAGCCGGCGACGTCCGTCCACCGGTCGCGTAGCGCCGCGGCGTCGGCGAGCCCGTGCGTGTCGAGCGGATCGTCGTCGGGGAACGTGCCGGTGCGCATCGCCCGGGTCGATGCGTGTGCAATCAGGCGCAGCGAGGCATGCATGTTTGTGGGTTGTCGGGGAAGCCGGGACGGGCGCGTTCGCCCATTTTTCGCCGCTTCAACACGCGAACGTTCGCGCGTACAATTCGCCCGATACGAAACGCGGAAGCCGGTTGAATTCCGGCGCGGTCGCGCCACTGTAACCGGTGATCCATGATCCCGGAAGCCAGACCTGCCTTCGTACCCATCCAACATTTGTCGGGGCGCGATTCCCCTGAGGTGCATCCATGAGCGAAGCAGTGCTGAAGCCGGCGGTCGTACCGGCGCCCATTCCCGTCCGTGAACTGTTGCCGTGGGCCGTGTTCGTCGGCCTGATCCTGTTGCTCGCGATTTATTTCGTCGGCGCGGAACAAGGCGCAACGTCGCTCGTGCCGGGCATGGTCGTGCACGAGTTCGTCCACGACGGCCGCCATCTGCTCGGCTTTCCCTGCCACTGACGCGGAGTTCACGATGGTCGGAAAGCTGCTCATGCGCGGGATGCTCGCAGGCATCGCCGCAGGCCTCCTCACGTTCGGTTTCGCGAAAATCGTCGGCGAACCGCAAGTCGATCAGGCGATCTCCTTCGAAGAAAAACTCGACGCCGCCAAGGGCGATGCGCCGGAACCCGAGCTGGTGAGCCGCCACACGCAGGCCGGCTTCGGCCTGCTGACGGGCGTCGTGACCTATGGCGCGGCGTTCGGCGGGCTGTTCTCGCTGGTCTTTGCATATGCTTATGGCCGCGGCAGCCGTCTCCCGGCACGACCGCTGGCCGCGTGGCTCGCGCTGGCGGCGTTCATCGCGCTCGTGATCGTGCCGAACATCAAGTACCCGGCCAATCCGCCGTCGGTTGGAGACCCCGACACGATCGGCTATCGCACGGGCCTGTTCTTCCTGATGATTGCGATCTCGATCGCGACGATGGTGTTCTCGGTCAGCGTGCGCCGCCATCTGCTGGCGAAGCTCGGGCAATGGAACGCGTCGATCGTCGCGGGGCTCGTGTTCATCGTGATCATCGCGGCCGTGCAGCTCGGGCTGCCGTCGATCAACGAAGTGCCGGCTGCTTTCCCGGCCGTCGTGCTGTGGAAGTTCCGCGCCGCGGCGATCGGCATGCAGGTGATCATGTGGACGACGATCGGCCTGCTGTTCGGCGCATGGGTCGAGCGCGGCGAACGTATCGGCATGCGCGCCGCCTGACGCGCACTGCAACGGGGCGCGCCTAGCGCAGCATGCGCGGCGCGCTCCACGTCGATTCGCGCGCCAGCGCGACGAACGCGGCCAGATAGTCGATCGACGCATCCGCCTCGCGGATGCCGAGGAAGATCTGTTTCGCGATCCCCTTCTTGCCGAGCTTGACCGGCACGACCGGCATCCGGTCGGCGTATTCGTCGGCCAGCCATCTCGGCAGCGCGGCCACGCCGCGCCCGCTCGCCACCATCTGCAACATGATGTCGGTCGTCTCGATCGACTTGTGCCGCTTCGGCACGATGCCGGCCGGCGTCAGGAACTGGTTGTAGATGTCGAGCCGGTCGGTTTCGACCGGATAGGTGATCAGGATTTCGTCGGTCAGCTGCTCGGGCGTCACGTAATCGGCGTTGGCGAAACGGTGTGCGTCCGCGACCACCAGCACCTGCTCGTAGTCGAACACGGGGTCGAAGCGCAGCCCCGGCTTGTTCAGCGGATCGGGCGTCACGAGCACGTCGATGTCGTAGCCGAACAGCGCGCCGATCCCGCCGAACTGGAAGCGCTGCTTCACGTCGACGTCGACGTCGGGCCAGCGCGACAGGTACGGCGACACGACCTTCAGCAGCCACTGGTAGCACGGGTGGCACTCCATCCCGATACGCAGCGTGCCGCGCTCGCCCTTCGCGTACTGCTTCATCCGCTCCTCGGCCAGCTCGAACTGCGGCAGCAGCCGGTTCGCCAGCTTCAGCAGATACTGCCCGCCCTGCGTCAGCCGCAGGCCACGCCCCTCGCGATCCCAGATCGGCGTGCCGAGCTGCTGCTCGATTTTCCGGACGGTATGGCTGAGCGCCGATTGCGTGAGGTGCAGCGCGTTGGCGGCCGCAGTCAGCGAGCCCTGGCGCTCGACTTCACGAATGACGACGAGATGGAATCGTTCCAGCATGGTTATCGCTCATCCTGCATGTGCATGAACAAATTTAATGGATGAATGAAATAATGCCATTTTATTTCATGGTTTGAAATACCTATCATGGTTGCCGGACCTTCACTACCCCTGGACGGCAGCGCCATGGTTACGACACACAATCTCGGTTTCCCGCGCATCGGCGCCAAGCGCGAACTCAAGTTCGGCCTCGAACGCTACTGGAAGGGCGAATCGTCGCGCGACGAACTGAAGGCGCTCGGCGCGCAACTGCGCGAGCGTCACTGGCACGACCAGCGCGACCTCGATCTCGCGCCGGTCGGCGACTTCGCGTTCTACGACCAGGTGCTCGACATGAGCTTCGCGCTCGGCAACCTGCCGAAGCGCGTGCAAGGCTTCCACGGCGATGCGCTCGACAACTATTTCCGTGTGGCGCGCGGCCGTTCGGCGCAGTCGGAGGAAGCGCACGCAGCGTGCTGCGGCGGCGTCGCGGCCGGCGAAATGACGAAGTGGTTCGACACGAACTATCACTACATCGTCCCGGAATTCCACGCCGACACGAACTTCTCGCTCGACCCGTCGCGCCTGCTGCAGCAACTCGCCGAAGCGAAGGCGCAGGGCGTGAAGGCGAAGCCGGTGATCATCGGCCCTGTCACGTACCTGTGGCTCGGCAAGGCGAAGGACGACTCGGATCGCCTCGCGCTGCTGCAGAAGCTGCTGCCGGTGTATGGCGCGCTGCTCGACACACTGACCGCACAGGGCGTCGAATGGGTGCAGATCGACGAACCGATCCTCGTGACCGAGCTCGACGCCGAATGGCAGCAAGCGTTCAAGACCGCGTACGCGGCGCTCGAGACGCGCCGGATCAAGGTGCTGCTCGCGACGTATTTCGGCCAGTTGCAGGGCAACCTGGCGCTCGCCGCGTCGCTGCCGGTCGACGGCCTGCACATCGATGCGATCAACGCCCGTGACGAAATCGACGCGCTGGTGCGCGAACTGCCGGCGGAGCGCGTGCTGTCGGTCGGTGCGATCAACGGCCGCAACATCTGGAAGGCGGACCTGAACGCCGCGCTCGACTGGCTCGAGCCGCTCGCGACCCAACTGGGCAGCCGTCTGTGGCTCGCGCCGTCGTGCTCACTGCTGCACGTGCCGGTCGATCTCGCGAGCGAAGAGAAGCTCGACGCCGAAATCCGCGCGTGGCTCGCATTCGCGCTGCAGAAGCTCGACGAACTGAAGGTGCTCGCGACCGCACTGAACCAGGGCCGCGACAAGGTGGCCGATGCGCTGGCCGCGAACACCGCCGCGATCCAGTCGCGCCGTCATTCGCCGCGCGTGAACAACCCGGCGGTGAAGGCTGCGATCGCCCGGATCGATGCGCAGCTCGGCAACCGCGTGAGCCCCTATACGCAGCGCGCGCCGAAGCAGTCGGCACGCCTGAACCTGCCGGCGTTCCCGACGACGACGATCGGCTCGTTCCCGCAGACCGGCGAAATCCGCCAGGCCCGCAGCCAGTTCAAGGCCGGCGCGCTGGATGAAGCAGGCTACCGCGCGGCGATGCAGGCTGAAATCGAACGCAGCGTGCGCGAGCAGGAAGCGCTGGAGCTCGACGTGCTCGTGCACGGCGAAGCCGAGCGTAACGACATGGTCGAATACTTCGGCGAGCAGCTCGACGGCTACGCGTTCAGCCAGTTCGGCTGGGTACAGTCGTACGGTTCGCGCTGCGTGAAACCGCCGATCCTGTTCGGCGACATCAGCCGCCCAAAGGCGATGACGGTCGAGTGGATCACGTATGCGCAGTCGCTGACGAACAAGCCGATGAAGGGCATGCTGACCGGCCCCGTGACGATCCTGAACTGGTCGTTCGTGCGTGACGACCAGCCGCGCTCGGTGTCGTGCTACCAGCTCGCGCTGGCGATCCGCGAGGAAGTGCTCGATCTCGAGAAGGCCGGTGTGCGCGTGATCCAGATCGACGAGGCCGCGCTGCGCGAAGGGCTGCCGCTGCGCCGTGCGCAGTGGGGCGAATACCTGAAGTGGGCGGTCGAATCGTTCCGCATCACCGCGAACGGTGTGCAGGACGATACGCAGATCCACACGCACATGTGTTATTCGGAGTTCAACGACATCATCGCGTCGATCGCCGACATGGATGCGGACGTGATCACGATCGAGACGTCGCGCTCGGACATGGAGCTGCTCGACGCGTTCGACAACTTCAAGTATCCGAACGAAATCGGGCCGGGCGTGTACGACATCCACTCGCCGAACATTCCGACGCAGGATCACGTCGTCAGCCTGATGAAGAAGGCGGCCGAGCGGATTCCAGCGGAACGCCTGTGGGTGAACCCGGACTGCGGCCTGAAGACGCGCCAGTGGGCGGAAGTGATTCCGGCGCTGACGAACATGGTCGCCGCCGCGAAGACGCTGCGCAACCAGATGCAGTAACGCGCGAACGCTGCGTGCCTGCTGCCCGGATCGATGATCCGGCGGCGGGTGTCGCACCGATCGGGATCGTCCCGGGCAGGCCACGGGACGTGTCGCTTCCCCTGCTTGTATTGTTGGATCCCCTTCCTGCCATGTTCGAACGCAGCCACTACCCGCTCGACCCGACCGCCCCGGAACTGTTCGATGCCATCCAGGAAGAAAACCGCCGCCAGGAAGCTCACATCGAGCTGATCGCGTCGGAAAACTACGCGAGCCCGGCCGTGATGGCCGCGCAGGGTTCGCCGCTCACGAACAAGTACGCGGAAGGTTATCCGGACAAGCGCTATTGCGGCGGTTGCGAGTACGTCGACGTCGTCGAGCAGTTGGCGATCGAGTGCGTGCGCAGGTCGCCGAGCTGACCAAACGTTTCCCGATGTATTCGTGACAGCACGCTGAGGAGGGCAAGGTGAGAAATGTGGAAAACGACGCGATCGAACGGCTGCTGAAGTCGCTTGACGACGACAGCGACGATTGCCAGGCGATGTACGAAGAGGTCGGCCGTGCAGTGGTGGACCGGCTGCGGCGGACCGATCGGGATGCGTTGCGTACCATTGCCCGCGCGTGGGTTGAATGCGATGAAGCACAAGCCGCGTTGCTCGACCTGGATTTTTTTTCTATGGAGCTTGGCGCGGCGAAGGAACGTGGCGAGCTGGCCGACGCCATGCTGCGCAATGTGGTCGGGAAAGTCGTTTTCAAGGATCCGACATGATTACGATTACGACGACTGGTTCGCGCGTGTGCGCGGGATGGCGCACGAGCCCGCGTGCGGCGTGCGCTGCAAGATGTGCTTCGACGTGCGTTTCGAGCGCACCGCGCGCTATCCGGGGTCGATATCCCGGGAATACAGCTGGCGCTAGGGCGGCGGCTCGGCACGCATGATCGAGATCAGAAAGCGCGAGACGTTTTATCAGCAGGAGTACTGCGGATGTGCGCATTCGCTACGCGATACCAACCTGCAGCGCGAGGCGAACGGTCGTGAGGCGATCGGGGGTGGCGCGACGTATTACACGAAGGACGCGCCTGAAGTCGGCAATCCAGAACGCTGACGATTGCCGCTTGCTTCGTCACATGCCCTGGTGTCCGGGCGTGCCGGTCGGTGCGTCAGGGGGCGGCGTTGCCGCGATCACCTGGCGCTCATGGTCCAGATCGAGCGAGCGGGACAGTAGCCAGTACACGCCCCCCGCGACGACCAGGCCGACGAGCCAGGCGATATCCACGCCACCGAGCAGGCGTGCGAACGGGCCGACGAAGATCTCGCGGTTCGCTTCGGCATCGACGATCGAGAAGAACGGCACCATCGCCCCGAAGCCGACCAGGTACGAGACGATGCCGCGCGGCTGCCAGGCGCCGTACAGACCGCCCGGCGTGAAGAAATGCGCGATCGCATAGTGGCCGCGTCGCACGAAGAAATAGTCGACGAGGTTCACCGCGGTCCACGGCACGAGGAAGTAGAGCATCAGCGTCAGGAACGTTTGCAGCAGCGCGATGCCGTTGCCGCGGATCGCGAACACGCACGCGAGTACGAACGTGCTGATCGCGACAATCGATGCGACGCGCGCGCGGCGCGTCGGCCGGATCGACACGATCGAGTCGATACCGGTAAGCACGGTCAGCATCGCGCTGTATGCGTTGAGCGCGATGATCGGCAGGAAGCCGACGAGCGACACGATCGCGATCAGCTTGCCGAGGCCCGGCACGAGCGACGCGCCGACGTCGTTCATCGCGACCAGTGCGTCCGCCGCGTGCAGCTTCTGCGCGAGCCACGCGCCGAGCCCGATCATCCAGGTGCCCGACAGCGATGCACCGGCGAAGATCACCGCGATCAGCTTCGCGCGGCTGGTGTGTTTCGGCAGATAGCGCGAATAGTCGGACACGTAGGGCGCATACGAAATGTTGTAGCTGGCGGCGATCGCAAACTGTGTGGCGAACCCGATCCAGTTGAAGCCTGGTGCGACGGCGGGTGAGGCGGCCGGTGCCGGTGCCGGCGCCGCGTGACCGAACGCGAGCGCGAGCGTGACGAGCGCATAGAGCGGCAGCGTCGCGATCAGTGCCCACGTGAAGGTCCGGTGCATCAGGTCGTGCCCGTAGATCGCGAGCAGCGCGCCGGTCGCGACGGCCGCGATAGCGACGAAACCGCCGTCGATCCCGAACACGTTGTGCACGCCGTCGACCAGCAGCGATACGTTGACGACGTTGAAGCCGACGAACACGAACAGCGTCGCGAGCAGCGCGACGATCACGCCGCGATAGCCGAATTGCGCACGAGACTGGATCATCTGCGGCAGCCCCATCTCGGGGCCCTGCGAGCCGTGAAACGCCATGAAGATCGTGCCGAACATGATCCCGAGCGCGCCCGCGAGCGTCGTCCAGCCGGCGGACAGGCCCATGCCGGGCCCGACGAAGCCGATCGAGATCGTGAAGAAATGGAAGTTGCCGAGGAACCAGAACGGCCCCTGGCTCGTGAGCTTCGCGTGGCGTTCGTGTTCCGGAATGTAGTCGATCGAGTGGTGCTCGATCGCCAGGCCGGCCGATTCGGTGTGGCCGAGATCGAGCGTGTCGGGGCGGTTCATGGCGGTCGTGTCTCCTGGGTCGCACGCGACTCGGCAAGGCGGCCGCGTGCGCCTGCCTGCCGCGACGCCGTCGAGGCAGGCGATGAATGTGGGGTGAGGCAGGCGGTGCGGCGCACCGCCGGGCTGCCTAATGAAAAACGGGCAGGCGAGGTTGCCTGCCCGTTGCGGGACGTTACGCGGTGCGCGCGCCGCGCGGCAGCGGCACTTCTTCCTTCCGGCTCGGCGCACCCGCATCGTCGATGCTGACGCGGCGTGAGATCAGCCACACGCACAGCGACGACAGGAGCGCGGCACTCGTGTACTGGAGCGCGAGCGGCCACCATTGCGGTGCGGTGTTCTGCGCGATGATGGTCGCGACCAGCGGCGTGAGGCCGCCGGCGAGTGCGCCGCACACCTGGTACGCGATCGAGATCGCCGTGTAGCGGATCCGCGCGACGAAGATGCCGCTGACGAAGCCCGCGACCACCGCGTAGTAGCCCGATTCCGCGAGCGTCGCGAGGCCGACGCCGACCGTGATCGACAGCGGCGTGCCCATATGCACGAGCGGCAGCATCAGGAACGGGACGATCGCGGCCCATGCGCCGGTGATCAGCAGCACGCGCGTGGTGCCGAAGCGCTGCGCGAGGAACGCGGCCGCGAGCTGCACGACGAACTGCAGCACCGCGACGATCGTCATGCAATGCAGCACCATCGACCGGTCGAGCGACAGGAACTGCGTCGCGTAGCTGATCATGAAGATGTTGCTGAAATACACGCCGGCGATGCCATACACGTTCGCGCCGATCGCGAGCAGCAGCAGCGGCCAGTACTTGAGCGCTTCGCGCAGCGGTTTTTGCGCGATGTTGCCACTTTTCTTGATCTCTTCGAACTCGGGCGATTCCGACACGCTCGCACGGATCACGAAGCCGACGATCAGCAGCACGGAGCTCGCAAGGAACGGCACGCGCCAGCCCCAGCTCATCATGTCTTCCTTCGACAGCGTGCTGATCGCGCCGAACGCGAGCATCGACAGGATCAGGCCGCTCGCGCTGCCGAGCTGCGCGAACGATGCGAAGAACGTGCGCTTGCCTTCCGGCGCATGCTCACCGGCGAGCAGCACCGCGCCGCCCCATTCGCCGCCCACCGCGATGCCTTGCAGCACGCGCATCAGCACGAGCAGGATCGGTGCGATCACACCGGCCTGCGCATGGGTCGGCAGCAGGCCGATCGCGACCGTCGACACGGCCATCAGCATCAGCGTTGCAAGCAACGAGCGCTTGCGGCCGAAGCGGTCGCCGAGATAGCCGAACATCACGCCGCCGAGCGGCCGCGCGAAGAAGCCGACCGCGAACGAGCCGAACGACGCGAGCAGGCTGATGAAGCGGTTTTCGCCGGGAAAGAACAGCGGCCCGAACACGATGGCGGCGGCGGTCGCGTAGCTATAGAAGTCGTACCACTCGATCGTGGTGCCGACGAACGACGCGAGCGCCGCCCGCTTGGGTTGCTTGACGGAAGTCCCCATCTTGATATGTGCTCCTCTGGAATCCTTTGATTTGGAATAGTCGTGGCGCGGGGATCAGTCGCGGTAGGCGACGCCCGGCAGCACGCACAGCAGTTCGTATGCGAGGTTCGCGCCGAGCAGCGCCGTGGTGCCGAACGGGTCGTACGGCGGCGCGACTTCGACGAGATCGCAGCCGACGATGTTCAAGCCCTTCGCGCCGCGGATGATCTCGAGCGCCTGCGGCACCGTGAGGCCCGCGATTTCCGGCGTGCCGGTGCCCGGCGCGTAGGCCGGGTCGATGCCGTCGATGTCGAAGCTGATGTAGACGGGCGTGTCGCCGACGCGCGCGCGCACTTCTTCCATCAGCGGCGCGAGCGACTTGTTCCAGCATTCCTCGGCCTGGACGACGCGGAAGCCCTGCTCGCGGCACCAGTCGAAATCCTCGGCGGCGTAGCCCGTGCCGCGCAGGCCGATCTGCGTGACCTTGTCGCCGTGCAGCAGGCCTTCCTCGACCGCGCGGCGGAACGGCGTGCCGTGCGCGATCTTTTCGCCCATCATCGTGTCGTTTACGTCGGCGTGTGCATCGACGTGGATCAATGCAACCTTGCCGTGCTTGCGGTGGATCGCGCGCAGGATCGGCAGCGCGATCGTATGGTCGCCGCCGAGCGTGATCGGCTTGCAGTCGTGCTCGAGGATCGCGTCGTACGCGGCTTCGATGCGCGCGATGGAATCGTGCAGGTTGTACGGATTGATCGCGACGTCGCCGATGTCGGCGATCTGCAGCGAATCGAACGGCGCGGCGCGCGTGGCCATGTTGTACGGGCGCAGCAGCACGGATTCGGTGCGGATCTGGCGCGGGCCGAAGCGCGCGCCGGTGCGGTTGGAGGTGCCGAGATCGAACGGCACGCCGACGAAACAGGCGTCGAGGCCTTCGGCGCTCGCCACGTGCGGCAGGCGCATCATCGTCGCGATGCCGCCGCAGCGCGGCATTTCATTGCCGCCGAGCGGCTGGAAATGGGTGTGGTCGTTCATGGGCTGTCTCTTCCGATGTGGGGTTGCCGTATCATGCGACGCGGCTTGGCGCACAGTTTTACGCGCTCAGCCGGGAAAGAAGAATGCGAAGATATCGACGTAAACATCGATTTTCATCGATGTATGGAAGGGGATGAGCGTGCTGGGGAATCTGTCGACCCTTGATCTGCGGTTGATCCGCGTGTTTCTCGCGGTCACGGACGCAGGCGGCGTATCGGCCGCGCAGGCGGTGCTGAACGTCGGGCAGTCGACGATCAGCGCGCAGCTGTCGTCGCTCGAGACGCGGCTCGGCTACCGGCTCTGCGAGCGCGGCCGCAGCGGCTTCCGGCTCACGCCGAAGGGCGAGCGGTTCCATGCGATGAGCCGCAAGCTGCTCGCGGCGCTCGACGAATTCGGGATGGCCGCGCGGCACATGGACCGCCAGCTGGTCGGCACGCTGCACATCGGCCTGATCGGCCATACGCCGGTCAGCCAGAACGCGCGGATCGCCGAGGCGATCGCCGCGTTCCGCACCCGCGACGAGGCCGTGCGTTTCTCGATCTCCGTGCGCGCGCCGGGCGATCTCGAGGAAAAACTGCTGAGCGACGAGATCCAGATCGCGGTCGGCTACTTCTGGCACCGGGTGCCGTCGCTGCACTACACGCCGCTGTTCATCGAGCGCCAGGTCGCGTACTGCGGCCGTGGCCATCCGCTGTTCGACGGCGCTGGCACGTTGACGCCGGCCGACGTCGCGGGCTTCGAATGGGCGTGGCGCTCGTATCCGCTGCCTGAAGCGCAGATGTCGACGACGCCCGACCGCGTGACCGCGACCGCCGACAACATGGAGGCCGTTGCGCTACTGATCCTGTCCGGCCACCACCTCGGCTATCTGCCGCAGCACTTCGCGGCGCCGTACGTCGCGCAGGGGCTGCTCACGCCACTCAATCCGGAGCAGTTGCGCTACGACGTGACGTTCCACATGGTCGTCGCGCGCAATGGGCGCGGCAATCCGCTCGTGGAGGCCTTTCTCGAGGATCTCGAACGCGCGCACCAGCCGCCCGACATCGCGTAGGCCGCCGGCATCAACAATGTGGAGGAGTGTTGCGGCAGCGTGCCCCGACGCGGCCCACATCGATCGGCGTCGAAGTGACGAACCGGCCGCAGGGTGCGGCTTGCGTGTGCGGTCCGCCCGCAGGCATCACGGTACCGGCAGCCCCGCGTCATGCTTGACCTCGCGCAGCGACAGCGCCGATTCGATCGACGTCACGCCGGGCAGCATCCGCAGCGATTCGCGCAGGAACGTGCCGTAATCGTCGAGATCGCGCGCCACCACCTGCAGCAGATAGTCGGCGGTGCCCGCCACGTTGTGGCACGCCAGGATCCGCTCGATGCCGAGCACTTCCCGCTCGAAGCGGTCGGCGGTCTTGCGGTCGTGTGTCGCGAACCGCACGAGCACGAACGCCACGACGCCGAAGCCGAGTGCCTGGCGCGACAGCTGCGCGCGGTAGCGCTCGATGTAGCCGTCGGTTTCGAGGCGCTTCAGGCGCCGCGCGCAAGGGGTCTCGGAGAGGCCCACGGTGTCGGCGAGGCGGGCAATCGGCAGGCGGCCGTCGCGCTGCACCGCGGCAAGGATGGCGCGGTCGGTTTTGTCGAGTTCGGTCATGTTGGCGGATTCCTGGTGCGGATTCGGTGATTGTGGCGGATTCCCCTGCAGATCGCCAATCCTGAGCCAAAGATGGCCAATAATCCCTCGTCCTCTGGCGGCAACATATCGTCGTAAGAGGACAGGGGCAGACCATGATTTCCACGCATTTGCTGTTGATTTATCTCGCCGCGCTGGCGGCCATCTATGCGGTGCCGGGGCCGGACATGGCGCTGGTGCTGCAGACCAGCATCGGCCGCGGCGTGCGGCCGGGGATGGCGGCGGCGGCCGGCCTGTCGCTCGCGCGCACCGCGCACGTGACGCTGTCCGCCTGCGGCGTCGCGGCGCTGATCCGCAGCGCGCCGTGGCTGTACGAAGTGATCCGTTACGGCGGCGCGCTCTATCTCGCCTATGTCGCGATCCAGGTGTTCCGTTCGCCGGTGTTCGCACTCGGCGACGGCGACGCGGCGGCCTCGGCGGGCGAACTGCGCCAGTCGTTCGTGAAGGGCCTGCTCACCAACCTGCTGAACCCGAAGGCGCTGCTGTTCTGCTCGGTGCTGCTGCCGCAGTTCGTGCGCCCCGAGGCCGGGCCGGTCGTGTTGCAGATGTTCGAGCTGGGCGCGCTGCTGGTGGCGGCTGGCGTGTGCTTCGACCTCGCGTGCGTGTTCGGCGCGTCGCGGATCGCCGCGTGGATGCGCGCGCATCCGCTTGCGCAGACGGTGCAGCGCTGGACGTTTTCCGCGGCGCTGATCGGCTTTGCGCTGCGCCTGTCGATGGACTGAGCGCCGATGCGGCGTCGCGCCGCCGCACCGGATGGAGGCCGTGCGCAACGCCGGCCCGCGCGTGTGCCCCGTCGCAGAAGGGCGTGCGCGCAAATCGTCTGACTGTTCTAAACTCCCTGTTACTTCGCGCTGCGCGAACCCGACCGACCGAACGGAACCGTCTCCCGCCGGCCCTGTCCGATTTCCTGGCTGTTCCGTGCAACGCGGTACCAAGGAGGGTCTGAACATGGCAAGGCATCTTCACGCCGACCGTGAACCCCGCATCGTCGCCGAGTCCAAGTGCCTCGGCCCGTGCGATCCGGCAGAACGCATCCACGTCACGATCATGTTGCGGCGGCAGGAAGAAGGGCAACTCGATACGCTGCTTCACCAGCTCGCCACCGGCGACGCGCAAGCGAAACCGGTGTCGCGCGAAACCTTCGCGCAACGCTTTTCCGCCAATCCCGACGACATTCGCAAGGCCGAGGACTTCGCACGTCGTCACCAGTTGACGGTCGATCGCGTCGATCCGGTCGAAAGCGTCGTCGTGCTGTCCGGCACGATCCAGCAGTTCGAAGCCGCGTTCGGCGTCAAGCTCGAGCGCTTCGAGCATCAGTCGATCGGCCAGTATCGCGGCCGCTCCGGCCCGATCGCGCTGCCCGATGATCTCGGCGACGCCGTCACGGCCGTGCTCGGCCTCGACAGCCGCCCGCAGGCGCGGCCGCACTTTCGGCTGCGTCCGCCGTTCAAGCCCGCGCGCGGCGGTGCGGCGGGTGTCACGTTCACCCCGATCCAGCTGGCGTCGCTGTATGGCTTTCCGGCCGGCGACGGCGCCGGGCAATGTATCGCGATCATCGAGCTCGGCGGCGGCTACCGCGCGGCGGACATCCAGCAGTATTTCCGCGGGCTCGGCATCACGACGCCGCCGACGCTCGTCGACGTGAACGTCGGCACCGGCCGCAACACGCCGACCGGCGACCCGAGCGGCCCGGACGGCGAAGTCGCGCTCGACATCGAAATCGCCGGTGCGATCGCGCCGGCCGCGAAGATCGCCGTCTACTTCGCGGCGAACAGCGACGCGGGCTTCATCCAGGCCGTCAACGCGGCCGTCAGCGATACGACCAACAAGCCATCGGTGATCTCGATCAGCTGGGGCGGCCCGGAGGCGATCTGGCAGACGCAGTCCGCGCAGGCGTTCAACCGTGTGCTGCAGGCGGCGGCTGCGCAGGGCATCACGGTGTGCGCGGCATCCGGCGACAGCGGCTCGGGCGACGGGCTGCAGGACGGCGCCGATCATGTCGACTTCCCCGCCTCGAGCCCGTACGTGCTCGGCTGCGGCGGCACGCAGCTCGACGCGCTACCCGGGCAGGGCATCCGCAGCGAGGTCACGTGGAACGACGAGGCGGCCGGCGGCGGCGCGGGCGGGGGCGGCGTCAGCACGCTGTTCGACCTGCCGGCGTGGCAGCAGGGGCTGAACGTCACGCGCGCCGACGGCAGCAGCACACCGCTCGCGAAGCGCGGCGTGCCGGACGTCGCCGGCGATGCGTCGCCGCAGACGGGCTACGAAGTGTCGATCGCGGGCACGGCCACGGTGATGGGCGGCACGAGCGCGGTCGCGCCGCTGTGGGCCGCACTGATCGCGCGGATCAATGTGGCGGCGAGTGCGGCGGCGGGCGGTGCGACTGCCGGCTGGGTCAACCCGGTGCTCTACAAGCATCCGGGCGCGCTGCGCGACATCACGCAGGGCTCGAACGGCACGTATGCGGCCGCGCAGGGCTGGGATGCATGCACGGGCCTCGGCAGCCCGAACGGTGCGCAGCTCGCCGCGATCCTGACGCGCAAGCCGTCGAGCTGACGGCCGCGGGTCACGTCTTTCCGTATGGCGCGGGCGGCCTGCCCGCGCCTTTTTCTCACCTCCAGGAGCAGCACGATGGGCATCGATTCCGCATCTTCCGGCGGCGTGTATCCGCTGCATCACGGCGACCACAATTCGCATGGCGTGCCGCCGACCGTCAACCCGGTCGCGCTCAGCCTCGGCCGCGACCAGCCGTTCTTCGATCCGGTCGCGTACGGCAACGGCCCCGACGACTCGGTGACCGACACGACCGAGGCGGCCGCGATCACGCATCACACGATCCTGATCGACGGGAAGCGCATCGCCTACACGGCGACGGCCGGCCATCTCGTGACGGTCGACCCGAGCAGTTCGCAGCCCGCCGCGAAGCTTTTCTACGTCGCGTTCACGGCCGACGGCGCAAAGGAAGAAACGCGGCCCGTGACGTTCTTCTATAACGGCGGGCCGGGCTCGTCGTCGGTGTTCGTGCTGTTGGGCTCGTTCGCGCCGAAGCGCATCAAGACGTCGATGCCGGGGTTCACGCCGCCCGCGCCGTACCAGATGGAAGACAACCCGGACAGCATGATCGACCACAGCGACCTGGTGTTCATCAACCCGGTCGGCACCGGCTATTCGGCGGCCGTCGCGCCGAACAAGAACCGCAACTTCTGGGGCGTCGACCAGGACGCCGATTCGCTGAAGCAGTTCATCAAGCGCTACCTGACGAAGAACAACCGCTGGAATTCGCCGAAGTACCTGTTCGGCGAATCGTACGGCACCGCGCGCAGCTGCGTGCTCGCGTACAAGCTGCACGAGGACGGCGTCGACCTGAACGGCGTCACGCTGCAATCGTCGATCCTCGACTACCGGCAGGCCGGCAACCCGGTCGGCGCGCTGCCGACCGCGGCGGCCGACGCGTGGTATCACAAGAAACTCGGCGTCACGCCGGCGCCGACCGATCTCGGCGCGTTCGTCGAGGAAGTCGCGCAGTTCTCGCGCACCGACTACCTGAACGCGTTGCGCACGGTCCCGCATGCGGACCCGGCTGCCGTGCAGAAGCTGTCGCAATACACGGGCATCGATACCGCGACGCTGCAATCGTGGAGCCTCAACATCGCCGGCTACGACACGCGCGGCAATTCGCTGTTCCTGACGACGCTGCTGCATGCGCAGGGGCTCGCGCTCGGCTCGTACGACGGCCGCGTGACCGGCATCTCGTCGGGCATCGCCGGCAAGATCGACCCGAACTCGGGCGGCAACGATCCGACGATGACGGCCGTGACGGGCGTCTATACGGCGATGTGGAACAGCTACCTGAACGAGCAGCTGAAGTTCACGTCGAATTCCGCGTTCACCGACCTGAACGACCAGGCGTTCCAGAATTGGGATTTCAGCCACATCGATCCGACCGGCGCGCAGCAGGGCATCGATGCGCAGGGGAACGTGATCCTCTATACGGCCGGCGATCTCGCCGCGGTGATGGCGCTGAACGTCGACCTGAAGGTGCTGTCGGCGAACGGCTTCTACGATTTCGTCACGCCGTTCTACCAGACCGTGATCGACCTGCAGCAGATGCCGCTCGAGGATCAGAAGGTGCGGCAGAACCTGTCCGCGCGTTTCTATCCGTCGGGGCACATGGTGTATCTCGACGGCGGCTCGCGTACCGCCCTCAAGCGAGACCTCGCGACGATGTACGACGCGACGGTCAGCAATACGGGCGCGCGGATGCGGATACGCGCGCTGCAGGCGTCGAAGACGGGCGGGCACGCGTAGCGGTGCCCGTAGGGAGGATGCCGCGCGCAGCCATGACGGTGCGCGCGGTTTTTTCTACCTGGGCGGCCGGCTTATGCAGTCGGCCAGTCGAACATCGTGTACGGCAGCGCGCGCTTGTGGCGCGAAGCGTCGTAGAAGCGCAGCACCGTTTCGTACACGTGGTCGCTGACCGGCTTGCCTTCGAGGAAATCGTCGATCTCGTCGTAGCTCACGCCGTACGCGTGCTCGTCGGGGCGCAGCGGGCGCAGTTCCTCGAGGTCGGCCGTCGGCACCTTCATCACGATCAGTTCCTCGCCGTCGAGCGCACGGGCCACCGCGCGCACGCGACGCTTGTTCAGCCCCGCGAGCGGCAGGATGTCCGCGCCGCCGTCACCGAACTTCGTGAAGAAACCCATCAGCGACTCGGCCGCGTGATCGGTGCCGATCACGATGCCGCGCTGCGCACCGGCCACCGCGTACTGCGCGATCATGCGCTCGCGCGCCTTGATGTTGCCGTGCACGAAGTCCTGCTGCGCCGGCGTCTCGAACACATGGCCAGATGCGGCCAGCGCGCCGAGCATCGCGTCGGCGGCGGGCTTCACGTTGACGGTCAGTTCCTCGTCCGCGCGGATGAACGCGAGCGCGCGCTGTGCATCGGCTTCGTCGTTCTGCACGCCGTTCGGCAAGCGCATGGCAACGAAGCGGGCATCGTAGCCGTCGGCGCGCAGCTTTTCGACCGACAGTTGCGCGAGCCGGCCGGCCGTCGACGAATCGACGCCACCGCTGATGCCGAGCACGTAGGTCCGCAGGCCGGTCGAACGCAGGTATTGCGCGAGGAACTCGACGCGGCGGGCGATCTCGGCCTCGGCGTCGAAGTGCGGGGCGACGTTCAGTTCGGCAATGATCGCGCGTTGGCGGCTGGCGTAATCGGCGGATGTCATGAAGGGAGTTCCGGAACGAAATCAAGGCGCCCATCATAAGCGCAATCGCGGCGCTGCGCCGCGCCGGGCGTGCGATCCGGCGATCTCGCGTTGCTTCGGCGAGACGGGCTGCCTCGCCGTGGTGCACGGTGCGCCGGGCGGGTGCAGGATGCCGCGCGCGGGGCATCCTGGCGCACGGCTCCGATGCGGGTACCGGCCCCGTGGCGCGCGTCAGCGCCGCGCGAGCACGACACCCACCAGCGCGAGCGCGAAGCCGGCAAGCTGGATCGCGGCGAGCGTTTCGCCGAACAGCCAGTAGCCCTGCAGCGCGGCCAGCGGCGGCGCGAGGAACAGCAGCGATGTCGCGCGCGCGGCGTTGCCGCGCCGCAGCATCCACATCAGCATCGAGATTGCGGCGCCGGACAGGAACACGACACCCCACACGAGCGACACCCACAGCGTCGGCGCGCCGATCCAGCGCGTCTCGTGCAGCAGCGCGACGAAGATCGCCGCGACGATGGCCGCACCGAAGTTCTGGATGGCAACGGCCGTGCGCAGGTCGCTCTGCGCGAGCTTGCCTTTCTGGTACAGCGAGCCGGCGGTGATCGACCCGACCGCGAGCACCGAGACGGCGACGACCAGCCACGCGGGCGCCGCGCCCGGCGGCGGCGCGACGCCGCCCGTGACCTTCGGCGCGAGCACGAGTGCGACGCCCGCGAGCCCGAGCGCCATCCCGAACCAGCCGCGCGCGGGCAGGCGCTCGTTGAACAGCGGGACGGCGAGCACGGCGGTGGCGAGCGGCTGCAGCGCGCCGAGCAGCGCCATGACGCCCGCGTTCAGCCCTTGCGCGACGGCCCAGTAGCTCGCGCCGAGATAGACGCCCTGCAGCAGCGCGCCCGCGATCAGGTGACGCGGCCATTCGCGCCGGGCTGGCCACGGCGCGCGCGTGACGAGCGCCACCGCGCCGAACAGCGTGGCCGTGCCCGCGAAACGCGCGAGCAGGAACAGGTTGGGATCGGCGTAGGGCTTGATTGCCCGCGCAACGATGAAGCCGGTGGACCAGAGTGCGACGAAGGCGGCGGCGACGATCGAGGTCAGCATGCGTGGCGGGCCGCGAGGCGGCCGGACAGAATCGTAAAGCCAGCCAGTATCGGGGGAAGCGATACCGGCGTCTTGTCGAATCCTGCACTCATGCTGCGTGCCGCGCATGCGGCCGTCGGGCCGGGCGGGGCAGGGGAGGGGCGCCGCCCCGCAGGCGGAGCGGGCGAGCGTGAAGCCGCGTGGATCAGTCGATCGAGAAGGTGTCGAGCGGCTGGTTGGCGCGAGCGTCGGTCGCGAAGCGCGCGGCGAGCTGTTCGTACAGCCGGCGTGCCTCGTCGAGCGTCAGATCGATCCAGTACGGATCGCCGGCCGCGTCGTTGAGTCGTTCGGGCGGAAACTGGATTTCGATCACACTGCCTTTGCGATACATGGCGCGAGCCCCTTTGCTTGGTCTGTCGTTCGGCGAAGCGCAAAGTGTAGCAACCGGCGCCGCGCCGATTCGCGCGCGTCGGGCAATACAGAATTTCGCTTTCGGGAAACCCGGCCGGCCCGGTTTCGCGCCGCAGTCAAATGCCGGTCAAACGGCCGTAATACAATGGTCGGCTTACCCATTACCAGTCGCCTCGGGCGCATACGCGATGCTGGCGGAACAACGTCATCAATTCATCCTGTCGGAGCTCGGACGGTCGGGCGCATTGTCGGTTGCGGAACTCGTCCGCTCGCTCGACGTGTCGCGCGAGACCGTGCGGCGCGACCTGAACGCACTGGCCGCACGCGGCCTGCTCGTGATGACGCACGGCGGCGCGCTGGCGGCTGACCGCCGCGAGCCGAGCCTGTCCGAGCGCGAAGCCGCGAACGCCGAAGCGAAGCGCACGATCGGGCGGCGCGCGGCCGAATTCGTGCCCGACGATGCGTCGGTGCTGATCGATTCGGGCAGCACGCCGCATGCGGTTGCGCTCGCGCTCGCCGACCGGCACCGGCTGTCGATCTACACGAACGACTGGCGCACCGCGTTCGTGCTCGCCCGGCGCAACGGCAACCGCGTGACGCTGCTCGGCGGCGAGTTGTCCGACGACGAGGACGCCACCTTCGGGTTCGACACGATCCAGCAGCTTGCGCAGTACCACGTCGATTTCGCGTTTGTCGGCGCCGGCGGCATCACGCCCGACGGCGAATGCACCGACTACTCGCGGCTCGCGGCCGAGGTGCGCAGCCGGATGATCGCGGCGGCCGGCACCGCGATGATCGTCGCCGACCATTCGAAATTCGGTCGCGTGACGCCCGTGCGGATCAACGGCACGGCGGCCGCCCGCTATCTCGTGACCGAACGCGCGCCCGACAAGGCCGTGCGCCGTGCGCTGACCGCGCGCGGGATCGAGCTGCTCGTGTGCGACTGACGCGCGTCCGACATACAAGGTTCATCGAATCGTCATCCTGCGGGAAGACGCGCCGTCAAGACTGACCCATTCAACTCGACCGGCCGCAAGGCCAGGGAGCAACGAATGACCGTCAGCGTGCGCAGCTATCTTTCCCCTACCCTGGTCCTGCTGGCCTTCGACTGGCCCGATGCGGCGTCGCGGTCCGATTTCCTCGGCTTCGCGATCCGGCGCACGCCGGGCTTCTGGTCGGCCGACGGCAAGACGCGCGCGCCGGACAGCTGGCTGCCGAACCGCCTGACGTTCGATGGCCCGGCCGCGCACACGCAGGGCGACGCGCCGACCGACCAGGCGCCGATCCAGAAATTCATGTGGTGGGATGCGCGGATCGATCCGCAGGACCGCGGCGCATCGTTCCGCTACGACGTGTATCCGGTCGTCGGCGCGCCGGCGAACCTGCAGGTGCTCGACGCGCAAGCCGGCGTGTGCGACGTGGTGCTGCCCGCGCACATCGAGGACGGCATCGGCACGTGGTTCAACCGCGCGGTGGTCAGCTCGCAGGCGTTCGCGAAGCAGGTCGCCGCGCTGGGCCTCGCGCCGAACGCGGCACCGAGCGACGCGCAGGCGCTGAAGCTGCGCACGTGGCTCGCGAACGACATGGAGCAGGTGTTCGCGGAGATGCTCGACCCCGCGTCGCGCGCGGCGTCGGCGGTCTATCACCTGACCGACACGCTGTGGGCGCTGCCCGCGTTCGAAGCGTTCGGACGTCAGCACGGCGAAGCGTCGCTCGCGATCGTCTACGACGCGCACACGACGGCGCGCAAGGGCAAGCCGCCGCTGCCGTCGCCGAACCAGCCGGCCGTCGACGCGCTGCAGGGTCTCGCGACGCTCGCGCCGCGCGACAAGACGCACATCATGCACGACAAGTTCATCGTGACCGATGCGTCGTCGAACCCGGTGCCCGCGCGCGTGCTGACCGGCTCCGCGAACTTCACGACCGAGGGACTCACGGAGCAGGCGAACGTGCTGCACGCGTTCGATTCGCCCGCGCTTGCCGCGCTGTACAACGATCGCGCGCATGCGCTGGCCGGGAATCCGTCGATCGCGGAGACGGCGAAGCTGTCGCCGGGCTGGTCGGAACCGATGACGATCGGCAGTGCGCAGGTGCGTGTCGCGTTTTCGCCGGAGCCGGCGGGGCAGCGCACCGAGATCGACACGATCGTCGCCGCGATCGCGGCCGCGAAGCATTCGGTGTCGTTCTGCCTGTTCATGCCGACCGACGCGGCGCTGCGCGACGCGTGCTTCGCTGCCGGCGACCGTGGGCTGATGATGTTCGGGCTGGTGAACAAGATCAACGTCGGCAGCGCAACGAAGGCCGATGCCGAGCAGCAGGCCGGCCAGACGCTCGATGCGGCGACGCTCGCGAACCTCGAGCTGTATCACCGCAGCCGCGACAACCACGACGTGATCGATGCCGCGTATTTCTCGCCGGCCACCGTGCCGCAGGGTTTCGAGCCCGAATTGCGCCTGTTCCCGGGGGAACCGGCGCCGGCCTTTCCGCCCGTCGTGATCCACCACAAGTTCATCGTGATCGATGCCGAAGGCGCGAATCCGGTCGTCTATACGGGCTCGGCGAACATGAGCCGCAACTCCGAGCAGTTCAACGACGAGAACCTGCTCGAGATCCGCGACCCGCGGATCGCAGCGATCTATCTCGCGGAATTCCTGCGGCTTTACGAGCACTACCGCGCGCGGGCACTGTCGATCAACGCGAAGCAGCACGGCACGGACGCCGGCACGGGTGCGCATGCGCGGCTCGCGCTTGCGCCCGATTCGAGCTGGGCGAAGAAGTATTACGCGGCGGGGAGCCCGGAAGAGAAGGCGCGGATCGCACTGGCGTCGACCGCGCCGACGGACTGACGCATGAGTGCGCGACGGGCGCGGATGTCGCGCGCCCGAGGTGTGGCTGGCAGGGGAAAGCGGCTAGCGCCGCCGCTTATGCGGCGACGTAGCGCAGCACGGCGTCGGCGATCGTGTCGCGATGCCGCGCGCGCAGGCGCGGCGCCGACGGATCGCGGCCGAACGCGGCGCCGAACGTGTAGCGGTTCGACACGCGGTGGAAGCAGAACGAGCTGATCAGCAGGTGCAGGTCGAATGCGTCGATGTCCGTGCGGAACGCGCCGCTCGCCGCGCCGCGCTCGACCAGTTCCTCGAGCGTCTTGATGATGCTGACGTTGCGGTTCTTGAACGACTTGAGCTGCTCGAGATACTTCGCGCCGTGGATGTTCTCGATCGACACGAGGCGGACGAAGTCGCGATGCTTGTCGTGATAGTCGAACGTGAATTCGACGAGGCGGCGCATGCCCTCGCGCGGTTCCATGTCGCCGACGTGCAGCTCCTGCTCGAGCGCGCGGATGTCGCCGTACACCTTCTCCAGCACGGCCTCGTACAAGCCTTCCTTGCTTTCGAAGTAGTAGTAGAGCATCCGCTTGGTCGTGTTCGTGCGCTCGGCGATGGCATCGACGCGCGCGCCGGAGAGGCCCATCGCGGAGAATTCCTGCGTGGCGACGTCGAGGATGTTGCGCTTGGTTTGCTCGGGATCGTATTTGCGCCGCGCATCGGACGGAAGCGCGCGGGGGGCGGACGTGGCGGCCTTGCTTCCTGCTTTCATGTGACTTTATTGTGGCTTCGGCGGCTTGGAAAAGCCATTCTAGCATGTGGAAAATTCCCGCCCGGCCGACCTCGCGCTCTAATCGGCAGGGCGGTTCCGGCCGCCGTGGCCGCCGCTCAGCGGCGGCAGGACGCGAGCGCGTCGCGGGCCTGGTATGCGCTGTACGTGAGCTGCGCGGCGGCGAGGCCCGCCAGCCCGAACGTGCGCGTGAGGCCGAATGCGTTGAAGCCTTCCGGCACCGGCCGGCCTTCGGCCAGCGCGGCCGCGAGCGCTTCGCCGGCGACCGTGGTCGGCGCCATCCCGTGGCCGCCGAACGCGATCGCGTGCCACACGCCGTCCGCGTCGCGGCCGATCTGCGGCATCTTGTGCCGCGCGTAGCTCATCAATCCGCCCCACGCGTAGTCGACCTTCACGCCTTCCAGTTGCGGATACACGCGCAGCAGGTCGCGCCGCAGCAGGCGCGCGATCGCGTCGGGGCCGCGGTCGAGCACGGAGATCCGGCCGCCCCACAGGATGCGCGTGTCCTTCAGCGGGCGGTAATAGTCGAATGCGAAACGCGTGTCGTAGATCGCGTACGGCGCGTCGATCGCGTCGGGCAGGCGCTCGCCGAGCGGTTCGGTCGCGATCACGTAGGTCGCGATCGGCAGCACCGCGCGCTCGATACGCGGCGACACGCCGCGCGCGTAGCCGCCGCCGGCGAACACGACATCCTTCGCGCGCACCGTGCCCTGCGCGGTGCGCACGACGTACCCGGCGCCTTCGCGCGCGATGCCGAGCGCGGCCGAACGTTCGTAGATGCGCGCGCCGCCGCGCGCGGCAGCGGCCGCGACGCCGAGCACGTACTTGAGCGGGTGGAAGTGGAAGGCGTTCGGCTCGAACAGGCCGCCGTAATAGCGCTGCGACTTCAGCCGCTCGCGCAGCGCGTTCGTCGAGACGGGCTCCCAGTCGACGCCGAGTTCGTTCTTCATCAGCGTGCGCACGCCGTCGAGTCGGGACGGATCGTCGAACCAGTTGGCGAGCATCACGCCCTGGTCGACGATGTCGCAGTCGATGCCGTAGCGCGCGATCCGCGCGCGGATCAGGTCGACCGCGTCGACGGTGAGCCGGTACAGCCGGCGCCCTTCGTCGCGGCCGAGCGTGCGCAGCAGGTCGGCGTTGTCGAGGCTGTAGCCGCCGAACACGAAGCCGCCGTTGCGGCCGGACGCGCCGAAGCCGACCCGTTCGCCGTCGAGCACGACCACGTCGCGCATGCCGCGCTCGACGAGGCCGAGTGCCGTGCACAGGCCGGCGAGCCCGCCGCCGACGACGCACACCTGCGTGTCGATCGTGCCGGTCAGTTGCGGATAGGGCTGGCGGGTAACGGTGGCTTCGTAGAAGTTCTGCATGTGATTCTGTGACTCGTAAACGGCGAAAAAAACGGACGGCGCGTCGATCTTGCCTGAACGCGCGCGCCGCGTCGAATGGAGGTTGTCAGGACGAACCGGCGGCGCTGTTCAGTCGGCCGCCGGCTCGCTGTGTTTCGTTACGCGCCCGACGTCGGGTTCGCGGGGCGGGCGATGTAGCCCGGTTGCTCGGCATGGGCCTGCGCCTCGGCCGCCTCGGCCGCTGCGGCCTTCGCGTTGCGTTCGATCCACGGCGCGATCTCCATGTCCTCGTAGCGGACCAGCCGGCATTTGCGCACGAGCGCGTAGCCGAGCCAGATGACGAAGAAGAACGGCACGCCGATGTAGGTCGCGGTGACGCCGGCCCAGTCGATCTTGTCGCCGAGGAACGCCTGGTAGTCCTGGCCCAGCGCGATGACCGCGCACAGCACGAACGCGAAGATCGGCCCGAACGGGAACCACTTGGACCGGTACGGCAGCTGGTCGAGCGAGTAACCCTGCTTCAGCAGGCCCTTGCGGAAACGGTAGTGGCTGATCGCGATGCCGAGCCACGTGATGAAGCCGGCCATGCCCGACGTGTTCAGCAGCCACAGGTAGACCGTCTTGTCGCCGTACAGCGACGTGAGGAAGCAGAGCGCACCGATGGCCGTCGTCGCATACAGCGCATTGCGCGGCACGCCGCCGCGTGACAGCTTCGCGAAGATCTTCGGCGCGCGGCCTTCGACGGCGAGGTTGTAGAGCATCCGCGTGGACGCATACATGCCCGAGTTGCCGGCCGACAGCACGGCCGTCAGGATCACCGCGTTCATCACGCCGGCCGCGACTGCGAGGCCCGCGTGGCGGAACACCAGCGTGAACGGGCTCACGCCGATGTCGGTCACGTCGCTTTTCAGCAGGCTCGGGTCGGTATAGGGAATCAGCACGCCGATCACGAAGATCGCGAGCACGTAGAACAGCAGGATGCGCCAGAAGATCTGGCTCACCGCGCGCGGGATCGTCTTGCGCGGGTTTTCCGATTCGCCGGCCGCGACGCCGATCATTTCCGTGCCCTGGAACGAGAAGCCGGCGATCATCGCGACGCCCATCAGCGCCGGCAAGCCACCCGCGAACGGCGCGTCGCCGATCGTGAAGTTGGTCCAGCCCGCGCTCGGGCCGCCCTTCAGAATGCCGAAGATCATCATCAGGCCGACACCGAGGAACGCGACCACCGTCAGCACCTTGATCAGCGCGAACCAGTATTCGGCCTCGCCGAAGCCGCGCACCGACAGCGCGTTGAGCGCGAAGATCAGGGTCAGGAAGAGCGCGCTCCACCAGACGCCCGGCACGTGCGGAAACCAGTAGTTCATCACGAGCTGCGCGGCGACGAGTTCGACCGCGAGCGTGACGGCCCAGCTGTACCAGTAGTTCCAGCCGATCGCGAAGCCGAAGCCTTCGTCGACGAACTTCGAGCCGTAAGTGGCGAACGAGCCCGACACGGGCATGAACGCGGCCATTTCGCCGAGGCTCGTCATCAGGAAGTAGACCATCAGGCCGATCAGCATGTACGCGACGATCGCGCCGCCGGGGCCGGCCTGCGAGATCGATGCGCCGGACGCGACGAACAGGCCCGTGCCGATCGAGCCGCCAATCGCGATCATCCGCAGATGGCGCTCCTGCAGGCTGCGGTGGAGGGACGGCTTCGCGGGGCGCGAGCCGGACGAATCAGGGGAATCGGGGCGAGCATCAGAATGCATGGGCGAGGGCTGGGCGCTGTCTCCGGATTGTTTTTTGGCTACGAAGCGCAACTCGTCGCCGGCCGCCGGCCGGACGGCGGCGGTGCCGTGCGGGCCGGGTTCGGGGGAACCGGGCCGCATTGCGCGTCGCGTTCGTCTGTCGTCCGGCCGCATTCGGGCGGCCGTCGGCGCGCCGGGTGCGGTGCACCTCGACGCGCTCCGATTGTGTGGGGCCGTGGCGCGGGCGGCAAACGATATTTCCGAACAGGGTGATGCAACTTTGTCATCAACTCGCAAGCTGACCGACGCGGCCGCCGGCGCGCGCCGATGGCCTGCGGGTCAAGCTTGAGACATGTATCGGCGCGACCAGGGGCGAGGGGGATCTGTCTCGCCGGGGTATTGCGTTTTCGGAATGAAGTCGTGAGTTAATATCAATAGCGGCCCGACTTGTGGCCGCCGACAATGTCATTCATGGATCGTGCCTTGCGAGGCGGGTGCGCGCCGTCCGGCCGGGTTTCCGGCGGCGGCGCTGCGCGATGCGCCGGACGGCGCACCGGGCCCGCCGCGCGGCGCATCCGCTTGCACAGGGCGCGCGAACGCGCTCCAATCGAATCACGCGGGCGGCGCTGCCGCCGCACCGATCAATCTGTCCCTGAAGAGGAAGTGATGCAATTCAACGACATTCTTGCTGCGCTCGATATCGATCTCGCCCAGTGGAAAGGCAATGCACTGACCGCGCGTTCGCCGCTCGACGGCGCGACGCTCGCGACGCTGGCTGTCGATACGCCGGCCGACGCAGAGCGCAAGATCGACGCTGCGCACGACGCATTCCTCAAGTGGCGCACGGTGCCGGCGCCGGTGCGCGGCGAGTTCGTGCGCGTGTTCGGCAACGTGCTCCGTGAGCACAAGGCCGAACTGGGCCGTCTCGTCACGCTCGAGGCCGGCAAGATCACGTCGGAAGGGCTCGGCGAAGTGCAGGAAATGATCGACATCTGCGATTTCGCGGTCGGCCTGTCGCGCCAGCTCTACGGTCTGACGATCGCGTCCGAGCGCCCGGGCCACCGGATGATGGAAACGTGGCACCCGATCGGCGTGTGCGGCGTGATTTCGGCGTTCAACTTCCCGGTCGCCGTGTGGGCCTGGAACGCGGCGCTCGCGTTCGTGTGCGGCGATTCGGTTGTGTGGAAGCCGTCCGAAAAGACGCCGCTCACCGCGATCGCGTGCCATGTGCTGCTCGAGAAGGCGATTCGCGAGTTCGAGAAGACGCATCCGGGCGTCGCGCCGAAGGGCCTGAGCCAGCTGGTGCTCGGCATGCGCGATGTCGGCGAGGTGCTGACGGCGTCGAAGAAGGTGCCGGTCGTCAGCGCGACGGGCAGCGTGCGGATGGGCCAGGAAGTCGCGAAGGTGCTGAGCCAGCGTCTCGCGCGCGGCATCCTCGAACTCGGCGGCAACAACGGGATGATCGTCGCGCCGAGCGCGGATCTGGATCTCGTGGTGCGCGCGGTCACGTTCGCGGCGGTCGGTACGGCCGGCCAGCGCTGCACGACGCTGCGTCGCCTGATCGTGCATCGCAGCCTGGTCGAACAGCTGCTGCCGCGCATCGAGAAGGCCTACACGTCGGTGAAGGTCGGCAACCCGCTTGAAGAAGGCACGCTGGTCGGCCCGCTGGTCGATCGCGCGTCGTTCGACGCGATGCAGAAGGCGCTGGGCGATGCACGCGAGCAGGGCGGCGAGGTGAAGGGCGGCGAGCGCGTCGACATCGGTCACGCGGATGCGTACTACGTGCGTCCGGCCATCGTGCGGATGCCGAAGCAATCGGCGGTGGTCGAGCGCGAAACGTTCGCACCGATCCTGTACGTGATGGTCTACGACAACTTCGACGACGCGATCGAACTGCACAACGCGGTGCCGCAAGGCCTGTCGTCGGCGATCTTCACGAACGACATGCGCGAGGCCGAGCAGTTCATGTCGGCAGCGGGCAGCGACTGCGGGATCGTCAACGTGAACATCGGCACGAGCGGCGCGGAAATCGGCGGCGCGTTCGGTGGCGAGAAGGAAACGGGCGGCGGCCGCGAGTCGGGTTCGGATGCGTGGAAGGCTTACATGCGCCGCGCGACGAACACGATCAACTACAGCCGTCAGCTGCCGCTGGCACAGGGCGTGAAGTTCGACGTTTGATGCGGCGCGCCGGTTTCGGCGCTGCGTGTGAGTAGAAAGGGCCGGCTGCCGCGTTGCGGTGCCGGCCCTTGGTGTTTTGGGGCGGCGCAATGCGGTATCGTGCGCGTTGGCGCCGATCGGGGTGATGGGCGCGGGGGATTGGATGACAGGCCGGGAACGCGCGCGGGCGACACGTCGACAGATGCGTTTCCCGGCGAACGGATCAACCGGCCCCGGCTGACGGTATCGGGATCGTGAACGGAAACGAGCTTTTCGCGAGACTGGCGATGTGGTCGCCGGTCGACCTGCAGGTCTATGCGTCTGCGTGTTTGCGTCGTTATTGCGACGCAAACGGGGTTTCGCACGCGGCCATCGATGCCCTCCTCGCGCATCTCGATGCCATCGCGGTCGCCCGGAGCCTGCCCGAGTGGGCGAGTCAAGGAGCCTTGCTCGAACTGAACGGCAGAGGCGATCCGGTTCCGCCAGGCGTCGAATCGGCACTGCCGGACGGCGAGTTGCCAAGGTTCATGGCGTTGGTCGAGGCCGTCGTCGAAGTCGGGATCGTCGATCTGTACGGCGCGAGAACCGATCGGCCGCTGGCTTTTCTTCGCAAGACGATCGCCGTCCTGGAGCAGGGCGGGATTCCGTTGCCGCCATTGACGAAGGTGTCGGGTCGATCGGCATCGGGTTGAATACCGCGAAACCAACTGCAAGCAAGCGAGACAAGATGGACGACATCAAAAGCAAGGTCAGGTTTGTCATTCCGGTGAAGCCGAAGGGCATCCGGGCCATGGTGGATTTCTATGAGCGTGGCCTGGGCTTTCAGGTCGTAGACGACCACGAAGTCTTGTTCGGGGGCGACGCCGGAGCCGGTCTGTTCGTCTATCGGGAGAAGCGCGATCCGGTCAGCGGCATCTCGATCCTGCAGATCTGGGTCGAAAAGGACTTCGGTGTCTTTTGCCGGCATCTGAAGGAGATCGGCGCGACGTTCACGGAGATCGCGCGCATGCGGGCCGGCTACGCAGCGCACGTCCTGGATCCCAGCGGAAACCTGATCACGATCCGGTGCGATGAGGATGACGCGCAGAACGACGAGATCGTCTACGGCTGGCCGGAGACGGTCACGATCGACTGACCGGATCGAGACGGAGAGGAAGAATGGATACGCTCGCCGACCTGATACGGGATGAATCGCACTTTCAAGCGGATTGCATTGCGTTCAGCCGGACACGCGTGATCGGCTACACGGTGGCCGGTTCGCGGCTGGATCTGGATGAGGCGATCGAGATCGACGTATCGGAGGTCACCGATGCGTTCGAGCGATTTTCGATCGAGATCGACGGGGTGACCTATGCGGGCGGCGAGGGTGCGTCGCACGGGTCGTACGGCTTCTTTTACAAGCGGACGGGACACCGCGTCGACTGGATCGTGATGTCGACGACGTCGGATCCGTTCGTCGCCGCCCGGCGCGCGGGCGGCGCCATCGCATTCATGACGCAGGCCGGACATGAATGGGTGGTGTCCGGGGACGATGTCGCGAACCTGCGCATCGACCGCGGACAGCCTCCTGTCTAGCGCGAACGCGCGCGGCGCGGAACGTGCATCACTGCTCCGCCACCGGCATGTTCTGCACGACCAGCATCTGCGGGCTCGACAGCGTGATCCCCGCTGCGCGCAACTGCTTCAGGATCTCGAACAGCAGATCGCTCTTCGTCGAACCGGCGATCCGCGGGCTCGACACGTAACCCGTCACGCTCAGCGTGATGCCGTCCGGGGTGAGCTGGCTGAACGTGACCGACGGCGCCGGCTTCTCGAGAATCGCGTCATGCGAGCGATACGCGTCGAGCAGCAGGTCGCGCACCTGCTCGGGATCGGTGTTCAGCGGGAACGTCAGCGCCAGCGTCGCGACGCCCTGCGTGCTGTTGCCCATCGTCACGTTGCGCACGTTCTGCGAGATCAGTTGCGAATTCGGCACGATCACGGTCGAGCGGTCGCTGAGCTGGATCTCGGTCGCCCGCACGTTGATGCGGCGGATGTCGCCTTCGACGCCCGCGATGCTGACCATGTCGCCCACCTTTACCGGGCGCTCGGTCAGCAGGATCAGCCCCGACACGAAGTTCTTCACGATCTCCTGCAGGCCGAAGCCGATACCCACCGACAACGCGCTGACGATCCATGCGAGGTTGTTCCACCGGACGCCGAGCAGCCCGAGCGTCATCAGCACGAGCAGCACGTAGCCGACATTGGTGAACAGCGTGATCAGCGACACGCGCATGCCCGTATCCATGCCGAGTGCGGGCATGAACTCGCTGTCGAGCCAGCGGCGCAGCGAGCGCAGCAGGTAGAAGCCGATCGCGAACCCGATCACGGCGTTCAGGATCCGGTCGGGCATGATGTTCAGGCTCTGCAGCCGCTGGCTGCCGATCATCGCGACCGCGCTGTCGAGCAGGTCGCCCGGCGTCGTGCCGAAACCGCCCGTCAGCAGCGCGATCGCCGCGATCAGCATCAGCAGGCTCGTGCCGAAACCGGACAGGACCGTACGGGCCTGGTCGAGGTGCCGGTCTTCGAGCGCGAACAGGTGCTTGATCTGCTGGCCCGTCGACAGGCTCGACGAGAACAGGCTTTCGCTCGCATCGCGCGTCAACTGGATCAGGATGTAGGTCGCGCACAGCACGATCTCGAACCACACGAGTTCGTACGTGATGAAGCGCGCGACCGTGATGTAACCGATCAGGAGTGCGATCAGCGACGCGACGATCGCCAGCGTGACGCCGGCGTGGATCAGCCCGGCGAGCGTCGAGCGCTGCTCGGGCGCCTCGCCGGCCGCCGCAAGCGCGGTGCGTGCGCGGTTCGAGCGCAGCAGCGACGCGCCGACCGTCAGCGCGACGACGAGCGACACGATACCGCGGCCGAACAACGTGACCGACAGGCTGGTGTCGACGATCCGGTTGATCGATTCGAGCGTGCCGGACATCAGCAGCAGCGCCGCCAGGATGCCGGGGAACGGCTTCATCGCGAGCGCGACGGGATCGGCGAGCGCAGGCAGGCGCCACGACGGGTGCTTGGTGCAGAGCAGCGCACGGCCGAGCCCGGCGATCAGCGCGCAGGTCGCGGCGAGCTTCGCGAACTGGTCCCACAGATCGGTCAGCGACGGCGTGAGCGCGTAGTGGCGCGCGACGGCGAGGTAGAGGATCTGAATGGCGATGGCCGTGGCCAGGAACGTCGACAGCGCGGTCGACAGTGCCAGCGCGCTGCGGCGCAGGCGGGTGTGCGGCAGGCGGTTCAGCGCGATCCACGCGAGCCCGCGCTCGATCAGCCGGCGGCCGCCGAGCCACGCCGCGAACGCGGCGATCAGCAGCACCGTCGTGATCGCGCGCTGCCCGGGCACCCACGACGAATGCAGCATGTCGAACAGTTCGTCGTCGAAATCCTCGAGCCGCTGGCGGTCGTCCGGCGACAGATGGAACAGCGGCAGCCAGAACTGCGCGCTGAAGATGCTGCCCGAACGGAACGCGAGCTGGTTCTTCAGCAGGCCGCGATGGAGCTTCGCGAACTGCTCGGTCAGGTTCGTGAGGCTGGTCTTCTGGTCAGCCGCCTGCTTCAGCGCCGCATCGATCTGCGTCTTGCGTGCGTCGAGCGTGGCCCGCTGCTTCGCGACGGCTGCCGTTTCCGGCGCGGCACCTTCGGCTGGCGGCGGGCCGAGCACGTCGAGTTGCGCCTGGATCTGCGCGCGTTGCGGCGTGAGATCGCTTTGCAGTTTCGCGACGTCGCTGCTCAGCTCCTGCGCAGAGTCGTCGAGCGCATCGAGTTCCTTGCTGTTGGTCGACGTCGAGGTCTGCTGCTTGATGCGGTCGAGCTCGACCTGCATCTGCTTGAGCTGCGCGACGGCGTCGCTCAGCGAGATGGCCGGCACGGGGGCGCCGACGCCGCTCGCCATCGGGGCTGAGGCGGCCCCTGGAAACGCTGACGCGGTCGCGATCGCCGCGAACTGCAGCAGTGCGATCAGCGCGATCCGGCGCGCGTAGAGGGATAGTCGTTGTATAGACATGGAATGCTTACGATTTGCCGACAATGCCGGTCGCCGAAAGGCGCCCGGAAGCCGGTGGTTGGCCCGGTAGCATGTTACCGGGGCGCGGAGGTGAACGACTCCCGAATGTGCATCTGTGGTGTCGCGGCGGCCGAAAAGGGGGACACACGGCGGGATGGGCTGTTTGCACCGTTTTACGGCGGGTGTGTCGATCGAATTGCGCCGGAACGGGTGCATTTTTGGCGGTGGGCGTTGGCCGGCGGCGGGACAGACGGTTACGAAATTTACATAAAGCCGGCGCGTGGGCGAGCCGGACAAACGGGGCATGAGTCGCTGCCAGGTGCAGGGGAACGGGTGGCCGGACATTGTCCGGCCGTCCGGTCGTCGTACAATCCCGCGAGTTACCGGCAGGTCGTCCGGAGCACGAGACGCGGCTCGGTCGCCGAGCGTCGAAATACGAACAACGAAAAGAATCCTGAGAGCGTGGCAGATCAACCCCTTCCTACGAGCGCGGCGGATGAATGGGCAACGTCGTGGCCGTCCGATGCGGATCCGGGCGATAGCGTGCCGTTCGGCGAAGGTTTCAGTGCGCGCGGCGACGTTAACGTCAGCCGGCCGGTGCCGGTGGCTAACGCGATTCCGCACCCGGGCACGCTCGCGGCCGATGTCCATCAGACCCGACGTCGAGACGGAGGCGAGTGATGGCGCTTCACCCACAGAAGATCGAAAGCGTTCTGCGGCTCGATACTCAGGCACGACTCGATTACTTCATTCGCAAGATTGCCGACTCGGAAGTCGTCTGGGGCCTGTTCGATACGGGGTGGGCGACCGCAACCGCAGAGGGCCGCATGGCGATTCCGTTCTGGCCCGAGCAGGACTTCGCGGCGCTATGTGCCGATGACGCGTGGACGGGCTTTCATGCGAAAGCGATTCCGCTCGACGCGTTCTTGTCGCGCTGGCTGCCCGGGATGGAGAAGGATCAAAGGCTATGCGCGGTTTTTCCGGCGCCGGCAGACAACGGGCAGCTTGTATTGCCGCGGGATCTGCTGGCGTCGATCCGGTTGGAGCTGACGCAATATGAGTGAAGCGAAACGCGTTCGCTTCGGGACACGAATCAGGTTGAGGGTGTGATGCATGGGCTATTCCATCAATAAAAGCGATGTCATTCCGTATTCCCCGGACGCGCTGGGCAACTTCTTTTGCTATGCGTACGAGTGGGTGGATAACCTGAATTTCTGTCGCCCTGCCAGCGAATTCCTGAGCGATCCGGCGCCGTATGAACAGCTCGCACGCGAGCGGTTCCTTCAGGAAGGCTGGAGGGGAGATGGCCGTATCGAGCTGATGTGGCTTCCTCCGTTTGTATTGGGCGGAATGCTTGCCAACAGAGCGGACGAGTACCTGACGATCGCCGGCAAATTGTGGACGAATGGTCTGGCTCTCTGGCACGTCAAGCAGGACGCGGATGGCACGTCGTTCATCCTGTCGCCGGTAGCGCTGAATATGACTGGCTTCGGTATCGATTGAATCGGGGCGCTTGCATGAAATATTGTGCTTTGCTGGAGAAAAGCGAGCAGGGATGCACGGTCGGCGCATGCACTGGATCGATCCGCATGAAACGGATACGGTGAAAGATGACGAAAATCTGGACCACGGAGGCGGACTATCCGGAAAGCCGGATGGCACGCTACGACGACGCAAAAAACGGGGTGGATCGTTTCGAGTTGCAGGCGGGAAAGCGCGTCGCAACGCCAGCCCCTTTATCGTTCGAGCTACCACGAAGCGGGCGGTCAAAGATCGGGGGTTACGGCGTCATCTGGTCGGACATCCTGATTCCGCTCGTCAGTGAAGCGGTGCGTGTTGCGATCGAGGCGCTGGTGAACGACGACGATGTTCAGTTCATCCCGGCTGTCATCGGCTCGAGCGGCGGCGCTATCGATGGCGCGTACTTTCTTCTCAACCCGCTGCGGAAAGTCGATGCGGTCGATCACGATGCTTCCGAGCCGATCATGGTGAAAATCCACGGGTTTCCTGACGCCAAGGTCGGCTTCAAAAAGATGGTCCTGCGCCCCGATTTCCCGGCCATCGGAATCGGTCGGCAATCCGATTCCCCGACCTACATTGTCGTCGGGGATCAACTGGCCGATGCCGTCCTGCGCGCCGCGAAGAAAGGCGTCCGGTTCACGCCGGGTATCCCGCCGGCCGGTTGAGACCCGATCAAGCAGGCGTGTTGTCGGCGATACCGGAGATCGGCGACAGCCGAGTGTGCCAAGCAAGGGGCGATCTATCGTGAAGCATTACGTTCTGTCTCAACGTCCAGCGCCAGGCTGCCCGGCCGGCATGCTCAATGGGGCGTTGTATGACCGGTACTATCCGGATGCCAGGCGCGTCGAAGCGGGATATTTCCCGTGGTATGCCAATCCGTCGCGCAGGAAGGCACACGAACCGTTTCCCGACGGTGTGGTTTTCATCACCGAAGAGGCTCGGTGCGATTTTGACGTTCGCAGCGACTTGGGTTTCTATTACCTGATCAGCGAGAGATTCGGGGCTGTCCTCTCTGCGCTGAGCGTCCCGATGGTTGATGTCGCGCCGGTCGAGATTCTGTCTTTGGCGGGAGAGCGGGTTTCCGGAAGGGACTATTGCGTGTCGATCTTCCCGAGCTTTCAACCCGAAGAGGTGGATGGCGGCGAGTCGGCCTTTGTGACTGGAAAGTTCGGTGGCATCGAGAGAATCAGAAAGCTGGTTGTTTCCAGCGATTTTTCATGCCCGGTCTTCAAGCTGGTCGGCATGGTTGGAAGCAGCAATTCGCTGATCTGCTCCGGGAATTTTCGCGACGAGGCTATCAGGCGTGGCATCGAAGGCGTCGAGTTTCTGGACGTGGAAAGTGTCGATTGGCCGACCGTGAAGCCCGTGTGACGTTGTGCTTCATTAGCCAGTGAAAGCGGCACCGGCTGGATTACAGCCGCTTCTGTGTGTCAGTCGACTGATGTGTTCCGCCGCTCGCCTCGCTAAAATGCGCGAAGCCGCTCGCCAGCAACGCTCTGGTAGCGCCAGGACAATCAAGAATCCGGAGACTTGCCACCATGGCATCCACCCAGCCCGACCCGCTCGCCGCAGCGGGCACCGCCCGCCCCGCGGCGATCGACCCCGGCTCCATCTCGGCCCGCCTCGACCGCCTGCCGCCTACACGTACCGTCTGGAAGCTCGTCGTCCTGCTGAGCCTCGGCTTCTTCTTCGAGCTTTACGACTTGCTCTACAGTGGCTACGTCGCGCCCGGCCTCGTGAAAAGCGGGATCCTGTCGGCGACGACGCACGGCCTGTTCGGCACCACGGGCGTCGCGAGCTTCATCGCCGCGCTGTTCTCAGGGCTCTTCATCGGCACGATCGCGTGCGGCTTCCTCGCCGACCGCTTCGGCCGTCGCGCGATCTTCACGTGGTCGCTGCTGTGGTACACGGCCGCCAACGTCGTGATGGCGTTCCAGGACACCGCCGCGGGGCTGAACGTCTGGCGCTTCGTCGTCGGTCTCGGCCTGGGCGTCGAGATGGTGACGATCGGCACGTACATCTCCGAGCTCGTCCCGAAGCAGATCCGCGGCCGCGCGTTCGCGTGCGAGCAGGCGGTCGGGTTCGTCGCGGTGCCGGTGGTCGCGTTCCTCGCGTATCTGCTCGTGCCGCATGCGCCGTTCGGTTTCGATGGCTGGCGCTGGGTCGTGCTGATCGGCGCGCACGGCGCGCTGTTCGTGTGGTGGATTCGCCGCGAACTGCCGGAAAGCCCGCGCTGGCTCGCGCAGCAGGGCCGGGTCGACGAAGCCGACCGCATCATGCGTGCGCTCGAGGCGAAGGTCGAAGCCGAATACGGGCGGCCGCTGCCGCCGCCCGCGCCCGCCGAGCCCGTGCCGCCGCGCGGCAGCTTCCGCGACATGTGGGTGCAGCCGTATCGCAACCGCACGATCATGATGACGATCTTCAACGTGTTCCAGACGGTCGGCTTCTACGGCTTCGCGAACTGGGTGCCGACGCTGCTGATCAAGCAGGGCATCACGATCACGTCGAGCCTGATGTATTCGAGCGTGATCGCGCTCGCCGCACCGATCGGCCCGCTGATCGGCCTCGTGATCGCCGACCGCTTCGAGCGCAAGTCGGTGATCGTCGCGATGGCGGCGGCGATCGTCGTCTGCGGGCTGCTGTTCAGCCAGACGACGGTGGGTGCATTCCTGATCGTGCTCGGCATCGGCCTCACGCTCGCCAGCAACATCATGTCGTACAGCTTCCACGCGTATCAGGCCGAGCTGTTCCCGACGTCGATCCGCGCACGGGCGGTCGGCTTCGTCTATTCGTGGAGCCGCTTCTCGGCGATCTTCTCGTCGTTCGTGATCGCGGCCGTGCTGAAGGGCTTCGGCACGTTCGGCGTGTTCGCGTTCATTGCGGGCGCGATGGTGATCGTGATGGCCGCGATCGGGCTCATGGGGCCGCGCACGAAGGGCATCGCGCTCGAAGCCATCTCGAAGTAATCGGCGATGGTGCACGCGTGTCGCACGGTTCGTGCGGCATGCGTGCGATGCGATGGCGATTGCATCGCGCGTACGGTGTGTGCCGCGGATCGGGAATGATCCGGTATGCGAATCGATTTGAAGATGCAGGCGTGCCATGGCGAAGCAGGCGACGACCGGTGCCGGTCTCGAACGCCCAACCAACAAGATTGCCACGTAACGAAAATACGGGCGGCAACGAGTTGAAACAAAGCGTGACGAAGCGCAAATCCGCCGGGAAACCGCCACTTGCGTCGCTGCCGATTCTTGCGCGGACGCGTAAAATGAAGGGCCTGACGACTCATTAGCCGCCATCGGACCGGTCGCGTTGCAACAGCGAACGGCTCCGCCGCGAAGAGGCGTCGGCGCCGGGCGCGCACGATGCGCCGGACGTGTCGATGGCTCGCGCGGAAGATGCGCCGCTCGCAACAGCAGCAATGCGGCGGCCGGATCGGCCGATGGCTTCGAACGTATGATGCCTTTCAGCTTCACGCTGCGATTTGCAAAGCCGCGTTGTCTTGCTCGTGTCGCCGCTGCGTGTATCTGGCTCGCGGCGGCACTGCCGATCGCCGTGCTGGTCGAGCGGCCTGCCTTTGCGGCGTCCGGCGCATCGTCGCCTGCCACTACGTCATCCTCATCAATCGAGTCGCCCGCATCGGCGGCTTCCCGTGCGCATGCCGTTTCGTCGGCGCATGCGTTGTCGGGTGCGTCGGCGGCGCAGTCCGCGCCTGCCGCATCGCACACGCATCCTGCGCAGCCTGCCAGTCCGGCGTCGGGCGCATCGAGTGCATCGAGTGCATCGGGCGTATCGGCGGCCTCTGCCGCTTCCGCTGCTTCCGCCGCGACACCTGCATCGGCCGCTTCCGCGACGCCCGCCAGCGAGGTTGGGCCCCCCGCACCGACGCCGCCGCGCCGGCATCCGCCACTGTCGGCGGAGGAGGCGAAAAATGCGACGGCGCGCGCGGTCGACATGCGCAAGCGCTTCACGCAGGAAGTCACGCGGCGCCTGAACGTGCCGGCAAGCGAGCAGCGCGCCTACGGCGAGCGGCTCCAGAAGGCGCTCGCCGATGCGGATCTCGGCGATCTCGCCGGCGAATACATCGCGATGGTCGACCGCGCGCCGACCGTGCAGGCGCTGTTCATCTACTTCCGCGCGACGCCGGCCAACGCGTGGATGATGATCGGTGCATCGCCGGTCGGCACCGGGCTGCCGGGCAAATACGACCATTTCCTGACACCGCTCGGCGTGTTCCATCACTCGCCGGACAACATGGATTTCCGCGCGGAAGGCACGACGAACGAGAACGGCATTCGCGGCTACGGCCGCCGCGACATGCGCATCTACGACTTCGGCTGGGTGGATGGCGAGCGCGGCTGGGGCAAGGGCGGTGTGTCGCCGATGCGCTTCCAGATGCATGCGACCGATCCCGATCGCCTCGAATCGCTGCTCGGCATCCGGCACTCGAAAGGGTGCGTGCGGATTCCAGCGTCGCTGAACACGTTCTTCGACCGGCACGGTCTGCTCGACGACGATTACCAGGCGCGCGTCGAGGCCGGCAAGTCGCTGTGGGTGCTGCGTCGCGATCGCGACATCACGCCGATCGCGGGCCGCTACCTGGTCGTGATCGACAGCGCCCGCAAGACCCGCCCGGGGTGGTCGCCGTTGCCGGGGCGCAAGGCGTGGTCGAAGGTGCCGAAGGGCGGCGACACGGCGGACTGACGGCCGGCGCGGCACGCAGCGGCTCCGTTTCGTCCGGGGGGCCCATCCGGCACGCGCCACACCACACCTTTCCGTTTTCCTGCCTGTCGCATGTGCCCGCGCCGGCTGGCACACGTCGCCCGTGTTCGCTATATTGGCGTCCGGTGGCGATCGGTCGTGTCGCCGCCGCCGTGCGCTGTCGCGCCGGACATTCCCCAAAACAATTCGAAGAGAGAGGCTTCAGCCGTGCGTACCCCCTTGTTCTGTCTGCTGTTGCTCGCGTCGCTGTCCGCGCGGGCCGGCACTGGCTGCGATACCCTGCTCGGCGATTACGCGCCGGCGGCCGGCAAACCCGCGACGCTGCGCGTCGAGAAAGTGGGCGGCGAGATCGTGCTGCGCGTGCGCGACGCCGGCCAATGGAGTGTCGAAACGGCACCGACGCACGAGGCCGAGCTGGAAACCGAGGGCCCCGACAAGGCGCCGCCGGGCGCCTGCGTGCTCGACGTGCCGGGCGGCGAGCTGATCAAGATGCCGATCGGCGCGCCATATCAGGTCACGTCGATTACCGGCCACAACTTCGAGACGAAGCATTCGACGACAGGTGTCGTGATGCTGGCAATGCAGGGCTTCCAGGTCGACGGGATCGAACTGTATCCGGTCGCGCGTAGCGGCGATTCGCCGCCTGAACCCGTGAAGGCGGTGGCGGGCCGGGAGATCGCCGACGCGGGCTCGTGCCCGGGCCACCATCCGCCCGACATGAGTCAGGCCGACTTCGATGCGCTGCCGGAACCCGTGCACAAGTACTTTACCGATCTCGAACCGGTGCGACAGCGCGCGTTCGTGTGCGGTCAGGCGCTCGACGAGATCGTCGGCGATGGCGTGACGTCGAACGACGACAAGGAAGTCGAGTCGATGTGGCGCTGGCTCGGCGTGATGTTGCGTGCGCACCAGGTGCCGCGCGACGAACACGGCCGCGACGATCGCTGGCGTGTGGCTGGCCAGTTGCTGCGGCAGAACCGGCCGGACGCGGATGCGCAGGCGTCGCCCGATCGCGCGCGCCGGCAGGCCCTCGTGCTCGACGCGCTGGTGCCGAACCTGCCGCCGCCGGACACGCTGCGCGATGGCCGCGAAGAGCAGGCGAGCGACCTCGTCGCGGAACTCGTGAAGCTGCCGGAGCCGGATGCGCTCGCGGTGCTCGGCAAGTGGCAGGCGCGCGGCATGCTGCGCTGGCAGCTCCATGACAACAACCCGTACCGGCTCGCCGATGTCGCGTTGCCGGACGCATTGAATCCGCCCGTGCCGGCATCGGTCTTCGTGCTGCTCGCGAAGGACGCAAACCCGGACGTGCTGCACGACGATGCGCTGCTCGACGGCGAAGTGACCGCGCGTCGTGTCGACGGCGTGCAGCGCCTGCTCGATGCCGGCGTGAAGCCGTCCGCGAAAGTGCTGGCGGACGCCGCCGATACGCCGGAGATCCTGCGGCTGCTGAAGGCATCCGCCGCGCACTGACGGCGACCGAACCGACGCCATACAACGACAACGAGGGCGAGTCGACCGATGGGCAATCGAGCGTGGCTGTATCTCCAGGCCGGTGATGGAGACGACGCGCGGACGATCGAGTTCGCGGAATCCAACAATCACTTTCCGCTGCTGTGGCGCGTGCTGCTCGCCGACGGCGGCGCGGGCGACGCGATTACGGATCAGCGCGTGTTCGGCGACGCGGGTACGCCGAACCTCGCCAGCGATGCGCGGGCCGCGCATGCACGCATCAGCCGGCTCGCATCGTTCGTCGTCGCGTATCCGCTGCCCGGTGACGATCCGGCGCTCGCGCGCCAGTTCGATGCGCTCGTACGCCATCTCGGCGAATCGATCGACGCACTCGGCGACGCGGATGGCGCGCCACGGTTTTCCGCGAATCTCGACGAGTTGTCGTGGCTTGCCGGCGGCGAGCCGGACGAATTCATCGACCAGGAGCGCGACACCTGCACGCGCCTGTGGTGGCAGGTCACGAACTGCATGGACTTCCGCGATGTGCGCGGCGTGCGCGACGCGCTCGAGATCGATGCGCGTCCCGACTGGCGCGACTGGGCGTGGGGCTTCGGATTCGGCGGCGTGTCGCATCACTATTTCGACCGTCAGGAGCCGCCGCGCGGCGTGACGTTTGCCGAGATGTTCGATGCCGGCGAGGTACATGGCCGCCGGCTCGACTACGACACGTTCAGCTTTCGCGGGCGCAACGGCCTGTGGGGCGTCCGACGTGAGAACAACGATGCATGGGACGTGATCGTGCCGCCGGCGTGGACGAACCTGTGGCGCAGCGGCGCGCACGACGACCGGTTGTTGTGGGTGGCGCGCGATGGGCAGTTCGGCCTGCTGCTCGCCGATGAGGCGGGTGCGCGAGTCGTGCGCGAGCCGACATTCGACGAAGTATGGGACTTCACGGGCGACATCGCATGCGTGCGCGTCGGCGAGCGATTCGGGCTCGTACGTACGGACGGCACGTGGGTGCTCGAACCGTTGCTCGACAACTTCGGCGAGTTCTCCGACGGGCTGGCGTCCGCGAGCCTGGACGAACGCTGGGGCTTCGTCGACACGAACGGCGCATGGGTGATCCCGCCGCGTTTCGACGATGCGCAGGAGTTCGTGAACGGCGCCGTCGTGGCGGTGCGCGAAGGCGAGCACTGGGGGCTGGTCGATCGCGGCGGGCAATGGCGGGCGCAGCCCTTATGGACGTCGCTCGAATGGTCGTCCGAATGCGGTGCGTTCGTCGCACAGCGGGGCGATCGCGTCGGCCTCGTCGATCTGAAAGGCCGGACGGTCGTCGAGCCGCATTACGCGGAAATCGCCAGGCTGATCGACGGCGAGCGGACGGAGACCGTGACCGAACCTGGCGCGATTCGCCACATCGTGCGGCGCGGTGACGGACGTTGCGCAATCGTCGACGGGCTGGGCCGCGCGCTGACGCCGTTCGATTTCGTGAACATGTGGGCGCTGTCGTGGTTGCCGGATGACACGGCGGTGCCGCGCGAGCTCTTCACGCGCTATGCGGTCGGCCTCTTGTCGCAGGAACCGGTGCATGTCGCGATCTGCGATCTGGAGGCCGGCACGACGATTTCGCTGGGGCGCTGCGACGACCTGGCCGGCCTGTTCTTCGGGTCCGGTTACGGCTGGCTGGCCGGCGTGCTGGACGAGGACGGCGACGACGTGCGCGCGACCGTGTTCCGTGCGGACGGCACCGTGCTGCATCCGGCCCGTTACACGCGGATCGGCGATGACGCGCTGTTTGACGGCAACGCCGGGCGCACGTTGCTGATGTCGTGGCCTGTCCGCCGCGCCGCGATCGCGGAAAACTGGCGCGACGGCAAGCCGGTCGCGGCTTGGCGCGACGATGGCGTGGCCGTCTGGTTGTATTCGGACGGGCGCGCGACGACGACGCGCCCGTAAAGCGGACGGCCGTCGTACCCGACGGCCCCTCGATCAGCGGAACAACCTCAGCCAGTCGAACAGGCCCGGATGCTGCGTGCGCCGCCGCGGCGCCGGCGCGCTGCGCGGCCGGAAGTCGGGCGAGAACTGCACGTGCGGATCGATTGCCCGCGCGCGCAGCGCCGCATCGTAGAAGGTACCGACGATCGGCAGCGCGCTGTGCGCGCCCGCACCCCAGTAGTCGCTGCGCAGCGTCACGCTGCCGTCGTCGAAGCCGACCCACGCGCCGGCCACGAGCTGCGGATGCATCAGGATGAACCAGCCGTCCGCGTTGTCCTGCGTCGTGCCCGTCTTGCCGGCGACGTCGACGCGGATCCCGTAGCGCGAGCGGATGTCGGCGCCGGTGCCGCGATCGACGACGTCGCGCATCACGTCGACCAGCGTCTGCGCGGCGGGCGCCGGCAGCGCACGTTCGGGCGGCGTGCTGCCGAAGGTGGCGAGCACCTTGCCGTCGCGATCCTCGATGCGCGTGATCATCTGCGGCGCGACGTACACGCCGCGGTTCGCGATCGTGCCGTACGCGGACACCATCTCCTTCAGCGTGACGGGGCTCGTGCCGAGCGCGAGCGACGGTACCGCGTCGAGCGGGCTTTCACGCACACCCATCGCACGCGCGAGCTGCGCGACCTTCGCGGCACCTTCCTGCTGCATCACCTGCGCGGTGATGCGGTTGCGCGACAGCGCGAGCGCATCGCGCAGCGTCATCGGCTCGCCCGTCGGCGGCTCCGCATCGGTGGGGCGCCACACTGCGCGGCCGCCGACCGGGATCGCGACAGGGCGGTCGACGAACGTATCGCCCGGCCGCATGCCGTCCGCGAACGCGGCGCCATAGACGAACGGCTTGAACGTCGAGCCCGGCTGGCGCCGCGCCTGCGAGACGTGATCGAACGGCTCGCTGCCGAAATCGGGACTGCCGACCCACGCGCGAATCGCGCCGTTGCGCGGATCGATCGCGACGAAGCCGGCCTGCACCTGCGTCTTGCGCTCGCACAGCGCGCGCATGAATTCCCGATTGGCGCCAAGCTGCTTCAGCGCCGGCACATCGGCAAGCCCCGTGTCGCGCGCCTGGCGATACTCGGGCGTCTGGCGGATGAAGCCGCGGAACAGGTCGTTGCGCAGCCCGCAGCCGGACGGGCCGCGCCACGCGCTGTCGGCAATCGCCTGCAGCCGTTCGGTCTGCCGCGTCAGCGCCTGCGTCGCCATGTCCTGCAGTCGCGCGTCGAGCGTCGTGCGTACGACGAGGCCATCCGAGTACAGATCGTAGTTGTTGCGATCGGCCCACGCGATCAGCCATTTGCGCAGCTGCACCGCGAAGTGCGGGGCGAGGCCGGGCTGCCCCGACTGCGGCTCGAAGTCGACGCGCAGCGGCTGGCGCTGCAGTTTCGCGAGCTGCTGCGGCGTCAGCATGCGCATCTGCGCCATCCGGTCGAGCACGATGTTGCGCCGCTGTACCGCGCGTTCCGGATTCAGCACCGGGTTGTAGTAGCTGTTGCCCTTCAGCATCCCGACGAGCGTCGCGCTTTCGACGATGTCGAGCTGGTCGGCCGACTTGCCGAAGTAGGTGCGCGCGGCCATTTCGACGCCGTACGCGTTGTACAGGAACGGCACGGTGTTCAGGTAGGTCTCGAGAATCTCGTCCTTGCTGTACACCGACTCGATCTTGAACGCAGTGATCAGCTCCTTCACCTTGCGCGTGAGCGTCGGTGCGCGGCCGACTTCGTCCGGATACAGGTTGCGGGCGAGCTGCTGCGTGATCGTCGAACCGCCCTGGCGATTGCCCGAGAACGTGTGCAGCCCGGCCGCGATCGTGCGGCGCCAGTCGATGCCGTGATGCGCGTAGAAGCGGTGATCCTCGGTCGCGATCAGCGCGTCGACCATGTGCGGCGAGATCTGCTTGAGCGGCACCCATTCGCGGTTGACCGGCCGGAACTCGGCGATCAGCTGGCCGTCGGCGGACAGCACGCGCGCGGGGCGGTCGATGCGCGCCTTGCGGATGTCGCCGATGCTCGGCGTGAACGGGACGAACGCGAGCAGCACCAGCACGCCCAGCACCGGTATGGCGGCGAGCGTCAGCGCGACGCCGCGGCGCGTCGGATGACGCAGGCGATGCAGCACGCCGGCGCCCAGCGCGCGGATGCGCGCGCCGCTGGCGGCGGCGAACGGTACGACGCGGGCGCGGCAATGGCGCCACGCATCTCGGAGAAGCGGCACGAAGCGATTCAAGGCGGCAGGAGCGCGGAGGGAAGAGGCGCGATCCTAGCAAACGGCACACGTGCGACACCGGCCAAAATGGCTGTTTGCTTGCAGGATTTACAGACGATTACGTTTGTTGCCCGCCGACAACCTTTTGCCGCTCGCGCGGATGCGATTCCGCTGACGAATCGCGGCCGGCCTGCTGTGACGAGGGGCCGCCCGATCAGCGCGGCGCGATGTCTGCCGGTCGTCGCACATCGGGCGGGCCCGCGCGGTCATTTCCACGCATAGCGCAGTCCCACCCACGCGCCACGCGGCGCGCCCACGCCGACGAACTGCTCGCTCACGGGATTCGCGGGGTCGTAAGTGTGGCCCGGTCCGTTGAAGAAATTCTCGCCGAGTACGCCGAAGCTCGCGTATTGCTTGTTGAGCAAGTTCGTCACGGTCGCGAAGAGCTGCAGTTGTTTCGTCACATTCCACGTTGCATCGAGATCGATCAGGAAATAGCCCGCGATCTTGCCGTTCGTATCCTGGTTGTTCTCGTCGCCGCGCGCGAAGATACTGCCGCGCCATGTGAGGTTGGCGCCCAGATCGACCTGCGAGACGGGTGTGTAGTCGAGTCGCAGCTTCACCGTGTTCGCAGGAATGCCGGGAATGCGGTCGCCTGATCGCACGACGATGTTGCCGTTCGCGTCGGCGCTCGAATTGCTCTGACTGCTTTCGACGAAGGTCGATTGATAGGTCGCGTCCACGTAGCTATAGTTCGCGCCGATGCCGACCGGGCCGAACTTCGTGTGCGCGCCCATTTCGAAACCCTGGCGACGCGTCTTGCCGACGTTCTGGAAATACCCCTGGCCGCTCGCACCGCTGCTGACGAACTGTATGTCGTCGGAAAGCGTCGTGCGCCAGGCTGCGATGTTCCAGGTCGTCGCCGAGCCGATGCGCCCGCGCGCGCCGATTTCAACGGTCTTGGCGATCACGGGCTGGAGGTTCGGATCGGAGACGAAGTCGTTCGGCAGCGAGCAGGGTGCGTTCGGATCCGCGCACGCGAGCTCGATCACGGTAGGCGAGCGCATGCCCTCGTTGTAGGCCGCATAGACGGTCAGCGCCGGCGTGGGGTTCCAGTTCACGCCGAAGGCCGGATTGAAGCGAGAGAACGTGTGATGCCCGTCTAGCGCAGGCTGCTGGCCGCTTTCGTCGCCGATGTTGGCGCGTGCCCAGTCGTAGCGTCCGGAGACGGTGGCCGAGAGCTGTGGTGTGAGCGAGAGCGTGTCGCTGAAATACAGCCCGTAGTTCGCGCTATGCGTTTTTGCATTGGTCTGGAGCTGATAGTTACCGATGCCCACAGTCGCACGCGTCGCCGTGAAGTAGGCGTCCTGTTGCGACGCGAGATACGTCGAGTTTGCCAGGTCCGCGTTCGCGCCGAGCACGAACTGATTCTTCATGGCCAGCAACTTGCCAAGCAGCGTCAGTTGCAGGCTTGCGCCGTAGCTATCGGTCGTGATGTCCGAAAGCGCGTTGGTGCCTTCGGCCGAATTCGGATCGGTGGGCTGGAAATTGTTGTTGTTATTGCTGCTGATATTGGTGTTGTCGTAGTGGCGGTAATACACGTTGCCGCTTAACTCGACGTTGTCATTGAAATAGTGGTCGCCCGACAGCGTGACCCAGGCAGCCTCGTTTTTGTTCTGGTCCGGGTACGTGTAGGCCTGGCGCCGGTTGTCGAGAAACGAGCGCGGGATCGTCTGCGACCCCTGCAAGGTATTGTCCGCGCCGCCCGCCGAGACCGAAAGCGTCGTATCCGAATCGGTGTAACGCAGCTTGCCGAAGCCCTGACGCACCCTGCTCGAGTTGTGATCGGCCCAGCCGTTGTCGTTCGCGACATTGCCGGTCACGTAGTAGTCGAGGTTCGAGCCGATGGTGCCGCCCTGTTCGATCTGGGCGGTCTTGCGCCCCCAGGAACCGCCGCTGATCTCGACTTCACCGCCGGGATGCGCACGACCGTTCTTCGTCGAAATCGCGAGGGCGCCGCCGAGCGTGTTCAAGCCATAGGTGGGGTTCGATCCAGGGATCAGCTGAATCGTGTCGATGGCCGCCGGCGGGATGAGATCCCAATTGACCACGTCACCGAACGGCTCATTCACGCGCACGCCGTCGAGAAACACGGAGAGACCCTGTGGCGTGCCGAGCAGCGGCGACGCCGTCGAGCCTCGATAGTTCACGTCGGTCTGCCAGGGGTTGCCCTGCGCTTCGTTGATATCGACGCTCTGCAGGTTCTTTTCGAAGTAGTCGGTGAGCGTCGCACGATGCTGATTCCCGATCTCGCTCGCGCGGATGGTTTGCACGTTTGCCGGCACCTGCGTAAGCGGTGTGCCGATACCGAGCAGCGGTGTCGTACCGATGACGACGATCGTCTGCAGCTGCGTGTCTGCGTCGGCCGTGGCCGGCGCGGCTTGCGCCGAGACATCGAGCGATGCGCCTGCCAGTACGGTGCCGCAGCAGAGCGCGACACAGACACGGCGCCGGTAGCGCGGCGAGGCCGGGCGGTTTTCGCATGGGTCCATCGTTCTTCCCTTGTCGTACATTCGCGTGGCGCGACGATCGCTGGATGCCCGGTCGACAAGAGCATTACACAGGCGCCGCGGGTTGCACGCGGGAAGATTTCCCGAAGTGTGCCGCGCGCCGGCATGGAAAGGAAAAGTCAGATCTTCAGAATCACGCGTCGCAAGCGGGCCTCATCGCAAATCATTACGTTTTCCTTTCCATCTGTTGAAGATGACATCGATCTGAAAGGGGGAATGGAATGGATACATTTCCATAATCCGCATGTTCGGCCGGGAAAAAACGGGGCAAGATTGTGGCGATCAGTGACGCGTGAAGACGAAACGCCAAGACGTCGGACATTTCGATACACGAGGCCTGCCACGTGCCCCCACGCCTTTCTATATTGCTCGTTGATGACCATGCGGTCGTGCGCGAAGGCTATAAGAGACTGATCGAGTTCGAATCGGATCTTTACGTATGCGGTGAGGCCAGGCATGCAGCAGAGGCCTATCCCGCCTTCTGCGCCCTGCGGCCCGATGTGGTCGTGATGGAAGTGTCGCTGCCGGGCCCGAGCGGGATCGAGGCCATCCGCCGCATGCTTGCGCGTGAGCGCGCAGCGCATATCCTGATATTCAGTGTCCGTGAGGAAACGATGTTCGTGCGCCGCTCGCTCGCCGCGGGGGCGCTCGGTTACGTGACCAAGGCCAGTGCCCCCGACGTGCTGGTCGATGCGGTTCGCACCGTGGCGCGTGGGCGTCGATTCCTGAGTCCCGACGTCGCACAGGCGCTGCACGCGAGCGATGCGTTTCAGGGCGGACAAGTTGACAGCACGCTGTCGGCGCGCGAGTTCGAGGTGCTGGGACTGCTCATCCAGGGTTATACGTTGCTCGCCATCGGCGAGAAACTCGGTATCAGTCGGAAGACCGTGGCCAACCATCAATCGATGCTCCGTCAGAAGTTCGGAGCGGACAACAGCGTGCAACTTGCCCGCATGGCTGGCCGGTTCGGTCTGCCGTTTCAATCGGTTCCAGGCAGTTGATTTCAGATCGGATCTTTCAGCAGAGGCATGCCATTTATCAATAGGAATACAAAGTGAAATGAAAGCCGATCAGTCGCCGAAGATAGCTCTGTGAACATTTGATGAACGTCGGGGCGGCATTCATCGGAGAGAACGATGAGAAAGAGAATCTCGGTTGCTTTGTTGTTGGGGGGGCTCATGCCGGCAGCATGGGCGCAATCGAGCGTGACGTTGTATGGCCGCGTCGATGCGGGGCTCGAATACCTGAACCACGTCACGACGGCACCGGGTCAGACCGGCACACGCTTCAGTGCGGAAGGAGGCGACTGGGGCACGAGCATGCTGGGCCTGCGCGGCAACGAGGATCTGGGTGGCGGGTTGTCCACGGTATTCAATCTCGAAACCGCGCTGCAAGTGATGAACGGTACGACGGGAGGCGGACGGCTCTTTTCGCGGCGTGCCTACGTCGGCCTGAAAGACGATACGTGGGGGCAACTCCAGGCGGGGCGCAACCTGTTCATCGATAGCGATGGCGTGTGGGCGTTCGACCCGTTCGTGCAGCAGGCGGTGTCGTCGGCATCCCTCGTGCGCGGGCGCAACTGGCAGCAGACCAGCAATAACGTGGAATACCACAGCCCGGTTTTCCATGGCTTCGACGTGCAGGCGCAATACGCGTTCGGTAACCAGGCGAGCGGCTTCAACAACGGCGCATCGGGTGAGTTCGGCCGCTCGGACGGCGTCATGCTGACCTACCACTCGCCGTATTTCGACGTACGCGGCATGTACGATGAATTGCGCGATTCGACCGGAAAGTTCAGCAACATCTTCACGAGCTCCCGTGAATATTTCGTCGGCGGAAACGTGCGAATTCAGAAGTTCACGATTCAGACGGCCTGGACGCACTATTCCGCGCCGGACACGCCGGCCGGCCTCGCGGACACCGCAGATCATTTCTGGCTCGGTGCGACATGGCAGGCGAATGCCCAATGGGCGGTGACGGGCGCCGGCTACTACGTCCGCGTGCGCAGCGGCAATGGCGACGCGACACATGACCCTGCCGGCCACGCGATGCTGTACGCGCTCGGCACGACCTACAACCTGAGCAAGCGCACCTTCCTTTACGGCACGGTGGCTTATGTGCGTAACGGAAGCCACTCGGATTTCTCGGTATTCGCGACGCCGCTGGGCGCGACGCCGACCACCCATCCGCTCGACGGCGAATCGCAGGTCACGACGTATGTCGGCGTGATGCACACGTTCTGAAACGATAGATGAGGACGGCATCGATGATCGGCGTCAAGCGGTTCCGGCAGCGGCGCAACGGCGCTCGTTCGGTTTTTCGGCAACGGGCGCAGGCGTGCGGTGCGTTGAGCATCCTGCTCGTTGCGCCGTCCCTCGGGTGGGCGCAGTCATCCGTGACCTTGTACGGCGTCATCGATACGAGCATCGAGATCACGAACCCCGGGGCGGGATGGGTGGCGCGGATGGACTCGGGTGCGTATCGCGGGTCGCGGATCGGCTTGCGCGGCAGCGAGCCGATCGGCGGCGGGACGAACATTCTGTTCGTGCTCGAGAACGGATTCGGCTCGGCCAATGGCACGCTCGATACGGCGGGCACGTTGTTCAACCGCCAGGCCTGGATCGGTGCGGGTGGCCCCTGGGGGGAAATGCGCGTCGGGCGGCAATACTCGCCGATCTATATCCCGTTCAAAGGCGAGATCGATGCATTTGGCGCGGGAACCATAGCGTCCGGGCTGAACAACTTCTCGAAGATCACGCCTTACGCGAGCAATGCGATCACCTACCTGTCACCGAACATCGCGGGCTTCGACGCAACGGTGATGATGTCGCTGCGCGCGGCGAGCGACAACGACGGCAACGGGCTCGCGGGCAACTTCGAAACGGTGTCGTACCAGTACGGGCCGGTGCGGCTCGCCTACGGACACCAGCAGACACACGGCAGCGGGGCATTGCGCGCGAATCTCGCCGGCGTGTCGTATCGGATCGACAAGGCCACCTTGTTTGCGGACTGGTTCAACGGGGCGGGCGGCAGTGCACCGATTTATCACAACGATGGTTTCGCGGTATCGCTGCGCTACGCGTTCGTGCCGAATCTCGATGCTTCGCTCGGCTATGCGTACGTGCGCGACCGTTCCGGCAGGGGCAACAACGCGGATCAGTTCAGTGCGATGTGCGATTACAGGCTATCGAAGACGTTGCAACTGTACGCGAGTGCGGGCTGGTTGCGGAATCGGAACAACGCGACCTTCACGCTGCGTGGCGTCAACGTAACCGGGCTCCCGCCGTCGTGGCCCGGTGCGCTGGTGCGCGGTGTGCAGATCGGCATGATCGATCGTTTTTGAATGCGCTGACTCGCCAAAGTGAGCGTAGTGGCAAGGCAGGGATTGTCTACCGCTGTTTTATGGAGAGCTGAAAATGAAACGAGTCTTCTACAGGCAAGACGCGGATCGGCGCGCTTCGCCGCTATCCTGGCGCAACCCGGCTATCGCGACGGCCGTCGCTATCGTCAGCAGCCTCATCGTTGCTGCTCCCGCTGCCGCACAAAGCGCGGGAGACTGGCCGATGGCCGGGCAGAATCTGCGCAATACCCGCAGCGCCGCGGGCGAACGCGCGATCGGCCTGAGCAACGTGGCGAAGCTGGCGCCACGCTGGTCGGTCGAGACGGACGGTAACGTGTCCGCCACGCCGACGGTAGCCGGTGGTGTCGTCTATGTTCCCGACTTCGGTGGCTCGCTATGGGCCGTCGATGCCGCGTCCGGACAGGTCAAGTGGCACAAGAAGGTCAGTGACTACAGCCAGATTCCCAACGATGCATCGCGCACCAGCCCCGCATACTGGAAAGGCACGTTGGTGATCGGCCAGGGCACGCAGATCGCCAACAATCCGACCGGCGCCTACATGCTGGGCATCAAGGCCGAAGACGGCGCGCCGCTGTGGCGTACGCAGGTCGATACGGACAAGTCCGCCATCATTACGAGTTCGCCGGTTATCGACAACGGGATCGTGTACGTCGGCGTATCGTCTCGCGCCGAGGCGCTGAAGGAAACGCCCCAGTATCGCGGCAGCGTCGTGGCGCTCGACGCGACGAGCGGCAAACTGCTGTGGAAGACGTACATGGTTCCGGAGGGCTACACCGGCGGTTCGGTCTGGGGCAACACGGCGGTCGTCGATCATGAAACCGGCTTGCTGTACGTGACGACCGGCAACAACTTCACCGTTCCGGAAGGGGTTTGCCGGTATCCGGGGCAAGAGAAGTGCAAGGCAGCCGTACCGGGCAATCATATCGACAGTTTCGTTGCATTGAACCTGAAGACGGGCAAGATCGCATGGGCCACCCGTACGTTGTCGGCCGACATGTCGACGAACTACGACCACGACGACGGCCCGGACTACGATTTCGGCTCGGGGCCCAACCTGTACACGACGACCGTCGGCGGGCACAAGCGCACGTTGCTCGGTGCCGGCCAGAAGAGCGGTGTCTACTGGGCACTTGATCCGAAGACGGGCAAGGTCGTCTGGCATGCCCAGGTCGGCCCCGGCAGCCTGCTCGGCGGCATGCTGTGGGGAACGGCCGCCGACGGCAAGCGCATCTACGTGTCGATCGGCAACCTGAATCACGCGTCCATCGACGTCAACTCGCCGGCGGGGACGAAGACGACCAAGGGCGGCATCTGGGCCGCAGTCGACGCTGCAACCGGCAAGGTACTCTGGCGCACCGCCGATCCGCAGCAGATGATGGACACCGTTGCGATGTCCGAGGCCAACGGCGTGGTGTATGCCGGTTCGCTGGCGGGCAGTGGCGCCAACATGTATGCACTCGATGCGTCGACCGGCGAAATCAAGTGGAGCTTCGAGAGCGGTGGCGCCGTCGTGTCAGGTGCCGCGATCGTCGACGGCACGGTCTATTGGGGATCCGGCTATCACACCAAGATTCTCGGGCTGCCCTATGCCGGCGACAACCACAAGCTTTACGCGTTTTCGGTAGCGAAGCAGTAAGCCGCCGTTGCCGGGTGTCGCGAGACCACCCGCGCGAGTCGAGATCCGCGCTCGGGTACGAGCGTGGCATCGTCCGCGCGGGTGGCGAGCGTTCGCGCGAACTCGTCTGGCACGAAGTGCAAGCGCTAAATCGAATCGGTTTGATTCCGTTTCTTTGGTGTTATTTCGACGCGAATACGTGTCAAATGTGTTGACCCGGCCACCGTGATGCCAGCGCACTGCGCACTGGGATTCCATCGCTTGCACGATCGAGGCCGGGCTCCCATTTTCAGATTCAAAGGACTGCAAACTTCATGAGCAATCGAAAACATGAAGTACCCACTCCGCAGCTTAGCCAGCCGATCTTCATCGATCAGCCCCCGCAGGCGGTGCTCGCGAACGTGCCGATGAAATAAGCGCCGGGTATCGGGCGCGGTCGCGTCGAGCTCGCCGGTTGCCGACACTTTCCCCACATTCCGTCAATCGAGTTCGAACTGTCGAGCGTCGTGACGTGTCCGTTGCAAAGAATGAGATCGAGCGCGAAATCGATGGCGCTCGCAAGCAATTCCTCATGTGATGAGTATTCGAAAAACGACTCGATGAGCGCGACCGCCTGCACGTCAATCAGCGTGACGAGCCGGCCCGCCAGTGCAGTCAACGACCGCGTTTGGACCGAGCCGGCCAGCGCGCCAGCACACAACCATCGATTCAATTCCCATGATGCAACACCTTCCTGATCTCGACGCCTGGGCCATCTTCGCGCGCGTCGCGGAAACCGGCTCGTTTGCAAAGGCCGCCGAGCTGATCGGCACGTCGCAGTCGACCGTGTCGAAGGCCATCGCACGCCTCGAGCAACGGCTCGGCACCATGCTGCTGTACCGGACGTCGCGCAGGGTGTCGCTGACCCCGACGGGCGATCTGCTGCGCGACCGTGCGCTCCGGCTGCTCGCGGATGCCGAACTCATCGAGAACGAAGCAACCGCTCAGGCGCTCGAACCGCACGGCCTCGTGCGCGTGAATGCGCCGATGTCGTTCAGCCTCCGGCATCTCGCGCCCGTGCTGCCCGCGTTTCTCGAGCGCTACCCGAGCGTCGACATCGATCTCATGCTGAGCGACCATCTGGTCGACGTCGTGCCGGGTGGCTTCGACGTCGCGATCCGGATTGCCGAACTGAACGATTCGACGCTGCGCTTCCGCAGGCTCTGCGCAGTCCGCCGACCGCTCGTCGCTTCGCCTGCCTACCTGGACCGCTACGGACGTCCGGCTCACCCGCGCGATCTCGAGCGACATGTCTGCTTCACCTACACGAACCTGCCGACGCCGGGTTGCTGGCGGTTTCGGCACACCACGTCGGGTGAAAAATTTTCCGTACCGGTGAACGGACGCATCCGCACCAACAACGCCGACGTGATCCTGCCAGCACTGGTCGCCGGGTACGGCCTCGCGCTGCAGCCCGAATTCGTGGTGGTCGATGCGCTACGGGATGGCGAACTCGAGGAAGTGATGCACGACTGGAGGATCGCCGACATCAACGTCAATCTCGTGACGCCGCCCGGCATGCTGCGTACCGCGCGCGTCGCGGTGCTGCTCGACTATCTCGCCGACCAGTTCACGACCGCGCCCTGGGCGCCGCCTATGGGCTGAACGTCTGCGATCGCCAGGACGCGACATCTCGGCTTTGCGCTTGCACAACGTCATCCCCGGATTCAGGCGAGCCCAGTTACTTATGCGTGGTGTGCTCGACGGGGTAAGGTCGACCCCATTCGCAGCCATCTCGAGCGCCGCGCTTCGCGTGAGTCCGGCTACTGCGTGCGTGCTGACGTTGCACGCGCTCTGATGCATGGCGCCACGCGTCGCGGAGAGGCGGCACGATGGAGCTCAATGCGGCAGTCGCGCGGAGCGAAGGGGCGCGATCGTGACAGACGACACGCGTGCGCCAGCAACTTCTTACGGCACGCGCGGCTGCGTTTCCACTGACGACACCACATCCGCGAGCCGCTGCGCGGCCGCTTCCATCTGCGCCCGGCCGAATCCGCCGAAGCCCAGCACGAGCCCCGGGCGGGCCGTGCCCGGCGCGAACATCGGCGACACCGCGCGCACCGCGACGCCGGCTTGCGCGGCGCGCTCGACCACGTCGAGATCGTCGATCCCTTCCGCGAGCCACAGCACGACGTGCATCCCCTGGTCGCCCGGCTGCACCCACGCGCGTTCGCGCGGCAGCCGCGCACCCAGCGTGTCGATCAGCAGCGCGCGCTGCTCCGCATACACACCGCGCACGCGGCGGATATGGCGGTCGAGATGGCCTTCCGCGATGAAGGCGGCCAGCACGTGCTGGTCCGCGGTCGGCACATGGCGATCCATCAGCGCACGCGCGCCGCAGAACGCGGGCACGAGATCGTCGGGTGCGATCACGTAGCCGAGCCGCAGCGACGGAAACAGGATCTTGCTGAACGTGCCGAGGTAGATCACGCGATCGGGGTCGAGCCCCTGCAGCGACGGGAACGGATAGCCTTCGTAGCGCAGCTCGCTGTCGTAATCGTCCTCGACCACCCACGCGCGCCGCGCACGCGCCCACGCGAGCAGCGCGTTGCGCCGCGCCATGCTGAGCGGCATGCCGAGCGGATACTGGTGCGACGGCGTGACGAATGCGGCACGCGCATCCGGTGCGACGCGGATGCCGGCCTCGACGTCGATGCCGTCGGCGTCGACCGGCACCCGCACCATCGCGTCGTGCCGCCCCGTGCTGTCGAGCAGCGCGGTGATGCCGCGATAGGCGGGATTTTCGACCCACGCCTGATCGTCCGGGCCGAGCAGCACCTGGCTCGCGAGATGCAGCCCCTGCTGCGTGCCGCTCGTGATCACGACCTGGCCGGCATGGCAGCGCACCGAGCGCGATCGGCGCACGTAGTCGGCAATCGCTTCGCGCAGCGGCAGCGTGCCTTGCGGATCGGCATAGCCGGACGGCGCGCCGGCGCCGCGTGCGCGCAGGCGGTTGCCGAGCCGGCGCCAGATGTCGTCGGGCGCGGTGAGGCCGATCGGCACCGAGATCGCGAACGGCATGGCCGGCAGCGGACGGAATTCGCTGGCGATCCGCGCGAAGGTGGCGGCCGGCTCGGGCAGCCCGGCGTGCGCCGGCGGGCGGCGGGTGGGCGGTTCGGCGGGATGGACGGGCGGTGGCTCCGCGAGCGCGTTCGCGACCCGCGTGCCCGCACCGCCGCGCGATTCGAGAAAGCCTTCGGCGACGAGTTGCGCATACGCATCGACGACGGTGCCGCGCGCCACCTGCAGCGCCGCGGCCAGCAGCCGCGTGGACGGCAGTGCGTCGCCCGGCCGGACGTCGCCGCGCCGCACGGCTTCTCGCAGCGCCTGCGCGAGCTGGCGGCTCAGGTCGCCGGCCGCGCGGTCAAGCGCGCCAAGCGACGGGATATCGACGTTCCGGGCCGTTCTTGCCATGATTCTGGTCTGCTGAAATTGTTCCAAACCGGCTCTACAGCATAAACCAGTTTGGAGCCACAATCGCCGCATGCCAGGCCATTGCCTGATCCATTCCAACCCCCACACGACCGTGGAGCCGACATGTACGTCCCCGCCGAATTCAACGAACCCAACCCCGACGCGCTGCGCGAGCTGATCGTGCAGCATCCGTTCGGCAGCCTGATCACGCACGGCAAGAGCGGGCTCGACGCGAACCACATCCCGTTCGAGCTGCTGCCCGGCGATGGCGGGCTCGGCGAACTGCACGCGCACGTCTCGCGCGCGAATCCGGTCTGGCGGGACGTCGCGAACGGCGACGAGGTGCTCGTGATCTTCCGCGCGGGGGACGCGTATATCTCGCCGACCTGGTATCCGAGCAAGCATGTGGCGCACCGGCAGGTGCCGACGTGGAACTACGTGGTCGTGCATGCGCACGGCCGCATCACGGTACGCGACGACGAGAAGTTCGTGCGCGGCGTGGTCGCCCGGCTGACGCGCACGCACGAGGCATCGCAGCCGGTGCCGTGGAAGATGGGCGACGCGCCGGCGGATTATCTCGACGAGATGCTGCAGTCGATCGTCGGGATGCAGATCGAGATCACGCGCCTCGTCGGCAAGCGCAAGCTCGGGCAGAACAAGGACGAGGCCGATATCCGCGGCGCGGGTGATGCGCTGGTCGCGAACGGCAACCTCGCGATCGGGGAAGCGATGATCGAGGCGGCCGACGCGAAGCGCGGGTGAACGCAACCGATTCGCGGGCCCGCGCGGGCGAGTGCCACGCCCGCGCGTGGGTTCGTTACTGCGTGCGCGTCGTGCCCTTCGCGCTTTCACCGGCCTGCGCGAGCGCGCCGCGAATCGCGGCCTCGGTCTTGTCGTACTCGCCTTCGCCATAGCGCGTATAGACGACCTTCCCGTTCGCGTCGATCAAATACAGCGCGGGCCAGTACTGGTTGCCGTACGCACGCCACGTGTCGTAGCGGTTGTCCTGCGCGACCGGATAGCGGATGCCGAAGCGCTTGATCGCATCGGCGACGTTGCCCGCGTCGCGCTCGAACGGATATTCGGGCGTATGCACGCCGACCACGACGAGCCCCTGGTCGCGGTACTTCCGGTCCCACTCCTTCACGTACGGAATCGTATGAATGCAGTTGATGCACGAGTACGTCCAGAAATCGACGAGCACGACCTTGCCGCGCAACTGGCCGAGCGTCAGCGGCGCGGTGTTGTGCCAGCGGTCGATGCCCGTGAAATCGGGCGCTGCGGTACCGGCCTGCGAAGTCGGCATGCCCGCGTCGTCGCGGGTGCCCGCGAAGGCGGCGAGCCCGGCCGTGGCGGCCAGGGCGATGACGAGGGCGGCGATCTTGAGTCGGGGCAGCATGGCGTTCTCCTGAGCGGGAGGCCGCCGCTCGAAGGCGGTGGCCGGACGGGTTTCGACAGGCCCCATTAGGCGGCGCCGACGTATCTGCGATGTGTCCGGCGAGCCACGCGTGTGCAACGTTGTGTGTCGTCACGGCGGCGCGATACATTGGGATACAAACGCATGCCCGCCGTGCGGTATAAAAGCGGACATCGCCTGCCCGAACACCTCGACACCGACAACGACTCATGGACAAGATCGACCACGTGCTGATCGTCGACGACGATCGCGCGATCCGCGAACTGATCGCGGACTATCTGGAGAAGAACGGCATGCGCGTGTCGCTGGCCGCGAACGGCCGCGAGATGCGCAACGTGCTGGACGACGGCGCGCCCGACCTGATCGTGCTCGACCTGATGCTGCCGGGCGAGGACGGCCTCGCGCTGTGCCGCGACCTGCGCGCCGGCAAGTTCCGGACTGTGCCCGTGCTGATGCTGACCGCACGCGGCGAGGAAACCGATCGCATCATCGGCCTCGAGATGGGCGCCGACGATTACCTGGCCAAGCCGTTCGCGGTGCGCGAGCTGCTCGCGCGGATCCGCTCGGTGCTGCGCCGCGCGCGCATGCTGCCGCCCGGCATGCAGGTGACGGAAACAGCGGAGCTGCTCGCGTTCGGCGAATGGCGGCTCGACACGACCGGGCGCCACCTGCTCGATGCCGAAGGCACGCTGGTCGCGCTGAGCGGCGCCGAATACCGGCTGCTGCGCGTGTTTCTCGACAACCCGCAACGTGTGCTGACGCGCGACCAGTTGCTCAATCTTACGCAGGGGCGGCAGTCCGACCCGTTCGACCGGTCGATCGACCTGCTCGTGAGCCGGCTGCGCCAGCGCCTGCGCGACGGCGCGCGCGAACCGCGCTACATCAAGACGCTGCGCAACGAGGGCTATGTGTTCTCGTCGGCCGTGACCGCCGTCGACGGTACGCCATGAGCGCGCGCATGCCGTGGCACTGGCCGCGCTCGCTGTTCGCGCGGCTCGCGCTGATCCTGTGCGTGGGCCTCGCGCTTGCGCAGACGCTGTCGTTCTGGCTCACCGTGACCGAGCGCGACCAGGCGACCACCAACCTGATGATGGGCTACATCGAGCGCGAGGTCGCGAGCTCGGTCGCGCTGCTCGACCACCTGCCGCCGGCCGAGCGGGCCGCGTGGCTGCCGCGCCTCGCGCGGCGCAGCTATGCGTTCATCCTCGGGCCCGGCGAGACCGGCACGCCGCCGGAAGCGCGGCTGTCGGCGCGTGTCGAGCGCTCGATCTCCGACGGCATCGGCGGCGACTACCCGCTGACCGCGAACGCGATCCCCGGCGATCGCGAACATCTGCAGGTGCATCTGCGCCTGACCGACGGGTCGCCGCTGACGATCGACATCCACCCGATGTCGACGGTGCCGCTGTCGGGCTGGCTGCCGGTCGTGCTCGCGCTGCAGCTCGCGGTGCTGGCCGCGTGCTGCTGGCTCGCGGTGCGGCTCGCGACGCGGCCGCTCAAGCAGCTCGCGCAAGCCGCCGATGCGCTCGGCCCCGATCTGAAGGGCGAGCGGCTGAACGAGGGCGGGCCGTCGGAAGTCGCGCGCGCCGCCAGGGCGTTCAATGCGATGCAGGATCGCATCGCGCAGTACATGGCCGAGCGCATGCAGATTCTCGCGTCGATCTCGCACGACCTGCAGACGCCGATTACGCGGATGCGCTTGCGCGCTGACATGATGGACGACGACGTGCAGGGCGCGAAGCTGCGCCAGGATCTGCTCGAGATGGAGCATCTGGTGAAGGAGGGCGTCGCGTACGCGCGGACGCTGCACGGCACCGAGGAGGCCGCGCGCCGCACCGATCTCGATGCGCTGCTCGACAGCATCGTGTGCGACTACACGGATGCGGGGCAGGACGTCGCGCTGCACAGCCGCGCGCCGCTCGCGCTCGTCACGCGGCCGAAGGCGCTGCGGCGCATCGTCGGCAACCTCGTCGACAACGCGCTGAAGTTCGCGGGCGCGGCCGAGATCGACGTGCACGCCGCGCCGGATGGCGGCGCGGTGATCGCGGTGCTCGACCGCGGGCCCGGCATTCCGGACGATCAGCTCGACGCGGTGTTCGAGCCGTTCCGGCGCGTGGAGACGTCGCGCAATCGCGAGACGGGCGGCACGGGGCTCGGCCTGGCGATCGCGCGGCAACTCGCGCTCGCGACGGGCGGCACGCTCACGCTGAACAACCGGACGGACGGTAGCGGGCTCGAGGCACGGCTCACATTGAGGAATGTGGTGTGACGGGATGCGGCGCGTGAGCGTCGCGGTTTCAGGGGCGTGTCGAAACTGAAGCCGAAGCCGAAGCGCGCGACCTCACACGCGCTGCAGATGCGCATCGACGAGCGGTGCGAGCGTGGACGCATGCACGGCCGCGAGATCGTGCCGGCCGCCCGGCACGACATGCAGTTGTGCATCGTGTAGCCGTTCGAGCAGGCGCCGGCCGGCCGCGACGGGGCTGATCGGATCGTCGTCGCCCCACAGCAGCAGCGTCGGCTGCGCGATGCGGCCGATTTCTTGCGACAGGTCGGCATGGAACGTCAGGAACCAGTCGGGAAGCTGCGGGTTGGCTTCCGCGAAACCGGTGCGCCAGTCCTGCGCGCCGAGCCCTGCCATGTCGAGTCCGCCGGACGTGACCGTCAGCACGAGGTGCGTGATCAGTTCGGGCTTGTCGAGCGCCGCGCGCATCGCGATCACGCCGCCCATCGATTGCGCGATCACGGCGGTCGGCCGGTCGATCGTGTCCAGCACGCGGCGCACGAGGCTGTCGAAATCGTCGACGGCCGGATCGTGCGGCGTGTCGCCGAAGCCCGGATAGCTGACGATCCGGCGCTCGGCCGGATGTGTCAGGAGGCTGGCGAGCGGTTGCCAGAAGGCGGTGCTGCCCGATGCGCCGGGCAGGAAAAGCAGTTGCGACGGAACGGGCATGGCGGTGCGGTTTTCCGGTGAACGAAGCGAAGCGGGATGATGGGGCGGGCGTATCAGCAACGGCCGGTGCGCAGCGCGACGACCCAGTCGTCGCGGCCGCGCGTGGCCGCGGTGGCCGCTGCCGTGTGCCAGTCGTATTCGACCGCATGGAATTCGACGTTCCAGCCGGCCGCCGTGCGCGACACCATCGCGTAGCGCGCATGCGGCGAACCCGTTTCGATGCGGTGCGGATGCGGCAGGTCGTCCGTGTACGCCTGCAGCCCGACGCTGCCCGGGTTGACGATCAGCCGGCCGTCGTCGAGCTTTGCCGTCCGCGGGATGTGCGTGTGGCCGCACAGGATCAGTGACGCCGGTGCGTCGCCCGCGCGCCGCGCGATTTCATCGGGCGTGGCCGCACGGCAGCCGTCGGGCGTGACCGTTTCGAGGAAATAGACGAGGTCGCTGTCCGGCGTGCCGTGCACCATCAACACGTCGTCGCCGAGCATCGCGCGTTCGGGCAGCGCAGCGATCCAGTCGAGATGATCGGCGCGCAGCGTGTCGTGCGCCCAGCGATCCGACAGCCGCATCGACTCGCGATCGCCGGTGAGCAGTTGCCGTTCGTGGTTGCCCTTGATGGTCGGCAGGTCGAGCGCGATCAGGCGGTCGGCCGTTTCGGCCGGATGGAGCGCGCCCGACAGGATGTCGCCGAGATTGACGATCACATCGGCACCGCGGCGGCGGACGTCGTCGAGCACGGCGTCGAGTGCGGCGAGGTTGCCGTGGATGTCGGACAGCGCGGCGATTTTCATGGCGGATCGTCGTGGACGGAAACGGCGATTGTCCCCAATTCGGCGCAGGCCGTCCAATGGCGTGCGCCCGCGCAGCCGTGAGCGGGTTGACGTGAAGCCGCGGGGGCGCGTCAGTCGGTCGCGAGGCGCGCGTACATCGCGAAATCGCCCGGCGTGCCGCGCACGATCTTGTACGCGCGCAACAGCCCTTCGTAGCGGTAGCCGCACTTTTGCAGCACGCGCGCGGAGCCCGCGTTGCTGGTCAGCACGACGGCCTGCATGCGCATGAAGCCGCCGTCCGCGAATGCCCACGCGGTGACGGCCGCGCACAGCGCGCTCGCGATCCCGCGCCCCCAGTGCGACGGCGCGAGATCGTATGCGATCTCCGCCGAGCGGTTCATGGTGGACACGGTATGCAGGCCGATCGTCCCGGCGAGTGCGCCCGATGCATCGTCGATCACGGCAAGGCGCCGGATCGAATCCGGGTCGGTCGACTCGATGGCGTCGAACAGCGGCAGCAGATCGTCGGGCGAGCGCAGGTTCCAGCTCGTGTGGCGGAAGACGTCGGGGTTCGTCAGATACGCGTGCCACGCGTCGAGGTCGGCGCGGTCGAGCTGGCGTAGCGACAGGCCGGGAAAGCCGGAGCGGGGCGGTGCAGCGATTCTCATCGGTATCCGCTCCTATGCCGCGTGACGCCGGTACAGCGCGAGCGACCCGGCGAGCGCGAGCAGCACGGTCGGGCCGGGCGTCGCGATGCCGACGAAGGCGACGGCGGCGAAGATCAGCAAGGTCGTTTCATGCATGAAGGCTCTCCCGATGGACGGCGCGCGTTCGATTATCGGCTGCGCCCGCCGGAGCTGTACAGGGACGGCGCACGGCGCATACGGCCTCCGTTCCACTATCTCGATTTTGGAAACAAACTGTTTTCATTATTCCGCTTTCGACCGGAACCGGTTCCATTTACCATGACGGCCGCAGCGGGCATGCCCGCCGCGCCGTCGCGCGCGCGTCACCGGCCTCGCACCGCCGGTGGATCTCGCCGCCCGCGCGCTACTCGCAACTGACAGCCAGAACAACGGGTTCACCGCCCGGAGACACGACAATCATGAACAAGCAACTGATCGCAGCCCCGCTGCTGCTCTCGCTCGCGGGCATCGCCGCCGCGCAAAGCTCCGTCACGCTGTACGGCATCGTCGATGCGGGCGTGACCTATCGCAGCAACGAGCGGGTCGGCTCGGCGGGCGCGTACACCGGCCATTCGGACGTCGCGCTCACGACCGGCAACCTGTCCGGCAGTCGCTGGGGCATCAAGGGTTCCGAGGATCTCGGCGGCGGGCTGCGCGCGCTGTTCGTCCTCGAGAACGGCTTCGACATCACGAACGGCACGTCGGGCCAGGGCGGCCGCCAGTTCGGCCGCCAGACGTTCGTCGGTCTCGGCAGCGATCGCTACGGCACGGTCTCGCTCGGCCGCCAGTACACGTCGCTCGACGACTTCGTGAGCCCGGTCGGCCCATCGTCGTACATCGGCGGCTTCGGCGCGCACCCAGGCGATATCGACGACCTCGACCAGACCGCGCGTGTCGACAGCTCGATCAAGTACACGAGCGCCAACTACTCGGGCTTCACGTTCGGCGCGCTGTACGGCTTCGGCAGCCAGCCGGGCAGCATGAAGCAGCGCAACACGTGGAGCGTCGGCGCCGGTTACGCGGCAGGCCCGCTGCGCGTCGGGGTCGGCTTCGAGCGTTCGGACAACAGCAAGACGGGCGCGACCGACCCGACGACCGGCAAGTGGCAGAGCACCGACGACGGGCTGTTCAACTCGTCGATCAACGAAGGCTATGCGAGCGCGCAATCGCAGCAGATCATCGCGACCGGCGCGACCTACGACTTCGGCCCGGCCGTCGTCGGCGTGGACTACAGCAACGTGCAGTACCGCAGCGGCGGCCAGTCGCTGTTCACGGGCCACGCGACGTTCAACGTCGTGGGCGTGTTCACGCGCTGGAACGTGCGCCCGCAGACGCAACTGTTCGCGGGCTACAGCTACACGCGCGGCAGCGATGTCGATGGCGTGGACGACCGCGCGCAGTATCACAACGTCACGCTCGGCGCCGTCTATGACCTGTCGAAGCGCACCAGCGTGTACCTGCTCGGCGCGTACCAGCATGCGTCGGGCATGACGCTCGACGCGATGGGCCGGCCGGTGGCGGCGACCGCGTCGGTGTCCGACAAGGCGAACGGCCACTCGTCCGATTCGCGGTCGCAGGCCATCGTCAGCCTCGGCCTGCGCCAGAAGTTCTGACGCGCAGCGATCGTTGCGGCTGCAACGTTGCCCGCATGCTCCTATACTGTCGCCTCCTTTCTTCGAGGAGACGACATGACCCGAACGCATTCCGCGAGTTGCCTGTGCGGCACCGTCACCGTGACGCTGCGCGGCGAGCCGGCGGCGCGCGCGAACTGCCATTGCGCGACCTGCCGCGATTTCTACGGCACGCCGGTGCTGTCCGCGACCGCGTGGCCGCCGGAGCAGGTGGCCGTCGAAGGCGGCCACGCGACGTTCCCGCATCCGGCGAAGTCGATGTCGCGCACGTACTGCGCGTCGTGCGGCGAGATCGTGTTCGGCACCAACCGGCTCGGCATGCGTGTCGTGCCGAACAGCCTGGCCGCGCGTGCGCACGGCGGGCAGTTGCCCGGCGACCTGCAGCCGACGATGCACCTGTTCTACCGGCATCGCGTGATCGACGTCGTCGACGCGCTGCCGAAATTCGTCGACGGCTGGGACGGCCCGACGTTCGACGACGCGAGCTGATCGATCGCGGCCGGGGGGGGGGGGGGGGGGGGGGGGGGGGGGGGGGGTTTGTGTGGG
>NZ_JAUJQH010000030.1:0-75058 GCF_030482905.1 Burkholderia sp. AU45251 | reverse complement strand
TCAAGGGGGAGTTCCTGCTGCAGCGTCCCGCTGACCTTGAACAGGCTGCCAAGATGGTCGAACAGTCGGTGCGCATCTACAACCACGAGCGGCCACATGCCGCCCTGAAATACAAAACGCCCGATGCAGTGCATCGGGCGTTTTAGCGTCTGGATACTGTCAACCTATTCCAGGACTTGACACTGCAGCGAACACGGTGCGCGGCCGGACGGCCCGCGCACCACACCGCACGTCAGATCTCGATCTTCGTGCCGAGTTCGACCACGCGGTTCGCCGGGATCGAGAAGAAGTCGGTCGGCTTCGCGGCATTCTGGTGCATCCACGCGAACACGCGCTCGCGCCAGATCGACATCCCGGGCAGATGCGTCGGCACGACCGTTTCGCGCGCGAGGAAGAACGACGTATCCATCAGCTCGAACGTCATGTCGTGCGTGCGGCCGAATTCCTCGAGCACCGCCTTCACGTCCGGCGTCTCGTTGAAGCCGTACTCGGCCTTGACGATGTACAGCCCGCCGCCCGCATCGCGCGAGGTCTGGCGCTTGTCGTCGCGCACGTACGGAATGTCGCGCGTGACGAACGTGAGGAAAATGGTTCGCTCGTGCAGCACCTTGTTGTGCTTCAGGTTGTGCAGCAGGCTGACGGGCACAAGCTTGTCGTTGCCGGTCAGGTAGATCGCGGTGCCCGACACGCGGTGCGGCGGATGCGCGAGCAGCCCCTGCAGGAACGGCTCGAGCGGGATACCGTCGGCCGCCGTGCGCTCCTTGACGATGTGACGCCCCTTGTACCAGGTCATCAGCAGGAAGAACAGCAGCGCGCCGATGCCGAGCGGCAGCCAGCCGCCCTGCGCGACCTTCAGCAGGTTCGCGCCGAAGAAGCCGAGGTCGACCGCGAGGAACACCGCGATGATCGCGCCGACCAGCAGCCGGTTCCAGTTCCACACCTTCACCATCACGACCGCGGCGAGCACGGTCGTGATCACCATCGTCGCCGTCACCGCGATGCCATACGCGGCCGCGAGGTTGTCGGAGCTCTTGAAGCCGATGACGATGCAGAGGATCACGAACAGCAGCAGCCAGTTCACGACCGGCACGTAGATCTGGCCGATCGCGAGTTCCGACGTATGCAGCACCTTCATGCGCGGCACGTAGCCGAGCTGGATAGCCTGCGACGTCAGCGAATACGCGCCCGAGATCACCGCCTGCGACGCAATGACGGTCGCGACCGTCGACAGCACGACGAGCGGCAGCAGCCCCCATTCGGGTGCCAGCAGGAAGAACGGGTTCTCGATCGCCTTCGGGTTCTGGATCAGCAGCGCGCCCTGGCCGAAGTAGTTCAGCACGAGCGACGGCATCACGAGCCCGTAGGCGGCTATCCGGATCGGCTTCGCGCCGAAGTGGCCCATGTCCGCGTAGAGCGCTTCCGCGCCCGTCAGCACCAGCACGACCGAGCCGAGCACGACGTAGGCCTGCAGCAGGTGATCGGCCATGAACGACGCCGCGTAATACGGATTGATGGCCGCCATGATGCCCGGCACCCGCGCGATGTGATACACACCGAGCGCCGCGATCACGACGAACCACACCACCATGATCGGGCCGAACAGCTTGCCGACCAGTGCGGTGCCGTGACGCTGGATCCAGAACAGCGCGATCAGGATCACGATCGTGATCGGCAGTACGAGGTGGGACAGGTGCGGCGTCGCGATTTCAAGACCCTCGACCGCCGACATCACCGAAATCGCCGGCGTGATCACCGCGTCGCCGTAGAACATGCAGGCGCCGAAGATGCCGAGCGCCATCAGTGCGCCCGTCACACGGGATTTCGAGTTGAGCGGCCGCAACGACAGCGCCATCAGCGCGAGCACGCCGCCTTCGCCGTTGTTGTCGGCCCGCATCACGAACAGCAGGTACTTGATGCCGACCACCAGGATGATTGCCCAGAACAGCAGCGAGATCACGCCGAGAATCGATCCTTCGGTGAGCGGAATGCCGTGTGCGGGGCTGAACGCCTCCTTGAGCGAATACAGCGGGCTGGTGCCGATATCGCCGAACACGACGCCGATGGCTGCTATCGCTAGCGCCCGCATCGAGTGTTGTTGCGTCGAATGCGGCGCGTGTGCTGCGTCGGTCGCTTGGATCGTGTCGTTCATATGAAGCGTAATAATCGGGTCCGGGTCGGACAAAACGAGCGCTATTCTACTCGCGCCCCCGTGAAACGCCGCCCTGCTCTGTTGCCGTGGAACCACGTAATCGACGCTGCGCATGCAATCCCGCGCAAGCTGTGGCAGGGCTGCCAATCATAGCCGCGGCAGCGCCGTCTGCCTACCGGATCCGCGGCGCGCGCAGCGCCGGCGCGCATGTCGCCCCAATGAAAAACGGCGCCGCAAGCGGCGCCGTACAAGGCTTTCCTTCGATCGGCCGGCCGCTTACGCGCCCGAACCGTCGCGCTGTGCGCGACCGCGCTTGATCCACGCCTCGAGGTTGTGCGGGCGAACCGTGTCCCACTCCTCGAACGGCTGATGAATCCACGGATTCGTCGGCAGAAACTGCGTGTGATAGTCGGGCTTGACCTTCGAGCACCCCTTGTACCAGAGCACGGCCGAACGCACGGCCGTCACCGACGGATAGCGCTCCTTCAGGTGCTCCTGCACGCGAGCGAGCGTGACACCCGAATCGACGAGATCGTCGACCAGCAGCACGTTGCCCGCCAGGTTGCCGCGCGTCATCGTGATGTACTGCGCGATGTCGAGATCGCCCTGCTCCGTGCCGGCCGCTTCCCGGTACGAACTCGTCGCGAGAATCGCGAGCGGCACGTCGTAGATGCGCGACAGTTGATCGCCGACACGCAGGCCGCCGCGCGCGAGGCACAGGATCTGGTCGAACTTCCAGCCCGATGCATGAACCTGGAGCGCGAGCAGCTCGATGAGACGGTGATACTCGTCCCAGCCTACCCACAGGTTCTTGTCGTCGTTGCGCGGATCAGTCATCAAGTCTGCCGCCGTCATCGTGATTTGCTGCGTCATCTGGAAATTACACCTTGAACGGATGGCGGAGCAGGATCGTTTCGTCGCGGTCCGGGCCCGTCGACACCATGTCGACCGGCACGCCAGCCACTTCCTGGACGCGGGTCAGGTAAGCCTGCGCATTCGCCGGCAGTGCTTCCCACGTCTTGATACCGACCGTGCTTTCCTTCCAGCCTGCAAACGTTTCGTAGACAGGCTCGCAACGCGCCACGTCGGCGGCGCCGCGCGGCAGGATGTCCGCATCCTTGCCGTCGATCTTGTAGCCGACGCACAGCTTGACTTCATCGAGGCCGTCGAGCACGTCGAGCTTCGTCATGCACAGGCCCGACACGCCGTTGATCTGGATCGAGCGGCGCAGCGCGGCCGCGTCGAGCCAGCCCGTGCGGCGCGGACGGCCGGTGACCGAACCGAATTCCTTGCCGACGTTCGCGAGCGTGACGCCGACCTGCTCCTGACGCTGCGGATTGTCCGCATCGTACAGTTCGCTCGGGAACGGGCCCGAGCCGACGCGCGTGCAATAGGCCTTCGTGATGCCGAGGATGTAGTTGAGCTTCTGCGGACCGACGCCTGCGCCAGCCGACGCCGCACCTGCGACGCAGTTGCTCGACGTGACGAACGGATAGGTGCCGTGATCGATGTCGAGCAGCGTGCCTTGCGCGCCTTCGAACAGCAGGTTCTGGCCCGCATTGTTCGCGTCGTACAGGCGGCGCGACACGTCGGCCACCATCGGCTTCAGGCGATCGGCATAACCGAGCATCGTGTCGAGCGTGGCCTGGAAATCGACGGCCGCGGCGCCCAGGTACTGGGTCAGCACGAAGTTGTGGAAATCGAGGTTTTCGCGCAGGCGGTCGGCGAAGGTCTTCGCGTCGAACAGGTCCTGCACGCGCAGCGCGCGGCGGCCGACCTTGTCTTCGTACGCGGGGCCGATGCCGCGGCCCGTCGTGCCGATCTTGCCCGCGCCCTTGCGCGCTTCGCGCGCCTGGTCGATCGCGATGTGGTACGGCAGGATCAGCGTCGTGGCTTCGGAAATGAACAGACGGTCGCGCACGTTCACGCCGGCTTCTTCCAACTCGCCGATTTCCTTGAACAGTGCTTCGGGGGACAGGACGACGCCGTTGCCGATGTAGCAGGCGACGCCTTCACGCATGATGCCCGACGGAATGAGGCGCAAGATCGTTTTCTTGCCGCCGATGATGAGGGTGTGGCCGGCGTTGTGACCGCCCTGGAAACGCACGACGCCCTGAGCGTGGTCCGTCAGCCAGTCGACGATCTTGCCCTTGCCTTCATCACCCCATTGCGTTCCCACGACGACGACATTGCGCCCGGGAGTCACGTTCACTGCGCTGGCAGACATGTTGATTCGTTAGCTGGTTAAAAACGTATTCTACCTATGTTCGCGGGCGATTCCGAATTTTTCCGTTTCGCTTCAACGATATGCACGCCGAAGCACGTCCCGCGAACGCCTGTTTATCGGGGTTCGACCACCCATGCACCGTTGCGCTCGACGAGCGAACGGTCGCAGGCAAACTCGTCGAGCACATGATCGTGGCCCGGCAGCGCCTGGATCACGACTTCACCCGCATCGCGCAGCGCGGCAACGGCCGCGCTCAGTGCGTCGTCCTGTGCCCACGGCGCGAGAATCGCGGTGCCGCGCGCCTCGACCGGCGAGATTCGCGCAAGCTCGCGCAGGTCGAGCGAGAAGCCCGTAGCCGGACGGGCACGGCCGTACGCCTGGCCGACGTGGTCGTACCGGCCGCCCCGCGCGATCGCGTTCGGCACGCCATCGATGTAGGCGCTGAACATCGCACCGCTGTGGTACGCGTAGCCGCGCAGGTCGCCGAGATCGATCGCCACTTCGACACCCTTCGCCTGCGCCGCGAGTTGCGCCAGATCGTCGAGCGCCCGCGTGATTTCGGGCAGCACCGGCAACCGCGCGCGTGCCTCGGCGAGCACGCTCGCATCGCCATAGAGATGCGGCAGCGCGCGCAGCGCGGCGCGCGTATCGGCGCCGAGATCGTCGGTGAGTTCGTTCAGCAGCGGCACGTCCTTGCCCGACAGCGCGTCGTACAGCGACTCGCCGCGCTCGGCAGCCTGCGCGTCGCGCGCCAGCAGTGCCGCGAGCACACCCGCGTGGCCGAGGTCGAGACGGATGCGCGACAGCCCCGCGAGATGCAGCGCGTCGAGCATCAGTTGCTGGATCTCGAGGTCGGCTTCCAGCCCGCCATGCCCGTAGATTTCGGCGCCGATCTGGATCTGCTCGCGCGTCGCGTGCAGGCCGCGCGGACGCGTATGCATCACGTGGCCCGCATAGCAGAGGCGCGTCACGCCCTGACGGTTCAATAGGTGCGCGTCGATCCGCGCGACCTGCGGCGTGATGTCGGCGCGCAGGCCGAGCGTGCGGCCCGACATCTGGTCGACCAGCTTGAAGGTGCGCAGGCGCAAGTCGGCGCCGCCGCTCGTCAGCAGCGACTCGAGATACTCGAGCAGCGGCGGCATCACCATTTCGTAGCCATACGAACGGAAGCGGTCGAGCAGCCTGCGGCGCAGCTCCTCGATCTTGCGCGCTTCCGACGGCAGTACGTCGGCGATATTCTCGGGAAGTAACCAGGTCGACATCGGTACGGTCCTACGACGGGAAACAGCGCGCGACACGCGCGCCGCGATGTGAATCGGAAATTCTGAATTCGGGCGGGACGAACGGCGGATGCGCCGTCCGGATCGGGTGTCCGGTCAGGTCGCGAGCAGCAGCAGTACGAGCCCGAGCACCATCACGATCAGCCCGCCGATCCGGATATGATGCGGCGGCCGCTCAGCTATTCTACGAAACGTGTCGCGCCAGGCGACGGGAAACACGAAGGGGAACGCCCCCTCGATGATCAGCATCAGCGCTACTGCGAGCAACAACGAGCCAGCCAGGTCCATGCGAGCGACGGCGCCGCTCGACGCGGCGCCCCAAGGTCAGTGTTTGCGGGGAGCAGGCGCCGCCGGTGCGGCACCGCCCGTCGGGCTGCGCATGAAGCGGAAGAACTCGCTGTCGGGATCGACGACGATGATGTCGTTGCGCTTGAACGTGTTCCGGTAAGCCTGCAGGCTCGCGTAGAACTGATAGAACTGCGGATCGCGACCGAACGCGTCGGCGGCAATCGTCGCAGCCTTCGCATCGCCCTCGCCCTTGATCGTCTGCGCGGACTTGTACGCGTTCGCGAGCACGGCCTGCTGTTCGCGTTCGGCATCGGCCTTGATCTGCTCGACGTCGGCCGCGCCTTGCGCACGCACCTGCGCCGCCTGATCGCGCAGCGCGCCGATCATCCGCTGATAGACGGCGTCGGTTTGCGCGGCAGGCAAGTCGACGCGCATCAGCTGGACGTCGACCACGTCGACGCCGAACCCGGACGCCTTCGCCTTCACTTCGTCGCGGGCCGCATCGGCGATCGCACGCTGGCCGCCGAGCGCGTCGTCGAGCGCGCGCTTGCCGAACGCGTCGCCGAGTGCGCTCTTCAGCGCGCCGGCCAGACGTTCGCCGGCTGCCGCCGGGTCGCCACCCGTCGCCGTGAAATACTTCATCGGATCGCTGATCCGGTATTTCACCGCATAGGCGACGAGCAAGTCGTGCTTGTCTTCCGTTGCCAGTTGCAGCGGATCCGACGACTCGCGCGATTGCAGGCGCGTGTCGATCAGCGTGGCCGTCTGCAGCGGCGGCGGCAACTTGAAATGGATGCCGGGGCCAGCCAGCTCGGGCTGCGCGCCGTCGCGCCCCGACAGCACGGCCGTGTGGCGCGGATCGACGGTAAGGACGGTCGACGATGCCGCGAAGGCAACGATCACGATTGCGACGACGAGCGCAATGATTCGGTTCATGTTCTGCGCTCCCCGTTACTTCAGATCGTCTTCGCGCGACCGGCTGCGAAACGCTTCGCGCGATCGCAGCACGTCGTTGCCCGACGCTGCCGACGCCGCACTCGCGGGTGCCGCTGTAGCCGGCGCGACGGCCGCCGGTGCCGACGCCGCATCGGGCGCGGATGCGCCAGTGGACGCCGCGGCGTTTTGCCGCCCCTGCTCGACGAGCTTGTCGAGCGGCAGATACACGACGCTGTTGCCGCCCTTGTTGCCGACGAACACCTTCGTCGCGTTCGAATAGATTTCCTGCATTGTCTCGAGATACATCCGCTCGCGGATCACCGCGGGCGCCTTCGAGTACTGCGCATAGACCTGCTTGAAGCGATCGGCATCGCCTTCGGCTTCCGTGACCACGCGATCGGCATACGCCTTCGCTTCGTCGACGAGCTTCGCGGCATCGCCCTGCGCCTTCGGCAGCAGGTCGCTTGCATACGCCTGTGCAGCACGCTTCGCGGCCTCGCGCTCGTCGCGCGCCTTCGCGACTTCGCCGTACGCGGCCTGCGTCTGCTCGGGCGCCGCCACGCTTTGCATCGTGACGGCCGTCACCTCGAGCCCCGACTGGTAGCGATCGAGATCGCGCTGGATCGCGGTGGACAGCTGCTCGCGCAGCGCGTCGCGGTCCTGGTTCAGCACGTCGGCCGCGCTGCGCGTACCGACGATCGCGCGTACCGCGGCCTGGGCGGCCTGCGAGACGCTGCGCTCGGGATCGACGCTGCGGAACAGGTAATCGGTCGCGGAACGGATCCGGTACTGGACGATGAAACGCACGTCGACGATATCGGCATCGCGCGTCAGCATCGCCGCTTCCTTCACGTTCGCGAGACGCACGACGTTGTTGCGGCCGATCTCGATCGAGCGGACCTGCGACGTATCGACGATTTCATGCGACGCGAACGGATACGGCGCGCGCCAGTGCACGCCCTGACCGACCGTGCCCGACAGCTTGCCGAGTTGCAGCACGACGCCCGTCTGGCCGTCCTGCACGACGAACAGCCCGCTGCCCGCGTAGACCGCGACCAGCACGCCGATCACGATGCCGACGCCGACTCGCGCGGCTCGCCCGTTGTCAGGACGGAAACCGTTGCCGCCCTTGCCGCCGAAAAGGCCGTTCAGGCGCCGGTTGAAGTTGCGCCACATCTCGTCGAGATCGGGCGGGCCATCGCCGTCGCCGCCTTGCGGCCGCTTCGATTCGTTCGCACGGGGACGGGATCCATCCTTGCCATTGCCTTCGCCGCGTCCCCAGCGGGGATCGTTGATCGACAGCAAGGCGCGCATCCGCCGCCAGGTACTCCGTTCGTTGTATTCGTTCACCAGAGTTTGTTCACCAGATTAGACGCCGGCGAACCGGCCGGGACCGGTTAGCGCCCGTGTTCGGAAATCGTGTGGTCTTCGTGTGGTTCAGCGGGAGCGCCGTCGAACGCGCCGTTGGGTAACGTCGCGCTGGAAAGGTGTTCCGCGGAGGCGATTTCGGCGATGGCGGCACGCAACGCGTCAAGACCCTGACCGGTGCGCGCGCTCAAAAAGACGCGCGAAATATTACCATACTCGTCCCGCTCGACCGCGTCGCCGCGGGCCGCCAGCTCAGGCACGGCGTCGATCTTGTTGAATACCAGCACCTGCCGGATCGTGTCCGCGCCGATCTCGTGCAGCACGCCGTTGACCTGCTCGATCTGTTCAAGCCTGACCGCGCTCGACGCATCGACCACGTGCAGCAGCAGATCCGCGTGGATCGTTTCCTCGAGGGTCGCGCGGAATGCGGCGACCAGTTGGTGAGGCAACTCGCGGATGAACCCGACCGTATCCGACACGACGATCTGGCCGACCTCGTCGCCGAGGTACACGCGACGCGACGTCGTGTCGAGCGTAGCGAACAGCTGATCGGCCGCATATGCCTGCGCTTTCGTCAGCGCATTGAACAGCGTCGATTTGCCCGCGTTCGTATAGCCGACGAGCGACACCGACATCGTGCCGCTGCGCGCACGCTGCCGGCGTTGCGTACTGTGTTGCCGGCGCAGCCGGTCGAGCCGCGACTTCAGCATCTTGATGCGCTCGCCGATCAGTCGGCGGTCGGTTTCGAGCTGCGTTTCACCCGGGCCGCGCAGGCCAATACCGCCCTTCTGACGTTCAAGGTGGGTCCATGCGCGAATGAGTCGCGTCGACAGATACTGAAGCTGTGCGAGTTCGACCTGCAGCTTGCCTTCGTGGCTGCGGGCGCGCTGCGCAAAGATGTCGAGGATGAGGCTGGTGCGATCGACCACACGCCTGTTAAGTGCCTGCTCCAGATTACGTTGCTGGGCTGGCGCCAGTGCGTGGTTGAAGATGACAATTTCGACGTTGTGCGCGTCGCAGGCGAGCCGGAGTTCTTCGGCCTTGCCGCTGCCGATGAACATCTTGGCATCGGGACTGGCGCGACGGCCTGTGAGGGTGACGGCGGGACGGGCCCCGGCGCTGGAGGCGAGAAGACTGAGTTCTTCGAGACTGGCTTCGAAATCGGTCTTGCCGAAATCAATGCCGACGAGCGCTGCGTTGATCAAATTTTCAGGTGTCAAGATAAGGCGGCTGGCATCGGTCGCTCGCGGCGACCGGATGCCGGCCGCTGCGATAGGTTAGGACGAGGCTTCCGCGTCCGGGTGGAAATTCACCGGGCGCGCCGGCACGACCGTCGAGATGGCGTGCTTGTACACCATCTGGGTCACCGTATTACGGAGCAACACGACGTACTGGTCGAACGATTCAATGTTCCCTTGAAGCTTGATGCCGTTAACGAGGTAGATCGAAACGGGAACGTGCTCTTTGCGCAGTGCGTTCAAAAACGGGTCTTGTAACAATTGCCCTTTGTTGCTCATGGCGTACTCCATCTTTTTTTGCAGGTTGATCTGGATTGGCGGCGAAGAAAAAGAGATCCGGCGCCAATCGCTACACTATAGCCGATTTTGCCTGGCCCGCCCGGGGCGTAGGCCTTGCGGCCAACCCCTTGCGGGACGCGTGAAACAGGCGTCTTCAGCTCTTGTCCGCGTACGGATTGTTCGACGAACGGAACTCTATGCGCAATGGAGTCCCTGTCAGTGAGAAAGTTTCGCGGAACCGGTTTTCCAGGTAACGCTTGTACGTTTCCGTCACGGCGTCGAGCGCGTTACCGTGGATCACGATGATCGGCGGATTCTGGCCGCCCTGGTGCGCGTAGCGCAGCTTCGGACGCACCGGGCCGCGACGGCGCGGCTGCTGGAACTCGACCGCCTCGATCAGCGCGCGCGTGAGCTTCGGCGTCGGCAGCTTCGCCATCGCCGCAGCGTATGCGTCGTCGACCGAGCGCATCAGCGTGCCGATGCCCGTCTTCTTCGTGGCCGAAATGAAGTGCGATTTCGCGAAGTCGAGGAATTTCAGCTTGCGGGTCAAATCCGCTTTCGCGCGTTCGCGCGCATGCTCGTCGAGCCCGTCCCACTTGTTGACGCCGATCACGAGCGCGCGGCCCTGTTCGACGACGAAGCCGGCGATGTGCGCGTCCTGGTCGGAAATGTCCTGCTGCGCATCCAGCAGAAGAATGACGACGTTCGCGTCGGAGATCGACTGCAGCGTCTTCACGACCGAGAATTTCTCGATCGCCTCGAACACCTTGCCACGGCGGCGCAAGCCGGCCGTATCGATCAGCGTGTATTTCTTGCCGTTACGTTCGAAGTCGACGTAGATCGAATCGCGCGTCGTGCCCGGCATGTCGAACGCGATCACGCGATCCTCGCCGATCAGCGCGTTCACGAGCGTCGACTTGCCGACGTTCGGGCGGCCGACGATCGCGATCTTGATGCCGCGCGACGGGTCGTTCTCGTCCTCTTCCTCCGGACGGTCCGCATACGCGACATCCAGCGCCTCGTTGATCATGTCGGTGACGCCGTCGCCATGCGCAGCCGAGATCGCGCGCGGATCGCCGAGCCCGAGCTCGTAGAAGTCCGTCGCGACCGCCGTGTACTTCATCCCCTCGGCCTTGTTGACGACGAGGAAGATCGGCCGGCCGGTCTTGCGCAGGTAGTCGGCGATCGACTTGTCCTGCGGCGCGAGCCCGTTGCGGCCGTCGACGATGAACACGACGACGTCGGCTTCCTCGACGGCCTGCCGCGTCTGGCGCGCCATCTCGTGCAGGATGCCGTCCTTCGCGACGGGCTCGAAGCCGCCCGTATCGACGACCAGGTACGGCCGCTCGCCGACGCGCCCTTCGCCGTAATGGCGATCGCGCGTCAGGCCCGGCAAGTCGGCAACCAGCGCATCACGCGAGCGTGTGAGCCGGTTGAACAGCGTGGATTTCCCCACATTGGGGCGCCCAACGAGGGCAATGACCGGTTTCATCTGTGTTTTCTACGGTGAAGCGCAGCAGCGGGAGGCCCGCTGCTGCGGGCGGCTGCGCTGAATGAAAATATCACGAATTCGCGCCGCGCCGGATGCGCGCGCCTGGCGCGCGTTGCGCGCCGTCGTCTTTCGTCTCGAACTGCCTTTCAAATACCGAGCGGCCGGGAGCACCGGCCGCCTTCAAATCGCGCGGCCGCGGTGCGCGGGACAAAGCCCGTCACACCACGGCCGCGCATGTTTCCTGCGCGTCAGCGCGGACGGAATCCGTACAGGCCGCCGTCCTTCGTTTGCACGACGAGCGTATTGCCCGCGAGGACCGGCGCCGCCGTAATCGCGCTGCCGTCGGTCTTCATCCGTGCGATGAAGCTGCCGTCTTCGCGCGACAGGAAGTGTACGAAGCCCTTGTAATCGCCCATCACGACCGCGTGCCCGAGCAGATACGGCACGCCGACGTCACGGCTCTTCAGCTTGTCGTTGCGCCACAGCTCGTTGCCCGAAGCGGCGTCGTACGCCGTCACGACCGACCAGTCGTCGCCGCCGGCGACCACCGAATCATCCTGCGCGAGACCGCTGCGGCTCGAGAACGCCTTTTCCCACAGCGGGCGGCCCGAGTTTGCATCGAAGCAGCCGAGCTGCCCCTGGAACGTCACCGCGCAGGCTTCCGCGCCCACGAGCGTCGGCGGACCGCTGACGTCGTTGATGCGTTCGACCTCGGTCACGCCCTTCGGAAACGACACCGGCGTCTGCCAGAACGGCTCACCCGTCTGCAGGTTGATTGCGACCAGCCCGCCGCCCGGGAAGCCCGCCAGCACCGCCGCGTCACCCGCGAACGTCATGCCGGCCGACACGCGCAGGTTCAGCGGCACCGCGCGGTTGCGGTAGTTCCACTTCTGCTCGCCCGTCTGCGCGTTGAACGCGATCACCTGGCCATCGATCGTGCGGATGACTACAAGGCCGTTGCCGACGAGCGGCGGCGAGAAGATCTCGCCCTGCACGCTGGTCTTCCACAGTTGCTTGCCGTCCGGGCCCAGCACGAACACGCCGCCCTTCAGCGCGCCGACCGCGGTCAGGTTGCCGTCGCTGCCGACACCGGCCGACAGGTCGGACCCGACCTTCGCGCGCCAGAGCGTCTGGCCCGTCTTCGCGTCGATCTTCTCGACCGAACCGTTTTCGCCCGCCGCATAGACGGCGTCGCCAACGGCCACCGGCGAGAACAGGTAGCGCCCGCCCTTGCCGACGCCCGCCTTCCAGACCTGTTGCACGTCCATCTGGGGCTTGAACTCGGTGAGCGGCGTCGGCACGCGGCGCGCATCCTTCGTCGACGAGCAGGCCGCCAATGCGAGGACAGCCGCCGCGCAGGCAACGGGCACAGCGTAACGTTTCAGCAAATTCATCGGTTAGCGAAGCAGAGTTAAGAGGTTGAGGGGACCAGGGTTCAGCCGCCGAGCGCGTCCAGCTTGAACTGAACGAGCTGGCGCGCAGACTGGTCGTCCTTCGACAGGCCGTCGAGCGCAAGCTTGTAAGCCGCGCGCGCATCGTCGGTCTTGCCTTGCGCAGCAAGCAGATCGCCACGGCGATCGGCCACGAGGCCCTTGAATGCATCGACCGGCGTACCCGACAGCAGCGCGAGGCCCGCGTCGTACGCCTTCTCGTCGAGCAGCAGCGCCGCGAGACGCAGCTTCGCGATCTGCTTGTACTCGTCATCCTTGGCGTGATCGACGGCCCATTGCAACTGCGCCTTCGCACCTGCCGCGTCGCCGGCCGCGTACAACGTCTTCGCGGCGGAGAGCGCCGTCATCTGCGCATACGGCGTGCTGCCGAACTTGTCTTCCATGTCGGCGGCCGCGCGGGCCATCGTCGCCTTGTCGTTCGCGGCGGCGGCCTTCTGGACCTGCTCGTACAGCCCGGACGCCTCGGCAGCCTGACGGCGCTGCCAGTAGTTCCAGCCGTTGAAACCGGCCGCGACGACGAGCGCCGCGAGCACGATCCACGTGGTGAGGTTACCCCAGCGGGCCCACCACGCCTTGAGACTTTCAATCGATTCTTGTTCGTCGTGATAACTCATCGGCGAGCGATTCCTTCCTGTTCAGGCCTTTCTTGTCGAGCGGATGCCAGCGCGATCAGTCGTCGCCGTCTTCGGCGGATGCAACCATCGCATTGATTAGGAATTCGGTCAAGCCTTCTACCGGTACGGTCTGCTGAACGTTCTTTTCCCCATCTCCGCCCGCACCGCGCAGCGCTTTCACGCCCACCGTCCCGTTCGCAACCTCTTCTTCGCCGAAGATCACCGCGAACGCGGCACCGCTTGCGTCGGCTCGCTTCATTTGCGACTTGAAGCTGGCCGGCGCACCGTCGGCGCTGCAGTGGAAGATCACGTCGAGGCCCGTATCGCGCAGGCGCTCGGCCGCGATGAACGCCTGTTCACGTGCGGTCTCGCCCTGGTGCACGACGTACACGTCGACACCTTCCTGCTTGGGCGCAAGATCCTCTTCCTTCAGCAGTTCGAGGATCCGCTCGATACCCATCGCCCAGCCGCACGCGGCGGTCGGCTTGCCGCCGAGCTGCTCGATCAGCGGATCGTAGCGACCACCGGCCGCAACCGTGCCCTGCGCGCCGAGCTTGTCGGTGACCCACTCGAACACGGTCAGGTTGTAGTAGTCCAGACCACGTACGAGACGCGGGTTGATCTTGAACGGGATGTTGTTCGCGAGCAGCAGGCGCTGCAGCCCTTCGAAGTGCGCGCGCGATTCGTCGCCGAGGAAGTCGATCAGCTTCGGCGCGTTCTGCGCGATTTCCTGCAGCGCGGGGTTCTTCGTATCGAGCACGCGCAGCGGGTTCGTATACAGGCGACGCTTCGCATCCTCGTCGAGCACGTCGGCGAACTGCTCGAGGTACTTGATCAGTTCGACGCGGTGCGCGGCACGCTCTTCGGCGAGGCCGAGCGAGTTGATCTCGAGCTTGATGCCGGTCAGGCCGAGGTCGTCCCACAGGCGCTGGCACATCATGATGATCTCGGCATCCGCATCGGGACCCGCAAAGCCGAGCGCCTCGACGCCGACCTGGTGGAACTGGCGATAGCGGCCGCGCTGCGGACGCTCGTGACGGAACATCGGGCCGATGTACCACAGGCGCTTCGGGCCGTCGTACAGCATGTTGTGCTCGATCGACGCGCGCACGACCGCCGCGGTGTTTTCCGGGCGCATCGTCAGGTTCTCGCCGTTCAGCGCGTCGGTGAAGCTGTACATCTCCTTCTCGACGATGTCGGTGACCTCACCGATGCCGCGCGTGAAGAGCTGCGTGTGCTCGACGATCGGCGTGCGGATGTTCTGGTAACCGTATGCGCGCAGCAGCGATTTCACGGTGGCTTCGAAGAACTCCCAAAGGCCGGCATCCTGCGGGAGGATGTCGTTCATGCCCTTGACGCCGGTGAGCTTCTCGATCTTGCGTTTTTGTTCAGTCATCGTGTGTGTGGACGAATTAGTTCGTGGCCTCAGCGCGGCCGTAATTGCGTGCGACGTAGTCGCTGACGATCTGCTGGAATTCCTCGGCGATCCGCTCGCCGCGCAGCGTCTTGACCTTCTCGCCGTCGATGAAGACGGGTGCGGCCGGGTTTTCGCCCGAGCCCGGCAGGCTGATGCCGATGTTCGCGTGCTTCGATTCGCCCGGGCCGTTGACGATGCAGCCCATCACCGCGACGTTCATTTTCTCGACGCCCGGATATTCCTTGCGCCAGACCGGCATCTGCTCGCGCAGGTAGGTCTGGATCTGCATCGCGAGTTCCTGGAACAGCGTGCTCGTCGTGCGGCCGCAGCCCGGGCACGCGATGACCATCGGCGCGAACGAGCGCAGGCCCATCGTCTGCAGGATTTCCTGGCCGACGATCACCTCGCCCGTGCGCGGCGCGCCCGGTTCCGGCGTCAGCGAGATGCGGATCGTGTCGCCGATCCCTTCCTGCAGCAGCACGCCGAGCGCGGCCGTCGACGCGACGATGCCCTTCGAGCCCATGCCCGCCTCGGTCAGCCCGAGGTGCAGCGCGAAGCCGCAGCGGCGGCCGAGCTCGCGGTACACGGCGATCAGGTCCTGCACGCCGCTGACCTTGCACGACAGCACGATGCGGTCGCGGCCGAGGCCCAGTTCGACCGCACGTTCGGCCGAGCCGATCGCCGACTGGATCAGCGCCTCGTACATCACGCTCTGCGCATCCCACGGCTGCGCACGCGCGCCGTTCTCGTCCATCATGCGCGCGAGCAGATCCTGGTCGAGGCTGCCCCAGTTCACGCCGATCCGCACCGCCTTGTCGTACTTGGCGGCCGCTTCGATCATCAGCGCGAACTGCGTGTCGCGCTTCGCGCCCTGGCCGACGTTGCCCGGGTTGATCCGGTACTTCGACAGCGACTCCGCGCAGCCCGGGTAGTCGCGCAGCAGCAGGTGGCCGTTGTAGTGGAAATCGCCGACGAGCGGCACCGTCACGCCCATCCGGTCGAGCTGCTCGCGGATCGCCGGCACGGCGGCCGCGGCCTCGGGCGTGTTGACCGTGATGCGCACCAGTTCGGAGCCCGCATTCGCGAGATCCTTGATCTGGATTGCCGTGCCGATCGCGTCGGCCGTGTCGGTATTCGTCATCGACTGCACGCGCACCGGCGCGTCGCCGCCGATCGTCACGAGCTGCCCGCCCCAACGGACATCCACCGCATGCGATACGCGGCGCGGCTGATGCCCGCCGAACACCGGCTCGGTTGAACAAATCTGACTGCTGCGTGGGGATTGAGCTTCGGATTGCATCGATAGATCCATTTACGCGGAATGCGCCGCGGCGCGGCGCATGAATTGAAAAAGCGCCGTGCCCTCACGGCCTGCCGATATCGACGACAGGCCTTCGCCACGGCGCTTGACGTCAGGGCAACGTGAACCGCGCCACATTACCCCGCGCTGCCGAATATTTTGCCGGATCGACAGGTTTTCCGTCGAACGCAACCGTATCGAGGCCTGCCTTGTTGCCGATCGTGACCTTGAACGGCCCGTCGCCAGCGACCTGCTTCGCCTCGCCGCCGTGCACCAGCCCGGAGAACAGCTCCTTGCCGCTCTTGTCGCGCACGCTGAACCAGCTGTCCTGCTTGACCTTCAGCTCGATCATCGACTGGCCGGCCGCCACCACGACACTCGCCGGCTGGGCCGGCGCGGCGGCGCTGGCCGCCGTCGTTGCCACGACGGGCTGCGATGCAGCCGCCGTCACGACCGGCGCCACGGGCGCAGGTGCCGGAGCAGCCGACGCAACGACCGGCGCCGGGGCGGCAGAAGCAGCAGCCGGGGCCGAAACCTCATTCGCGACCACGGCAGACGCACCGCTCGATGCCGCCTCTTCGACTGACGACGAGGATGCCCCCGGTACGCTCGCGGCCGACGCATGCTCCGCGTCGCCGCTCTTGAAACGCGCAAGCAGGCTGGCCGAATCGCCGCCAGTGTGCCACATCAGTACCGCAACCACCGCGACGACGACGATCGCCGTGCCCCACAGCCACGGGTGATGCCGCGACGACCCGCCCAGCGGAATCGACACGCGACCGCGCGGCAGATCCGTCCCCGACGACGCGGGCATCGACAGGTCGACTTCCGGCACCCCGCGCTCACGGCGCAACGCCTGCGCGAACGGTTCCGGATCGACGCCGAGCATCTTCGCGTAGCTACGCACGACGCCGAGCGCAAACGTCACGCCGGGCAAATGGCTGATGTCGCCAGCCTCGAGCGCCCGAAGCTTCGGCGGTGCGACCTTGAGTCGCGCCGACACGTCGTCGACGGTCCAACCCCTCGCCTCCCGAAGCTGCGCCAGCCGGCTGCCGACCGCCGCAAGCGATTCCAACCCTGCCGGTGCCGGCTTCGCGCCATTCGTCTCTGCGCCGTTAGACGGCTGCGGCTCACTCATCCTTGTCCTCGCGTCGATTCTTCTTCACTGGCGGCCGCCGCCGGTTCCTGCCGGCAGCACCCGCAACTGTCCATACCATGCGCGACGCCGAGGCGCCGCGACCGATCGCTATTCGCGTGTTGTACCGCCAAAAGGTCCTGGCATCCCCGGCCAGGCGTCCATGTCAAACCGACCGAACTTCGATGATTTTCCCTGCCACACCCGTTCGTTCCGCGAGGCGCGTGCGGTCCTTCACTGCGCCGGCCAGCTGGCCGCACGCGGCATCGATGTCGTCGCCGCGCGTCTTGCGCACGGTCGTGACGACACCCGCGTCGAGGAGAACCTGTGCAAAGCGCTTGATCTGCTCCGGCTTCGAGCGGATGAGGCCCGATTCCGGAAACGGATTGAACGGGATCAGATTGAACTTGCACGGCACGTCGCGCGTGACGGCCAGCAGTTCGCGCGCATGCGCTTCGGTGTCGTTGACGCCGTCCAGCATGCAGTATTCGAAAGTAATGAAGTCGCGCGGTGCGACTTTCAGATAACGCTGGCAAGCGGCCATGAGCTCGCGCAGCGGATACTTCTTGTTGAGCGGCACCAGCTCGTCGCGCAGCGCATCGTTCGGCGCGTGCAGCGAAACGGCCAGCGCGACCGGCAGCTCGGCGCCGAGACGATCCATCATCGGCACCACGCCGGACGTCGACAGCGTGACGCGGCGGCGCGACAGGCCGTACGCGTTGTCGTCGAGCATCAACCGCATCGCCGGCACGACCGCGCTGTAATTCAGCAGCGGCTCGCCCATGCCCATCATCACCACGTTGGTGACGACCCGTTCGGCCTTGCCGTTCGGGCCGGGCGCGCGGCCCAGCGACGCTCGCAACGCAAATTCGGCCATCCGTAGCTGGCCGATGATTTCGGCTGTCGACAGGTTGCGGGAAAAGCCCTGCTTGCCCGTCGAACAGAAGCGGCAGTTGACCGCACACCCGGCCTGCGACGACACGCACAGCGTGCCGCGCGTCTCTTCCGGGATGAACACGGTTTCGACCGCATTGCCGTTTCCGACGTCGATCAGCCACTTGCGCGTGCCGTCGGCGGAAACGTGATCGCTGGCGATCTCGGGCATGCCGATCGACGCGCGGCCCTTGAGTTTTTCTCTCAAGGACTTCGCGAGGTCGGTCATGCCGTCGAAATCGCCAGCGTTGTACTGATGGATCCAGCGCTGCAACTGCTTGGCGCGGAACGGCTTCTCGCCGAGGCTGCCGCAGTACGCGACAAGACCCTCGGCATCGAAGTCGAGAAGATTGACGGAAGTTTCGCTCGTCATGATGTGCTGCCTTGCCGCGTGCGCTGAATCCTGCCTACTTGCTGCCAGCCAGGGCTTAGCGCGAGTAAACGTTCATTTCCGGGAAGAAGAACGCGACTTCGACCGCTGCCGTTTCAGCAGCGTCCGAGCCGTGAACGGCGTTCGCGTCGATGCTGTCGGCGAAGTCGGCGCGGATCGTGCCCTTTTCTGCCTTCTTCGGATCCGTCGCGCCCATCAGGTCGCGGTTCTTCAGGATCGCGCCTTCACCTTCCAGAACCTGGATCATCACCGGGCCCGAGATCATGAAATCGACGAGGTCCTTGAAGAACGGACGCGCTGCGTGAACCGCGTAGAACTTCTCTGCGTCAGCACGCGACAGGTGTGCCATGCGCGATGCGACGATCTTCAGGCCGGCGCCTTCGAAACGGCTGTAGATCTGGCCGATCACGTTCTTTGCCACCGCATCCGGCTTGATGATCGACAGGGTGCGCTCGATTGCCATAAAAACTCCAAAAAATTAAGAAGTTACAGGTTCAAATGAATCCGCTATTGTAGCACGATCCCGTGTATCATTGCGATTGAACCCTTACACGCATGAAAGGTTCAGAATCCATATGTTTTGTGCCGCCCGGCCATTGAAACCTCCCGGCACGGAACGTATCTTAGCCATAGCTGCTCCGGTTTGCTGCGCCGCACACCGCGCGCGCCGAACCGGCCCCGGACGCCCATGCGTTCAATGTTAGGAGAAACCATGAACGACTATCCGTACAATTTCGGCCGCGGCGGTTCCGTCAGCACCGCCGAGGTTCGCAACCGCGTGCTGCGGAACACGTACTGGCTGCTCGCGCTGTCGATGGTGCCGACCGTGCTGGGCGCCTGGGTCGGCGTCGCGACGGGCTTCTCGCTGTTCGCGGCCACGAGCCCGATGATGAGCCTGCTCGCGTTCTTCGCGATCGCGTTCGGCTTCATGTTCGCGATCGAGCGGACGAAAAACAGCGCGGCCGGCGTGTTCGTGCTGCTCGGCTTCACGTTCTTCATGGGCCTGATGCTGTCGCGGCTGCTGAGCTTCATCCTCGGCTTCTCGAACGGCCCGTCGCTGATCATGCTCGCGTTCGGCGGCACCGGCATCATCTTCGCCGCGATGGCGACGATCGCCACCGTCAGCAAGCGCGACTTCTCGGGGCTCGGCAAGTGGCTGTTCATGGGCGTGATCGTGATCCTGCTCGCCTCGGTCGCGAACATCTTCCTGCAACTCCCGGCGCTGATGCTCACCGTGTCGGTACTCGCGATCGCGATCTTCTCCGCGTACATGCTGTTCGACGTCCAGCGCGTCGTGAACGGCGGCGAGACGAACTACATCTCGGCCACGCTCGCGATCTACCTCGACCTGTACAACGTGTTCACGAACCTGCTCGCGCTGCTCGGCATCTTCGGCGGCAACCGCAACTGACGTTCGCCACGCAACATGAAAAAACCGGCCCGCGGCCGGTTTTTTTTCGTCCGCCGCCCGGCGTTCAGTCGCGCTCGAACAGCGCGATCGATTCGACGTGCGACGTATTCGGGAACATGTTCACGACACCGGCGCCCTTCAGGCGGTAGCCGGCCTCGTGCACGAGCAGGCCCGCGTCGCGCGCCAGCGTCGACGGGTTGCACGACACATAGACGATCCGCTTCGGCAGCGGGCCCTCACCGCTCTGCGCGATCTCGGCCAGCGCCTTCGACACCGCGAGCGCGCCTTCGCGCGGCGGGTCGATCAGGAACTTGTCGAATGCGCCGAGCGCACGCATGTCGTCGCCCGTCACTTCGAACAGGTTCCGGCACGCGAACATCGTGTGGCCGTCGACACCGTTCTCGCGCGCATTCGCCAGCGCGCGCGTCGTCAGCGTGTCGCTGCCCTCGATGCCCATCACTTCGCGCGACAGCCGCGCGAGCGGCAGCGTGAAGTTGCCGATCCCGCAGAACAGGTCGAGCACGCGATCGTCGCGCGACGGCGCGAGCAGGCGCAGCGCACGGCCCACCAGCACGCGGTTGATCTGATGGTTGACCTGCGTGAAGTCGGTCGGCTTGAACGGCATGCGGATACCGAATTCCGGCAGCGTGTAGTCGAGCGACACGTCGAGCGGATAGAACGGCGCCACCGTATCGGGGCCCTTCGGCTGCAGCCAGAACTGCACCTTGTGCTCGTCCGCGAACGCGCGCAGCAACGCCTCGTCGTCCGCGTTGATCGGCTCCAGCACACGCAGCACGAGCGCGGTGACTTCCGAGCCGACCGCGAGCTCGATCTGCGGCATCCGATCGCGGATCGACAGCCCTTCGACGAGCCGGCGCAGCGGCACGAGCATCGCCGACACATGCGGCGGCAGCACTTCACAGCTCGTCATATCGGCAACGTAGCTGCTCTTCTTCTCGTGGAATCCGACCAGCACGCCGCCCTTCTTCGCGACGTTGCGCACGGTCAGGCGAGCACGGTAGCGATAGCCCCACGACGGGCCGTGGATCGGCGCGAACATCGTTTCCGCGCGCAGCTTTGCCAGGTGCCACAGGTTGTCTTCGAGCACGCGCTGCTTGACCGCTACCTGCGCGCGCATGTCGAGATGCTGCATCGAACAGCCGCCGCAGGTGCCGAAGAACGTGCACTTCGGCTGCGTGCGCATCACGCTCGGGCGCAGAATGTCGACAACCGTCGCCTGCTCGTAGCTCGGCTTGCGGCGGAAGCTCGAATAGGTCACGCGCTCGCCCGGCAGCGCCCCCTCGACGAAGATGACCTTGCCCGGCTCACCGTCCTCGGTGATCGTGCGGCCGACACCGCGCGCTTCCATGTCGAGCGATTCGATCTCGAGAACCGGGGCGGGCCCGGGCGCGACGGGCGCATTTCTTGATTTGCGCGCAGAAGTGGGGACGGCTTCGGACACCAGCTTTTCCTGACAAACGTTGAAGAAGGCGAGATTGTAGACGACGAAGGCCTGCATCGCCCGCTTTGCATGACGCAAGCGTCGATACTTAAGCATAGACGCCCCGGCATTGCGCGGGAGCGGCCACACAGGCGGCCCGGGAGCACCCGCGGCCGGGGCGACCGCGGAGCCGGTCAGGACCCGTCCTCGCCCGCAATCCGCCCGACAGGAGATTCGACCATGCGACTGATCGACTGGAACATCCAATGGGGTCGGGACGCGGACGGCGTCGTCGATCTTTCGCGGACCGTCGCGGCAATCCACGAGCTCGGCAACTTCGACGTGCTATGCCTGCAGGAAGTCACGCGCGGCTTCGGCGCACTGCCCGGCCGGCCCGGCAACGACCAGTTCGCCGAACTCGCAGCGCTGCTGCCCGGCCATACGATCGTCGAAGCGATCGGCGCCGACCTGCCGCCCATCGAAGCCGGTGCACCGCGCCGCCAATTCGGCAACGCGATCGCGACCCGGCTCCCGGTCGGGCGCGTGCTCCGCCAGTTGCTGCCGTGGCCGGCCGACGCCGGCGTGCCGTCGATGCCGCGCGTCGCGCTCGACGTCGAGCTGCAGGCGCCCTTCGGGCCGCTGCGGGTGATCACCACGCATCTGGAATATTATTCGGCGCGCCAGCGGCTCGCTCAGGTCGATGCACTGCGCGACCGGCATCGCGAGGCCTGCGCGCACGCGGCACGACCGGCGCCCGCCGAAACCGCCGAGGGGCCATTCAGCGCGACCGGCCAGCCGTGCGATGCGATCGTCTGCGGCGATTTCAACAGCGCATTCGGCAGCGATGCCTATTGCCGATTCCTGGAGCCGATCGCAGACGCGCCGCGTTTCGTCGACGCATGGGTCGCTCGGCACCCCGGCCGCACGCCACCGCCGACGGCGGGCGTCTACGATACGGTGCAATGGTCGGAGGGGCCGCTCGCGTGCGACTTCGTGTTCGTGACCGATACGCTACTGCCGCGCGTCACCCGCTGCGAGATCGACGGCGATGTGCGCGCGTCGGATCACCAGCCGGTGCTGCTCGAACTCGATTGATCGCGACGCCGGCCGCGGCGCGCCCCGCCCGCGCTACGCGTCGAAGCCGGCCAGGTATTCGGCCCAGTGCGACGCAGGCTCCTGTGCAAGCGAGTTCTTCACGAGCAGGATTTCATCCGCGTATTCGCTCGGCGTGAGGCCGCCGCGCATCAACTGGAACCGGCAATACAGCAGGTAGGTATTGACGACATCGGTTTCACAATAGTTGCGGATTTCCTCGATCTGCCCGTTCTGGAACGCCGGCCACACCTGGCTGCCGTCCATCCCGAGCTTGCCCGGAAAGCCGCACATCTTCGCGAGCGCGTCGAGCGGCGCGTTTGCACGTGCCTGGTACATCGCAAGCACATCCATCAGGTCGGTATGCCGCGAGTGGTAGCGCGAGATGTAGTTGTTCCACTTGAATTCGCGATCGTCTTCGCCGAGATCCCAGTAGCGGGACGCGGGGATGCCGTGCACGAGCGCGCGGTAATGGAGCACCGGCAGATCGAAACCGCCGCCGTTCCACGACACGAGCTGCGGCGTGTATTTCTCGATCACGCGGTAGAACGACTGGATCAGCGTCGCCTCGTTGTCCTGCATCGTGCCGAGCGAGCGCACGCGAAAACCGTTGTTGTCGCGGAACACGCACGAGATCGCTGCGATACGCTGCAGGTGGTGCGGCAGGAAATCGCTACCGGTCTTCTCGCGACGGGCGGCGAACGCATGCTCGGCCACCGCGGCATCGTCGAGCGTCGCAGGCAGGTCTTCCAGACGGCGAATGCCGTCGACATCGGGAATCGTCTCGATGTCAAAAACAAGAATCGGAGTCATCAGTTACAGAACGGCGTCCTTGCGCACGCCGTTGGAGGCAAAAAACCGCTTGAGGCGCACCAGCGCTTCCTGCTGGATCTGGCGCACGCGCTCGCGCGTGAGCCCCATCTCGTCGGCCAGTTCCTCGAGCGTCGCCGGTTCGATGTGGTTCAGGCCGAAGCGGCGCTCGATCACATGGCGATGCTTGTCAGACAGCCGCGACAGCCACGCGCGCGTCAGCGTCTCGAGCTCGCGGTGTTGCACCTCGGCGTCGGGCGACTGGCTCTGGTCGTCGGGCAGCAGGTCGAGCAGGCTGCTCGCAGGGTCGAGGTCGAGCGGCGCGTCAAGCGACGCCGTGTGCTCGTTGAGCGCGAGGATATCGGTGACTTCCTCGGCGGTCTTGCCGGTGAGATAGGCGATGTCGTCGATGCTGGCTTCCCGGCGCTCGGCCGCTTCGCCCGTCGACATCGAATTCTTTTCGAGGTGGCGCTTCGCGCGCAACACCTGGTTCAGCTCGCGGATCACGTGCACGGGCAGGCGCACCGTGCGGGCCTGGTTCATGATCGCCCGCTCGATGCTCTGCCGGATCCACCACGTCGCGTAGGTCGAAAAACGAAAGCCGCGCGTCGGGTCGAATTTTTCGATCGCGTGCATCAGGCCGAGGTTGCCTTCCTCGATCAGGTCGAGCAGCGGCACGCCACGGTTCAGATACCCCTTCGCGATGCTGACGACGAGGCGCAGGTTGCGCTCGATCATCACCTGCCGCGCCTCGAATTCGCCGGCCTTGGCCAGACGCGAATAGCGCTGCTCCTCCTCGACGGTGAGCAGCGGCTTCACGCTGATGCGGTTCAGGTAATGCTGGATCGTGTCGGCCGTGAGCTCGGCCTGCAGCATCGTGCGGAAATCGTCGACGTCGGGCGCCGCCTCCGGGCGGCCTTCGCGCTCATCGTCGCCACCGTCCGCGTCGGCGTCGCGTGCCTCGAGGTCACGCTCGTTGTCCGCGACGTCGTCTTCGTCGTCCGTCGAAGCACCAGCTCGCCCCACCGACGCTTGCGTGGCACGACTGATCTTCTCAGACTCGGCTTGCGGCTCGTGGCGCTTCGATTTCGGCATGGTCGTCTCGGTTATTGAGGCGGCAAATACTTCAGCGGATCGACAGGTTTACCCTGCCGGCGAACCTCGAAATGCAGCATCACGCGGTCGGAATCGCTGTTCCCCATCTCGGCGATCTTCTGCCCCTTCGTTACCGCGTCCCCCTCTTTTACCATCAAAGCGCGATTGTGTGCATACGCCGTGAGGTAAGTTGCATCGTGCTTGATGATAATGAGGTTGCCGTAGCCGCGCAGGCCATTGCCGGAGTAGACGACGCGGCCATCGGCCGCCGCCTTCACGGTCTCGCCGACCGTACCGCCGATATTGACGCCCTTGTTCTTCGCGTCGTCGAAACCATTCAGCACGGGACCGCGCGCGGGCCACGCGAACGTCACGGGGCCGCTCGGCGCGGCGGCCGTATCGCTCGATGCGGCGGCCGCGGCAGGCGGCGGCGCAACCGAGGACGACGTGCCGGCGGACGGCGTTGCCGGGCCGCTGCTGAGCGGCGCGGTCGCAACGGCTGCGCCCGCGATCGGTGCGGCGACCTGCGTGCCCGCAACGGCGGCACCGGCCTGCGGCGAAACGCGCAGCAGCTGGTCGACTTCAATCTGATTCGGGTTCGCCAGGTTGTTCCATGCGGCGATGTCGCGATAGTTCTGCCCGTTTTCGAGTGCGATCCGGTACAGCGTGTCGCCCGGCTTCACCCGGTAGTAACCCGGTGGCGCAGGGGGAAGCGGCGCCGCGGGCTGCGCGGTGCCGGTCGTGCCGAGCGAACCGGAGCGATCGACGACGGGCGCGTTGTCGAGCCGCGTCGCACAGGCGGCCAGTAGCGTGGAGAACGCAGCTACGCAGATCGCGCGCTGGGCGAGCGTGAGCGGTTCCCTGGAACGGTTGTTTTGCATCGCGCGCAACATACTCATCGGTTTCAAATTACTCCGGATTTTAAAGGGACAAAGAAAACGCGATCAAGCCGTGACTCTCTCCATTGCGCGTGCGCGACGCGCTCGACGAGCGTAAGCACCTGGTGCTGCCCGCTCTGCGCGCCGACCGGCGCGACGAGCCGCCCGCCGATCGCGAGCTGCTCGAGCAGCGCCTGCGGCACGTCGAGCCCCGCCGCCGCGATCACGATCGCGTCGAACGGGGCCGCGGACGGCAGGCCGACACGCCCGTCGCCGTAGTGCAGACGGATGTTCGGCACGCGCAGCGGCCGCAGGTTCAGCTTCGCGCGCTCGTAGAGCGGCTTGATGCGTTCAATCGAATACACGTCGCGTGCCACGTGGCTCAGCACGGCGGCCTGGTAGCCGCAGCCCGTGCCGATCTCGAGGACGCGCTCGAGTGTGCGGCCGGCCATCGCGAGCTCGATCATGCGCGCGACAACCGACGGCTTTGAAATGGTCTGCTGATGGCCGATCGGCAGCGCCGAATCCTCGTAGGCCTGCGTCGCAAGCCCGGGATCCACGAACAGGTGACGCGGCACTGCCGCCATCGCTTCCAGCACGCGCGCGTCGGTCACGCCGTTCGCGCGCAACCGTTCGACCATCCGTTCGCGCACACGTTCCGACGTGAGCGCGAACGCGCCGGCCGGCGCGACGCTCGGCGCGGCCGGCTTCGGCATCGCCGGCTTCAGCGCGGTCGGCTTCGGCGCGGTCGCGGGCTTCGCGGCCGCGGAGCCAGGCAACGCCGTGCGCGCCGCAGCAGGCTTCACCGCAACCGGTTTCAGCGCGGCGGCGGGCTTGTCGGCGGCCTTCGATACCGCGACCGCCGCATGGCGTTCGCCGGCCCGGCCTTCCGACTTGCGTGGCGCTCGCTTGAGATCTTCGAGCGCGAGCGGGAACCGCTTCGCGCGCTCGCCGCTCATGAAGCCCGCCCTCCGGCGCGCGCCCATTCGCGCGTCGCGGGAAGCATCTGCGTATGCGTGAGGTCCAGCTGCAGCGGCGTGATCGACACGAAACCGTTTGCGACCGCGTGGAAATCGGTGCCTTCGCTGGCGTCCATCGCTTCGCCCGCCGCGCCGATCCAGTAGATCGGTTCGCCGCGCGGGTCGGTCTGGCGAATCACCGGCTGCGACGGATGACGCTTGCCGAGGCGCGTGACCTTCCAGCCTTTCAGTTCGTCGTAAGGCAGGTTCGGAATGTTCACGTTCAGCAGCGGCTGGCCCGGCAGCGGATGCGCAAGGTAGTGCTCGACGATTTCCGCGGCGACGCGCGCGGCGTCCGCCAGATGAGCCCAGCCCTTGTCGGCCAGCGAGAACGCAATGGCCGGCACGCCGAACATGATGCCTTCGGTGGCGGCCGCAACTGTCCCCGAATAGAGCGTGTCTTCGCCCATGTTCTGGCCGTTGTTGATCCCGGAAACGACGAGATCCGGCCTGGCGTCGGCCATCCCGGTCAACGCGACGTGCACCGAATCGGTCGGCGTGCCGTTCACGTAGAAGAAACCCGTACTCGCCGCGCGCTGCACCGACAGCGGCCGCGACAGCGTGAGGGAATTCGACGCGCCGCTGCAGTTCTGCTCGGGCGCGATCACCGTGAGCTCGGCCAGCGGCTGCAGCGCGTCGCTGAGCGCGGCGAGACCGGGGGCGAGATAGCCGTCGTCGTTGCTGAGTAGGATTCGCATCCGGCGATTGTAACCGAGGAAAGATGGCGCGAGAGCGACAGTCCGGCGGCTGCGGATGGACCGTTGCGGGCGCCCGCGCACGCTGTGCCGCCGCGTTGCGCGGCGGCGTTCCGCGCGCTCAGGAAAGCGTCGAACCGCCCGGGGTGTTCCGCCGCCAACGACGCCCCCTCGGGGAATACCCCCTTCGGGGAGCGTGGCGTGAAGCGGCAGGCCCGAGGATGCTCAAATTGCACCCGCGTCGCGCAGTGCGGCGATCGCCTGCGCGTCGTAGCCGAGGCCCCGCAGCACCTCGTCCGTGTGCTCGCCGAGTTCCGGCCCGAGCCAGCGCGTTTCGCCCGGCGTGTCCGACAGCTTCGGCGTGATGTTCGGCAGCGGAATGTCGGTGCCGTCGGCGAGCTTGAAGCGCTGGATCATCTGCCGCGCGACGAACTGCGGATCGGTGAACATGTCGGCGGCGCTGTAGATGCGCCCGGCCGGCACATCGGCCGCATTGAGCACGACGAGCGCTTCATCGATCGTGCGCGGCGCGAGCCACGCGGCAATCGCGTCGTCGATCTCTTGCGTGCGCGGCACGCGTCCGTCGTTTTGCGCGAGCGCGGGATCGTCGGCGAGGTCGTCGCGCTCGATCGCCTTCATCAGCCGCTTGAAGATCGGATCGCTGTTGCCGCCGATCACGATGCTGCCGTCGCGACACGCATAGGTATTCGACGGCACGATGCCCGGCAGCGACGCGCCGGTGCGCTCGCGCACCATCCCGTACACGCCGTATTCGGGCACCACGCTTTCCATCATGTTGAAGACAGCTTCATACAGTGCAACGTCGACCACCTGCCCCGCACCGCCGTTGACCTTGCGGTGATGCAATGCCATCAGCGCGCCGATCACGCCGTGCAGCGCGGCGATCGAGTCGCCGATCGAAATGCCGATGCGCGGCGGCGGCAGGTCGGGATACCCGGTGATGTGACGCAGCCCGCCCATCGATTCGGCGATCGCGCCGAAGCCGGGCCGGTCGCGGTACGGGCCCGTCTGCCCGTAGCCGGACAGGCGCACCATCACGAGACCCGGGTTGTCGGCCGACAGCACGTCGTAGCCGAGTCCGAGCTTTTCGAGCAGGCCCGGACGGAAGTTCTCGATCACGATGTCGGCCTCGCGCGCGAGTTGCCGCGCGATCGCCTTGCCGGCGTCGGCCTTCAGGTTGAGCGTGACCGATTTCTTGTTGCGCGCCTGGACCGACCACCACAGCGACGTGCCGCCCTGCTCCGGGTGCAGCTTGCGCCACTTGCGCAGCGGGTCGCCGCCGTTCGGATCCTCGATCTTGATCACTTCCGCGCCGAATTCGGCAAACAGCCGCGACGCGAACGGTCCCGCGATCAGCGTGCCGAATTCGAGCACTTTGACGCCCGCGAGCGGGCCCTGGCTGGTGCTCATGTGTCTCCCTGGCATGAGGAACGGCGCCGCCGGCCGGCGGCGCCCGGCTTACATCGTGCGACGGTCGAGCATCGCGCGGGCGATGGTGCCCGCGTCGACATATTCGAGCTCGCCGCCCACCGGCACGCCGCGCGCGAGGCGCGTGACCGCGAGCCCGCGCGCCTTCAGCGTCTGGCCGAGGTAGTGCGCGGTGGCTTCGCCCTCGTTCGTGAAGTTGGTCGCGAGCACGACTTCCTTGACGACGCCGTCGGACGCGCGCCGCACGAGACGGTCGAAATGGATTTCCTTCGGGCCGATCCCGTCGAGCGGGCTCAGCCGGCCCATCAGCACGAAATACAGCCCGCGGTAAGTCATCGTCTGCTCGAGCATGATCTGGTCGGCAGGCGTCTCGACGACGCACAGCAGCGTCGGATCACGCTCTTCGTCGCTGCAGACCTCGCAGATCTGCGCTTCGGTGAACGTGTTGCACTTCTCGCAGTGCTGCAGGTGCTCGGTTGCGAACAGCAGCGACCGGCCGAGCCGCTCCGCGCCCTCCCGATCGTGCTGCATCAGGTGGACCGCCATGCGCTGGGCGGATTTCGGCCCGACGCCGGGCAGCACGCGCAACGCTTCGACGAGAGCGGACAGGGCGGACGGCTGTTTCATACGGCAGCAAAAAGTGGCACGGACGCTGCGCTCAGAACGGCAGCTTGAAGCCCGGGGGCAGCGGCAGGCCCGACGTCATGCCGCTCATCTTTTCCTGCGACGTCGCTTCGGCCTTGCGCACGGCGTCGTTGACCGCAGCTGCGACGAGATCCTCGAGCATGTCCTTGTCGTCCGCGAGCAGGCTCGGGTCGATCGATACGCGACGCACTTCGTTGCGGCACGTCATCGTCACCTTGACGAGGCCGGCGCCCGACTGCCCTTCGACTTCGATCAGCGCAAGCTGCTCCTGCATCTTCTTCATGTTTTCCTGCATTTGCTGCGCTTGCTTCATCAGTCCGGCGAGGTTGCCTTTCAACATGGGAATACTCCTTCTTGATCGTGTGAAAACCGGCACGCGGCGCGTGCCGGCCAATGTGTGGGCGTGATTGTGCCTGTCGCGGGGCGGTCAGTTCAATGCAGCGTCGGCGGCGGGCCGTCCGGCGCCGCGTCGGCGAGCGGGCGCACCGAACCCTCGACGATGCGCGCGCCGAATTCGCGCACGAGTTGCTGGACGAACGGATCGCCGTGAATCTCCTGCTCGGCCTCGCGCTGGCGCGCCGCGCGCGCGGCTGCATCGAGTGCCGCTGCCGTGCGCCGCGCGGGCCCGACTTCGACGGCCACCTCGACCGGCTTGCCGAGCGCATCGGCCAGCGCGGCCTTCAGCTTCGCCACCTGCGCGGCGTCCGCATATTGCGGCACCGGCACGGAAAGTTTCAACGTCGTCGCATCGACAGCCGTCAGTTCGCTGTTGAATGCGAGCTGGTACGCGACGCCCTTGAGCGGCAGCCGCGCGGCCAGCGCCGGCCATTCGCCGTCGAAGCCAACCGGATCGAGTGCGATCGCGGGCGGCAACGGGCGCGTGTCGGCCGGTGCGGACGGACGGGTGTCCGCCGGCTGCGGCATCACGCGCACATCGTCGGGGCCGCTATCGAACACCGGCACGAAGCCATCGTCGGGCGGGCCGCCGAACATCTCGTCGGCGCTGAGCGGTACGTAGTCGTCCGGCGGAATGTCCTCCCACGGCGGCGAGGCCTGGCGCGATTCGGCCGCCTGCGGCGCACGGGCCGCAGCGCGCGGCGTCGGCACCTGTACGGCGGCGGGACGCGGCGCGGCCGGCTTCTCGGCAGCCGGCTGGGCTGCCGGTTTCGCGGCGGCGCCTGCGCGCCCGCGGTCGGACGATACGCGCATCCCCGCATTGCGCAGCACGTCGAGCGCGGCGGCGGCACCGCCGGAACGCGCTGCCGGACGCGCGGCGGGCTCGGGCGGCGCAGCGCGCGGCACCGGTTCGGCCGGCACGGCCGGTTCGTCGCTTCGCTGCGCATCGGCAGCAGGCGGCTCGGGTTCCTTGCGGACGGGTGCCGGCCTGTCGCCGGCCAGCTCTGCTTGCGGTGCCGCGGCCGCCTGCGGCTGCGGCGTCTCGATGACGGGCGCGTCAACCGGGGCCGGCGCAGATGCCTGCACGGCAGCCGGCTTCACGGGCGGCTTGCCTGCTTCGTCGCCGGACTGCACCGGCGCTACACGCACAACCGGCGCCGCGGGTGCAGCCGGTGCAGCAGCTTGCGGCCGCGCTGCTTCGACAGGTGCGGCCGATACCGGCTTCGCCGCAGCGGCCGATGCCGCCACCATGCGCGGCCCCGGCACCGCACGCGGCACCGCCGGCTGGCCACCCGGCGCACTGCCGGCGGCAACCGCCGGCTCGAACGCGAGCATCCGCAGCAGCGTCATCGTGAAACCGGCGTATTCATCCGGCGCCAGGCCGAGCTCGGCGCGACCGACTGTCGCGATCTGATAGAACAGCTGGACCTGCTCGGGGCTCAGCGTCTCGGCGAAGCGGCGCAGGTCGCTCGCTTCGGGCCATTCGTCGAGCACCGAACCCGGCGCGAACTGCGCCCACGCGATCCGGTGCAGCAGGCTCGCGAGGTCCTGAAGCGCGGTCGAGAACGACAGGCTGCGCAGTGACATCTCGTCGGCAATCGCGAGGATTTCCGGGCCGCTGGCCGCGGCAAGCGCGTCGAGCAGACGCACCATGTAAGTCTGGTCGAGCGCGCCGAGCATGCCCGACACGGCCGACTCGGTCACCTCGTTCGCCGAATACGCGATCGCCTGGTCGGTAAGCGACAGCGCGTCGCGCATGCTGCCCTGCGCGGCACGCGCGAGCAGGCGCAATGCTTGCGGCTCGAACGTGATCTGCTCTTCGCCGAGAATCCGTTCGAGATGCGACACGATGTGCCCGGCCGGCATCTGCTTCAGGTTGAACTGCAGGCAGCGCGACAGCACGGTGACGGGAATTTTCTGCGGATCGGTCGTCGCGAGGATGAACTTGACGTGCGGCGGCGGCTCCTCGAGCGTCTTCAGCATCGCGTTGAACGCGTGATTCGTCAGCATGTGCACTTCGTCGATCATGTAGACCTTGAAGCGCGCATCGACGGGCGCGTACACCGCGCGCTCGAGCAGCGCGGCCATTTCATCGACGCCGCGGTTGCTCGCGGCATCCATCTCGACGTAATCGACGAAACGCCCTTCGTCGATCTCGCGACAGGCGCGGCACACGCCGCACGGCTGCGACGTGACGCCGGTTTCACAGTTGAGTGCCTTGGCGAAGATCCGCGACAGCGTCGTCTTGCCGACACCGCGGGTTCCGGTAAACAGATAAGCGTGATGGAGACGCCCGCCGTCGAGCGCGTGCGTAAGCGCCCTGACAACGTGCTCCTGGCCGACGAGCGAAGCGAAATCCTTCGGACGCCACTTGCGTGCGAGAACTTGATAGGTCATCGGGAAATTGTATCAGTAACGCTGCGTCGCGCCGACACGCGAAACGGTGCGGAAGACAGGCAACGCGCAGGTAAAAACGGAGTGTGATGCAGAAATAAAAAACGCCCGGCGAACGGGGCGAGAAGGAAGGTGACGAGCCCAACCCTCGGCACTGGCGGAAAACGATTGTGGCTGCTTCGTTCCCGACCTGACCAGGTTCACCGCCCCACCATGCGAGGAGGCCCGTCACGGCATATTCTATCACCGCTTCCGAACGAATGCGACCGTTTGTTCGCACCAATGCGAATTTGACCAGACAAACCGTCGTGCATCGAGCTGCACGATGGCTGCCCGAATCGAATCGCCTGGCGCGCCCACCTCTTGTAATTTGCGGGCCGGCCTCCATCTGCTGGACACAACGGTCGAACGTCGCGTCGTACCCCTACTCGCGTAGCGGCTACTATCGCCGCCCGCAGCAGATAGCAATTTAGGCTAATATGACGCCCGAACGACCCGCGAGCCGCGGCATGCAGCGCTTACACCCCTCCTTGCCGGAGAGCGGAGTGACCTGCCGCAGCGGCCGGCAGCCCACGGCGGCCGGCGCGCCGCAACGCGCAAGCAGGCAGTCCCCGAACCGTAAGAGGTATTGACCCAATGAGCGAACAGATCAAACACATCAGCGACGCATCGTTCGAACAGGACGTCGTCAAGTCCGACAAGCCCGTGCTCGTCGATTTCTGGGCCGAATGGTGCGGCCCGTGCAAGATGATCGCCCCGATCCTCGACGAAGTCGCGAAGGACTACGGCGACAAGCTGCAGATCGCGAAGATCAACGTCGACGACAACCAGGCAACGCCCGCGAAGTTCGGCGTGCGCGGCATCCCGACGCTGATCCTGTTCAAGAACGGCGCAGCCGCTGCGCAGAAGGTCGGCGCGCTGTCGAAGTCGCAGCTCACCGCATTCCTGGACAGCCACCTGTAATACAGGCAGTTCCGCGGACGTGTTGTCAACCGGCAACACGTCCGGCATCAAGCCGCCGATCGCTCGCTCAAGCGCGAATCGGCCTATGCTAGAATTAAAAAACGTCTACAAGACGCATTTAAGTCTCTGAGCGCTTCCGCTCGCCCTCCTCCCTTTATTTCTTTCGTCGTCTCCTCCCTGGCGGGTTCTCCGTATGCATTTATCCGAGCTCAAGTCTCTGCACGTCTCCGAACTGATCGAAATGGCCAATGGCCTGGAGATCGAAAACGCGAACCGCCTGCGCAAGCAGGAGTTGATGTTCGCCATTCTCAAAAAGCGCGCCAAGACGGGTGAGACGATCTTCGGCGACGGTACGCTCGAAGTGCTGCCGGACGGCTTCGGCTTCCTGCGCTCGCCGGAAATGTCGTACCTCGCGAGCACCGACGACATCTACATCAGTCCGTCGCAGATCCGCCGCTTCAACCTGCATACCGGCGACACCATCGAAGGTGAAGTCCGCACGCCGAAGGACGGCGAGCGCTACTTCGCGCTGGTGAAGGTCGACAAAGTCAACGGGCAGCCGCCCGAGGCCTCGAAACACAAGATCATGTTCGAGAACCTCACGCCGCTGCACCCGAACAAGCCGCTGTCGCTCGAACGCGAAATGCGCGGCGAGGAAAACGTCACGGGCCGCATCATCGACATGATCGCGCCGATCGGCAAAGGCCAGCGCGGCCTGCTCGTCGCGTCGCCGAAGTCCGGCAAGACCGTGATGCTCCAGCACATCGCGCACGCGATCAAGCAGAACCACCCGGACGTGATCCTGTTCGTGCTGCTGATCGACGAGCGCCCTGAAGAAGTGACCGAAATGCAGCGCTCGGTCGCCGGCGAAGTGATCGCATCGACGTTCGACGAACCGGCCACGCGCCACGTCCAGGTCGCCGAAATGGTGATCGAGAAGGCCAAGCGCCTCGTCGAAATGAAGCACGACGTCGTGATTCTGCTCGACTCGATCACGCGTCTCGCTCGCGCGTACAACACCGTGATCCCGGCATCGGGCAAGGTGCTGACGGGTGGTGTCGACGCGAACGCACTGCAGCGTCCGAAGCGCTTCTTCGGCGCGGCGCGCAACATCGAGGAAGGCGGTTCGCTGACGATCATCGGCACCGCGCTGATCGAAACCGGCAGCCGCATGGACGACGTGATCTACGAAGAGTTCAAGGGCACCGGCAACATGGAAGTGCACCTCGAGCGCCGTCTCGCGGAAAAGCGCGTGTATCCGTCGATCAACCTGAACAAGTCGGGCACGCGTCGCGAAGAAATGCTGATCAAGCCCGAGATCCTTCAAAAGATCTGGGTGCTGCGCAAGTTCATCCACGACATGGACGAAGTCGAGGCAATGGAATTCCTGCTCGACAAGATCCGCCAGACGAAGAGCAACTCCGAGTTCTTCGACCTGATGCGTCGCGGCGGCTGATCCCCCCGCCCCGCACCCAAAAAACGGCCGCCCGCGCTTTCTGCCCGGCGGCCGTTTTTCGGTGCCAACCTGAACGTGAACGTACAGGTTGATCTATAATCGCGTCATCGTCCAGACCGGATCCCCATCGCCCGATGCCGAACGACGCCTCCGCCCCGCTGCTGACCGTGAGCGATGCCGCATCGCGGCTCGGCGTCACGCCACGCACGCTGAAGTATTACGAGGAGCGCGGGCTCGTCACGCCGACGCGCAGCGAAGGCCGCTACCGTCTCTACGACGAAGCCGACCTCGAGCGCTTCGCGCGCATCCTGCGGCTGCGCGCACTCGGCTTCTCGCTGCACGGCATCACCGAGATGCTGAAGCGCCCGCTGGAAGAAACGGGCGACGGCCGGCGCCGCTATTCGGACGCGTCGCTGCGCGACATCCGTACCGGCCTGACCGAGCAGGTCGACACGCTCGACCGGCGGATCGCGGCCGTCCAGCGCGAACTGAAGGAAGCCGTCGCACTGCGCAAGGAACTGCAGCACGACATCGACTACGTCGAACGGCGCCTTGCCGGCGAAAATGCCGATGCGTTGATCGCGCAGCGGCAGGCCGAAGCCGGCACGCGGCGCACGCGGCGCACGCGCAAGGATCGCGAATGAACGCGACGCCCGGTCGCCCGCCGCTATGGAGCCGCGCGAACCTGCGCGCGGACCTGTTCCCGTGGGCGCTCGCGCTCGTCACCGGCATCGACTACTTCGACAACGCGATCTTCTCGTTCTTCGCGAGCTACATCGCGGGCGGCATCAACGCGTCGCCCGACGAACTCGTGTGGTCGTCGAGCGCCTACGCGGTCACGGCCGTGCTCGGCATCCTGCAACAGCAATGGTGGGTCGACCGGCTCGGCCATCGTCGCTACGTCGCCGGCTGCATGCTGATGTTCTCGTTCGGCGCGATCGCGGCCGCGCTCGCCGATACGTCGCTCGAACTCGCATTCGCGCGCGGCTTCCAGGGGTATTTCATCGGCCCGATGATGGGTGCGTGCCGGATCCTGATCCAGATCAGTTTCAAGCCGCAGGAACGGCCGCCCGCGACGCGCGCGTTCCTGATCATGATCCTGCTCGGCAGTGCGCTCGCGCCCATCGTGGGCGGCCTGCTCGTCGCGCATTCGACGTGGCGCGCGCTGTTCGCGTGCTCGGCGCCCGCCGGCATCGCGTTCGCGATCCTCGCGCTGCTCACGCTGCCCGATTCGGGCCGGACACCCGACGACGAACGCGGCTCCGGACACTTCTGGCCGTATGTCGTGTTCGCGCTCGCGCAAGGCGCGCTGCAGATCGTGCTGCAGCAGGTGCATTACCAGCTCTACAGCGGCTCGCCGATGCTGATCCTGCTGACGATCGCGGGGATCGGCGCGCTTGCGTGGTTTGCGTATCACCAGTGGAACCATCCGACGCCGCTCGTGCGGCTGCACGCGTTCCGCGAACGGACATTCCAGGTCGGGCTGTTGCTGTACATGTTCTATTACTACGAGTCGACGGGCTTCAGCTACCTGACGTCACGGTTTCTCGAGGGCGGGCTCGGCTACCCGGTCGAAAATTCCGGGCGGCTGGTGGGCACGATGTCGCTGATCTCGGCCACCGCGCTGTTCGCATACCTGCGCTACGCGAAATTCGTCACGCACAAGAAATGGTTCGTCGTACCGGGGTTCGCGATCGCCGTCACGGCCGCGCTATGGATGACGCGGATGACACCGCAGGTCGGTGAAGCCGCGCTGATCGTCCCGCTGTTGCTGCGCGGGCTGCTGCTGCTCTTCATCGTGCTGCCGGTGGCCAACCTGACGTTCCGGATCTTCGCGATCGACGAATATACGCACGGCTACCGGCTGAAGAACATCGTGCGGCAACTGACGATCTCGTTCGCGACGTCGTCGGTGATCATCGTCGAACAGCACCGACTCGCCGTGCACCAGACGCGGCTCGTCGAGCGCGCGAACGTGTTCGATCCGCTGTTCCAGCAGACCGTCGACACGCTCACGCGCAGCTACGCGGCCGCCGGTCACGCACTGAACGAAGCGCACGCGCTCGCGATCGCATCGATCGCGCGGATGATCGCGCAGCAGGCGTCGTTCCTCGCGTCGCTCGACGGCTTTTACTTCCTGGCGGGCGTGGCGCTCGTCGGCGGCCTCTTCGCGGCATGGCAAAAAGAGATCGATTGAGTTAAAAGACAGGCTTTGGATTTCCGCGAGCCGCCTTCATGCTCTCGAAACTGACCCGCTGGTTCGACGACCGCCGCCGCGACCGCGCGCTGCGCAGCCACCCGATCCCCGACGCGCTGTGGCAGGACACCGTCGAGCGCCTGCCGTTCCTCGCGGCGCTGGCGCCCGACGCGCTCGGCCGGCTGCGCGAACTGACGAGCCTGTTCATCGCGAAGAAATCGTTCTCGACCGCGCACGGGCTCGAGCTGACCGACGCGATGATCGTCGCGATCGCCGCGCAGGCCTGCCTGCCCGTGCTGAATCTCGACCTGTCGCTGTACGACGGCTGGGTCGGCGTCGTCGTGTATCCGGGCGAATTCGTGATCCGCAAGACGGTGCAGGACGAGGACGGTGTCGTCCACGAAGTCGAGCAGGATGCGAGCGGAGAAGCCTGGGAAGGCGGCCCCGTGATCCTGTCCTGGGAAGACGCGCAGATGACGGACGGCCGCGACGCGTACAACGTCGTAATCCACGAGTTCGCACACAAGATCGACATGCTCAACGGCGCGGCCGACGGCTATCCGCCCCTTTTTCGCCGCTGGCACGCGCCGCACCTCGACGCGCAGGCCTGGGCCGACGTGTTCGAGCACGCGTACGACCAGTTCTGCGCGCGCGTCGACGCGGTGCCGGACCGTGCGTGGGCGCGCTTCGAGCGGGACTCGCTGATCGATCCGTATGCGGCCGACCATCCGTCGGAATTCTTCGCGGTATGCAGCGAAGCGCTGTTCGTGCGGCCAAAAGCGTTCGAGTCCGAATTTCCGGAGCTGTACCGGCTGCTCGCGCGCTACTACCGGCAGGATCCGGCCGGCACCGGCGCGCTCGACGCACCCTGAAAATTATTCGTCAACCATCTGATTTTCTGGCATAATCGCCGTTTTTCGACCTTAGGCAAGTGGCTCGCGCCGGGCTTGGCGTCGTCTGGTTTGCGCAATCTGCGCGTTCCGGCACGGCAAGCGGCGGGTTGGCTACCGCTCTCACCAAGGAAAGACCATGAAAGAAGGCATCCACCCGAACTACCGCGAAGTCGTCTTCCAAGACATGTCGAACGGCTTCAAGTTCATCACGCGCTCGACGATCCAGACGCGCGAAAACATCGAACTCGACGGCAAGACCTACCCGCTCGCCAAGATCGAAGTGTCGTCGGAATCGCACTCGTTCTACACGGGTCAGCAAAAGATCATGGACACGGCAGGCCGTGTCGAGAAGTTCAAGAACAAGTTCGGCGTTCGCGCCAGCGGCAAGGCGAAGTAAGCTTCGCATTGCATCCGGTGGTCGCAACCCACCGGTGTCGCACAAAAGGGCAGCCCAGGCTGCCCTTTTTTGTCTCTGCTCGCCCGGCAGGCGCCAGCCGGCGCCCGGGCAACGACCTGACGCGCAACAGCGGGCGCGTCTACAATGCCGGATGCTCGAAACCGGCTCGACCGCGCGCATCCGCGCCGGCCACCCGCCCATAACAAATCGCTCATCTGCATGAAGCCTGTCGTCCGTCTCACCGCCTCCGCCACGCGCGCGCTGCCGCGCTGGCTGCTGCTCACGCTCTGCTTCGTCTACGCAGCGTTCGGCCTGTTCGGCCGCGATCCGTGGAAGAACGAGGACGCGGCGGGCTTCGGCGTGATGTGGACGATGGCCAAAGGCGGCTGGCACGACTGGCTGCTGCCGAACCTGGTCGGCAAGTACATCACGACCGACGGGCCGCTCAGCTACTGGCTCGGTGCGCTGTCGATCCGCGGCCTCGGCCCGTGGGTCGACGCGAGCAACGCGTCGCGTGTCGATACCGGCGTGCTGTTCTGCGTCGCGTGTGCATTCGTCTGGTACGCGGCCTACCTGCTCGGCCGGCGCGCCGAGGTCCAGCCGTTCAAATACGCATTCGGCGGCGAACCCGAGCCGCGCGACTACGGCCGCACGCTCGCCGACGGCGCGCTGCTGGTGCTCGTCGCCTGCTTCGGCCTCGCGGAGCGCGGCCACGAAACGACACCGCAGCTTGCGCAATTCGCGTGGATCGCGATGCTCGTCTACGGGATCGTGCGCGGCATCGACAAGCCGATGCAGGGCGCGCTGTGGTGGGGCCTCGCAATCGGCCTCGTCGCGCTGTCCGGCAACCCGGTGCTGGTCGTCGCCCTGCTCGCCGGTACGGCCGTCCTGTGGCTCGTTACGCCCGAGATGCGCAACCTGCGCCTGCCGCTCATCGGCGTGCCGCTCGCGGCCGCGATCTTCGCGCTGTGGCCGCTGGCCGCGTTCGTCGCGGCGCCCGACGACGCCGCATGGTTCTTCAACCAGTGGATCCACGGCAGCCTGATGCGCTTTTCGGGCCCGCCGACCACGGTGCTCGGCTATGCGGCGAAGAACCTGCCGCTGTTCACGTGGCCTGCCTGGCCGCTCGCGATCTGGGCGTGGTGGAGCTGGGCCGGCATGCGCCGCCGGGCGCACATCGCGATTCCGCTGTCGGTCGCCGTGCCGCTCGTCGCACTCGTGATCCTGCAGAGCCAGCAGTCGAACCGCATGTACATGCTGCTGCTGCCGCCGCTCGCAGTGCTCGCGACGTTCGCGCTGCCGACCCTCAAGCGCGGCGCGATCAACGCGATCGACTGGTTCGCGGTGCTGAGCTTCACGATCCTCGGCACCTTCGTGTGGCTCGTGTGGCTCGCGTCGCTCACGGGCTTCCCGCATCCGCTCGCGCGCAACCTCGCCCGCCTCGTGCCCGGCTACGAGCCCCACTTCAAGATCCTGTCGTTCATCTGCGCGGTGATCGCCACCGTGTGCTGGTGCTTCCTCGTGCGCTGGCGCATCTCGCGGCATCCGAAGGTGCTGTGGCGCAGCGTCGTGCTGTCGGGCGCCGGTACCACGCTGATGTGGGTGCTGCTGATGACGCTGTGGCTGCCGATCGTCAACTACGGCCGGACCTATCGCGATGTCGCCCAGCAGATCGCCGTGCACCTGCCGTCCGACTACGAGTGCATCTCGCCCGTGCGGCTCGGTGACGCGCAGATCGCGACCTTCGCGTATTTCGGCAACATGCGCTTCGATTTCTCCGGCGACTGCGACTTGATCCTGCGCCAGGACCATGCGGACTTCGGCGAGCCGAGCTCGATGTCGCAATACGTGTGGCGTCTCGTGTGGGAAGGCCGCCGCGTCGCCGACCGCGACGAGCGCTTCCGCCTGTACGAGCGCATCGAACGGCCGAAGACTCCCGTCAAGCGACGTCCGCCGCGCCGCCAGCCGGCCGATTGACGATGTTCGGCGACATCCGCCGGATCGTCGGTCTCGCGTGGCCGGTGCTCGTCGGCCAGCTCGCGATCATCGCGTTCGGCGTGATCGACACCGCGATGGTCGGGCGCTACTCGGCCGTCGACCTGGCCGCGCTCGGGCTCGGCTCGTCGATCTACATATCGATCTATATCGGCCTGACGGGCATCCTGTCCGCGCTGCAGCCGATCACCGGACAACTGTACGGCGCGCGGCGCTATGCCGAGATCGGCGAGGAAGTGCGCCAGGCGCTGTGGCTCGCGCTGCTGCTCGCGGTGCCCGGCTTTCTCCTGCTGCATTTTCCCGAGCCGCTGCTGCGCGTCGCGCACACGCCCGCCGCGCTGCACGACCGCACCGTCGACTACCTGCGCATCCTGTCGTACGGGCTGCCCGCCAGCCTCGTGTTCCGCATCTACAACGCGCTGACCAACGCGGCCGGCAAGCCGCGCCTCGCGATGATCCTGCAGATCGGCGCGCTGATGCTCAAGTTTCCGCTCAACGTGTGGTTCATCTTCGGCGGGTTCGGCGTGCCCGCTCTCGGCGGCCCGGGCTGCGGGCTCGCGAGCACGCTGATCAACTGGGCGCTCGCGCTGATCGGCTACACGCTGCTCGCGAAGCTCGACGTGTTCGCGCCGCTCGCGATCTTCTCGCGCTTCTGCTGGCCGGTCTGGGAACGCCAGAAGGCAATCCTGAAACTCGGCGTGCCGATGGGCCTGTCGTACCTGATCGAGGTCACGTCGTACACGTGCATGGCGCTGTTCATCGCGCAGTTCGGCACGACGACGCTCGCCGGCCACCAGATCGCCGGCAACATCGGCGCGGTGCTGTACATGACGCCGCTGTCGATCGGCGTGGCGGCGTCGACGCTGGTCGCGCGTGCGCTCGGCGCCGGACGGCCCGAGGAAGCCCGGCTGCTCGGCCGGCACAGCGTGATCTTCGCGTGCGGCATTGCCGCAACCTACGGCCTGCTCGTGTTCGTGCTGCGACCGCTGATCATCGGCGGCTATACGCCGAACCCGGCCGTCGCCGCGGCCGCGATGCCCCTCGTCGCGATCGTCGCGTGCTACCACGTCTTCGACGCGGTACAGGTCACGTCGGCGTTCGTGCTGCGCGCCTACAAGGTCGCGGTCGTGCCGACCGTGATCTATGCGGTCGCGCTGTGGGGCGTCGGGCTCAGCGGCGGCTACGCGCTCGGCTTCGACGTGGGCGGCATCGCGCCCGCGTGGCTGACCGGCGCGCGCGGCTTCTGGTTTGCGAACACGATCAGCCTGGTGCTCGCGGGCGCCGGGCTCGTGCTGTATCTGCGCCACGTCAGTCGTGCGCATGCCTCCGCATCCGCCTGACGCGCCGCCCGTTACGTCTCCTCCAGCACGTCGGCCGCGTGATACGACGACCGCACGAGCGGGCCGGCAACGACTTCCCTGAAGCCGAGCAACAGCGCCTCGTCGCGCCATGCGGCGAATGCGTCCGGGCTCACGTAGCGCCGCACGGGCAGATGGTGCGCGGACGGCGCGAGATACTGGCCGAGCGTCAGCACGTCGACGTCATGCGCACGCAGGTCGCGCAGCGTGTCGCGCACTTCGTCGTCGCACTCGCCCAGCCCGAGCATCAACCCCGATTTAGTCACCAGTCCCGACCGCACCCGCTTCGCCTGCGCGAGCAGTTCGAGTGAGCCGCGATAGTCGGCGCCCGGCCGCGCCGCACGATACAGCGATGGCACCGTCTCGATGTTGTGGTTGAACACGTCGGGCCACGCCGTCGACAGCGCCTCCAGCGCGCGGGCCACGCGGCCGCGGAAGTCCGGCGTCAGCACTTCGACGCCGATGCCCGGCACGCTCGCGCGCACCGCCGCGATACACGCGGCGAAATGCGCGGCGCCACCGTCGCGCAGATCGTCACGGTCGACCGACGTGATCACGACGTAGCGCAGCCCGAGCGCTGCGGCCGCATCGGCCAGCCGCGCCGGCTCGTCGGGATCGAGCGGCTCGGGACGGCCGTGCGCGACGTCGCAGAACGGGCAGCGCCGCGTGCACAACCCGCCCATGATCATGAAGGTCGCGGTGCGCTGCGCGAAGCATTCGCCGATGTTCGGGCACATCGCCTCCTCGCAGACGGAATGCAGCCGATGGTCGCGCAGCACGGCCGCCATGTCGGCGACCGCCGCGCTCATCATCGGCCGCGCGCGCAGCCACGGCGGCTTCGGCAACGCCGCGCCGGCCGCGGGCTCGACGCGCACCGGAATGCGCGCGAGCTTGTCGCGGCTTCGCGCGCCCGGCTGGCCGAGCGCCGTGAGGCTGGGTCGTTCGAGCGCGGCGGCCATCGTCAGCCTCCGAGAAACGCGACGATCAGGCGGTTCACGTCGGCGGCCGACTCCATCTGCACCATGTGCCCGCTGCCGGCGATCACCTCGGCACGCACGCCGTCCGGCAGGCCCTGCGCGTGCTGCGCGGGGATCACCTGGTCGCGCTCGCCCCAGATCACGAGCGTGCGCGGCGCAAGTGCCGCGAGCCGGTCGCGGAACACACGCCGCTGTGCGGCGCCATCGAACGCGGCATGCGCGATCTTCTCGAGTGCGGCCTGCACGCCTTCGAGCCGCTTGTACTTGACCAGATCCTCGACGAGCTGCCGCGTGACCAGCGCGTTGTCCGCGAACAGCGCGCCGAGGTGCGGCTTCAGCGTGTTGCGGCTGTTGCCGGCGACGAAGCCGTCGATGTAAGCGCGGTTGATGTCGGTGCCGAGCCCCGCGCTCGCAATCAGCGTCAGCGACGCGACGCGTTGCGGTGCGCGCTCGGCCGCCGCCATCGCGACCGCGCCGCCCATCGAATGGCCGATCAGGTGGGCTTGGTCGATGCCCTTCGCATCGAGCAGCGCGAGCACCGCGTCGGCCAGTTCGTCGAGGCTGCCCGTCTCGACCGCCTTGCCCGATTCGCCGTGACCGGGCAGGTCGAGCGCCCACACCGGCCGGTGCGCGGCGAGATCCGCGTGATTGAACAGCCAGTTGTTCAGGTCGCCGCCGAAGCCGTGGATCAGCACGGCGGGCGTGCCGCTGCCTTCGCCAAGCTTCAGGAAACGCACCGTCCGGCCGCCGATCTGCGCCTTTTCGGGCTGCGGGCCTGCCGCTTCGTCCGTGGCCGCGCTCGGCACGAAATCGCGCTGGAAATCGGCGATTGCCGCATCGATGTCCGCATCGCTCGCGTCGGTGGCCGCGACGACGCCGAGCAGCGCGCCGACCGGCAGCGTCTCACCTTCCTGCGCGACCTGCCGGCGCAGCGTACCGTCGAACGCGCATTCGACGCCCGACGAGATCTTGTCGGTCTCGACGTCGAGCACTTCGTCGCCCTTCGTCACGCGTTCGCCGATCGCCTTCAGCCAGCCGTTGACCTGCCCCTGCTCCATCGACAGCCCCCACTTGGGCATCGTGATCATGTGAATCGACATCGTGTCAGCTCCTCGTCTTCAGGACCGCCTGCGCAATCGCATCGGCGGACGGGATATACAGGTCTTCCAGCACACTCGCGAACGGCGTGGGCGTATGCGGCGCGGTCACCAGCTCGATCGGCGCCTTCAGCGCATGGAACGCGCGTTGTGCGACGAGCGCGGCGATGTCGGTCGCGATCGAGCAGCGCGGGTTCGCTTCGTCGACGACCACCACACGCCCGGTGCGCTCCGCGCTTTCGAGGATCGTTTCCTCGTCGAGCGGCGACGTCGTGCGCAGGTCGATCACGTCGACCTGGATGCCGTCCTTCGCGAGCTTCGCGGCCGCGTCCATCGCGAGGTGCACCATGCGGCCGTAGGTGACGATCGTCGCGTCGTCGCCGTCGCGCATCACGTTCGCTTCACCGAACGGAATCGCATAGGACTCCTCCGGCACATCGCCTTCGCGGGTATAGAGCAGCTTGTGTTCGAGGAAGATCACCGGATCGTTGTCGCGGATCGCCTGGATCAGCAGCCCCTTCGCGTCGTACGGCGTCGACGGGCACACGACCTTCAGCCCCGGAATGTGCGTGAACAGCGACGTGAGCATCTGCGAATGCTGCGCGGCCGCGCGCAAGCCGGCGCCGTACATCGCGCGGATCACGACCGGCGTCACGGCCTTGCCGCCGAACATGTAGCGGAACTTGGCGGCCTGGTTGAAGATCTGGTCGAAGCACACGCCCATGAAATCGATGAACATCAGCTCCGCGACGGGCCGCATCCCGCACGCGGCCGCGCCGACCGCCGCGCCGATGTAGCCGCCTTCGGACAGCGGCGTATCGAGCACGCGGCCCGGAAATTTGTGGAACAGCCCCTTCGTCACGCCGAGCACGCCGCCCCACGCGTCGTCCTCGCCCGGCGCGCCCGCGCCGCCTGCATTGTCTTCGCCCATCACGATCACGCTGTCGTCGCGCGCCATTTCCTGCGCGAGCGCCTCGTTGATCGCCTGCGAATAAGTGATCTTCCTTGCCATGTCTGTCTCCTGGAATGTTCGGTTCGCCGTGTCGGCCGCGGTGTCAGGCCGCGCTCACGGGTACGACACGTAGACGTCGGCCAGCAGGTCGGCCGCGTCGGGCAGCGGCGCAGCCTTGGCCTGCGCGACCGCATCGTCGATCAGCGACTTCACCTGTGCATCGACCGCGCGCAGGTCGGCGGTCGTCAACGCTTCGGCACGCACGACGCGCGTTTCGAAATGCTTCAGGCAGTCCTTCTCGTCGCGCAGCCTCTGCACCTCGCCGGGTGCGCGATACGTTTGCGCATCGCCTTCGAAGTGGCCGAAATAGCGCGTGAGCTTCACCTCGACGAGCGTCGGGCCGCCGCCGTTGCGCGCGCGCTCGACGGCCTCGCCGAGCGCTTCGTGCACCGCGAAGAAGTCGAAGCCGTCGACGATCACGCCCGGCATCCCGAACCCGTTCGCGCGATCGGCGATGTTGTCGGTCGCGACCGACCAGCTCGACGACGTCGCTTCCGCATAGCCGTTGTTTTCGGCAACGAAGATCGCGGGCAGCCGCCACACCGACGCGAGGTTCATCGATTCGAAGATCACGCCCTGGTTCGACGCGCCGTCGCCGAAGAAGCACACGCCGACCCCGCCGGTCTTCTTGTGCTTCGCCGCGAGCGCCGCGCCGCAGACGAGCGGGCCGCCCGCACCGACGATCCCGTTGGCGCCGAGCATCCCCATCGACAGGTCGGCGATGTGCATCGAGCCGCCCTTGCCGTGGCAGACGCCCGTCTTCTTGCCGTAGATCTCGGCCATCATCCCGTGCACGTCCACGCCCTTCGCGATGCAATGGCCGTGGCCGCGGTGGGTGGTCGCGACGTAGTCGTCGAGGCCGAGGTGCAGCATCGTGCCGACCGCGGACGCCTCCTCGCCCGCGTACAGGTGAACGAAACCGGGGATCTCGCCGGTCGCGAATTCGACGTGCAGGCGTTCCTCGAATTCGCGGATCGTGCGCATCAGCCGGTAGGCGTCCAGCAGCTTGTCCCTGCTGAGCTGTGTCGAAGCTGTCATGTGTGTCTCCTGGGTAGGTCTGACTGCGAATGCCGCCTCGGCCGGGCCGCGGCGACGGATTGTTCGGCCCGCGGCCGTCAGTGGAACGTGAAGCCGCCGTCGACGTTCACGGCCTGGCCCGTCACGTTGTCCATCGTCGCGAAGAACAGCGCGAGCCGGCCCATGTCTTCCGGCGTCTGCGCGCGGCCCTGCGGGATCAGCGTCAACTGGTGCCGCTGCCACGACTCCTCGACCGATTCGCCGTCGGTCTTCCATTCGTCGGACAGCCGGTCCCACATGTAGGTGCGCACGATGCCGGGGCAGATCGCGTTGACGGTCACGCCGTCGCGCGCAAGCTCCTTCGCGAGCGCGTTCGTGAAGCCGACGACCGCGAATTTCGACGCGCTGTAATGCGCGAGATTCGGAAAGCCTTCCTTGCCGGCGATCGACGCGACGTTGATGATCCGGCCGCGACCCTGCGCCTTCAGATGCGTGAGCGCCGCGCGGCAGCCGAGGAACGTGCCCTTCGCGTTCACGTCCATCACGAAATCCCAGTCCCGCTCGGTCAGCTCGGCAACCGGATGAATGCTGATCACACCCGCGCAGTTCACGAGGATGTCGAGCCGGCCGAGGTCGGCGAGCGCCTGTGCGACCATCGCGTCGACCTGTGCGGCTTGCGTGACGTCGACTTTCGCGACCGTCGCCCGGCGGCCGAGCGCACGTATCTCGCGCGCGGTGGCGTCGAGTGCATCGTCGAGCAGATCGGCCAGCAGGATGTCGGCGCCCGCGCCGGCGAGCGTCAGTGCAATGCCTCGGCCGATACCGCGCGCGCCGCCCGTGACGATGGCGACCTGTCCTTCGAGTGAAGCTGTCATGGCGATGTCTCCTTGATGATCGTTATGGATGCCGAAATTCCTCTCGGTAAAATGGTGTCTCAATCGCGCCACTCGCCGGCCTCGCGCAGCAATTGGCGTGACGACGCGTAGCGCAGCGTGCGGCCGACGTCGACCGTCAGCGGCCCACGCCAGTCGAGCGAGATCTCGTAGCGATCGCCACGCGCGACTTCGATCTCGCGTTCGCCGTCGAACGCGAGCGTGCCGCGCTCGAACGGGATCGTCTGCCACGCGCCAGGCTCGAGCCGCTCGCAACTGCGCATCACGACGCGATCGACACGGCCCGGCGCAATCGGCGCGACGAGCGGCGTGCCGGCCGTCTTGCCTTCGGCCGCGAAGCGCATCGCGAGCCCGTGCGGCGCGCTGCGTTCGAGCGGCGCCCACGCGCCGCCGAGCGCGGACAGGCCGATCCCGTCCGGTTCCGCAAACGTCAGGTAGAGCGAATCGATGTCGTCGGATCCCGAGATCGCGCGGGCACCGATGAAGCGCTGTCGCGCGGCGCACACGTCGACGAGCGCGATCTCCTCGCGCCCCGGCTGCGCGCCCGCCACGCAGCGCACGACGAGCCGCTTGTTGCGCGTGAACGCGACTTCGGCCGGCACGGCGCCGGTCGCGGCGAGCCCTGCCGCGACGCCCGCGACGGTGGCTTCGCGATGTTCGGGAAACGCGTTGTTGGTGCCGGTGGACAGCGCGACGAGCGGCGTCGCGCCGCAGTGCGCGGCAACCGCGCGATGGGTGCCGTCGCCGCCGAGCACGACGATCAGCGCGACTTCCATCCGGTGCAGGTACGCGGCACCGGCCTGCGTATCGGCGACGGTATCGGTGATCGGCAGGTCGACGAATTCGACCTCGGGCCAACGCTCGTGTGGCGCGACCGCACGATGCGTGTCGATCGCGCGCAGCAGCAGCGTCGCGATGCCCGTGCGGTCGCGCAGCGTCAGCACGCGCTCGACGCCCATCGCGCCGAGGCCGGCCAGCAGGCGCACGATCATGTTCGCCTTCTCCGCCGTGGGAAACACGGAGGCATGCGTCGTGAGGCGGCGGATGTCGCGCCCCGATGCGGGGTTCGCGATCACACCGACGGTAACGGGCGTCGTCACGGATTCGTCTCCATCCAGTTGGCCGGCCGCGGTGCATCGGCGTGCGCCGCGGCCCTGCCTGTCTCGTCCGCTGCCATCGCCGGGCGGCGGATCGTCGTCATCGACGCGACCGCGCCGACTTGCCCGTGATCTCTGCAAGCGGCGTGCCATCGTGCATGCGATGAACGTGAAACCCTTGTGAATGCTGGAGCGGCCGGTATGCACGCGTTCTTGATTCGATGCTTGAAGGACGGCGTGCGCGGCAATTCGGCCTGTTCGTCTCACATCGCCGATGCGACCAAACGACCACCGCGGCGCCAGTGCAAGCGCACCGTTCCGCCCGCAAGCCCCGCCATATCGCGGCGCCGCGCATGCCGCGTCATGCCCGACGACCGCCACGTGTCGCAGATGAGCGCGTCTCAACGACACGAGACAGCCCGCGATACCGGTGAGACGAACGTCTCACGCCCGCTGCGTGCTGCGATGCAATGTGATCCGCCGAGCGGGATGTGCTACAAGAACATCGCATTCCCCGCCGTACGGAACCGGAGCCGACCATGCCCTACGCCGTCCCCCAGGCCCAGCACGCCGACCGTGTGCTCGGCGCGCTCGCCGGACGCCTGCCCGCGCCGGCCGATTCCACGCGCCTCGTGTCGTCGTGGCAACGATCGCTGGAGCGCTACCGTCTCGACCCCGCTTCGTCGATCGGCCCGCGCGTGCTGACCGCGGCCGAGCTGCGCGAAGTGCGCGACAAGGAGGAAGCCTTCCTGCGCGCGTCGGGCCAGTGCCTGACGCGGCTGCACGACATGATTCGCGTCGCCGACTACTGCGTGATGCTGACCGATGCGCACGGCGTGACGATCGACTACCGGATCGACCGTGAGCGCCGCAACGACTTCCGCCACGCGGGGCTGCACATCGGCTCGTGCTGGTCGGAAAGCGAGGAAGGCACCTGCGGTGTCGCGAACGTGCTGACCGATCTCGCGCCGATCACCGTGCACAAGACCGATCATTTTCGCGCGGCGTTCACGACGCTCACCTGCAGCGCGGCGCCGATCTTCTCGCCGTGCGGCGAACTGATCGGCGTGCTCGACGCGTCGGCCGTTCATTCGCCCGACGGCCGCGACAGCCAGCGTCTCGTCTATCAGCTCGTACGGCAGAGCGCGGCACTGATCGAGGACGGCTACTTCGTGCACAGCACCGCGCAGCACTGGATCCTGTTCGGGCATCCGAATCGTCACTACGTCGAAGCGCAACCCGAGTGGCTGATCGCGTTCGACGAATGCGGCAATATCGTCGCCGCGAACCGGCAGGCGCGCGACGCGCTGCCGGCACTGCGCGAACCGCGCCATATCGACGAGATCTTCGACGCAACCGAGATGCCGCTGCGCGATGCCGCGCGGCTCGATACCATCGTCGCGCTGCGGCTGCGCGCGACCGGCGCGCCGCTCTATGCGCGGCTGCGTGCGCCGCTACGGCGCATCGGCCGCGAACCCGGCACGGCCACGCGCCGCCCGGGCACCGCGCAACGCCACGTCGGCGCGCTGACGCCGTTCCTGAACAGCAGCGACTCGCATATCGCGCAGCAAGCCGAACTCGCACTGCGGGTCGCGAGCAAGCGGCTGCCGATTCTCGTGCTCGGCGAAACCGGTGCAGGGAAGGAAGTGTTCGCGCGCGCGATCCACGACGCCGGTGCGCGGCGCGCGCGGCCGTTCGTCGCGGTCAACTGCGGCGCGCTGCCGGAAGCGCTGATCGAGAGCGAATTGTTCGGCTATGCGGCCGGCGCGTTCACCGGGGCGCGCAAGCACGGCGCGCGCGGCAAGATCGCACTCGCCGACGGCGGCACACTGTTCCTCGACGAAATCGGCGACATGCCGCTCGCGCTGCAGACGCGCCTGCTGCGCGTGCTCGCCGACGGCGAAGTCGTGCCGCTAGGCAGCGATACGCCCGTACGCGTCGATCTCGACGTGATTTGCGCGACGCACCGCGATCTCGCGCAGATGGTGGCCGACGGCACGTTCCGCGAGGATCTGTACTACCGGCTGAGCGGCGCGACGTTCGAACTGCCGCCGCTGCGCGAGCGCGCCGACGTGCGCGACGTGATTGCCGCCGTGTTCGCCGAGGAGGCGCAGGCCACCGGCCACGTGCTGACGCTCGATGCAACGCTCGCCGAACAGCTTGCCGCGTACCCGTGGCCCGGCAACGTGCGGCAGTTGCGCAACGTGCTGCGCTATGCGTGCGCGGTGTGCGACGCCGCGCGCGTCACGCGGCATGACCTGCCGGCCGATATCGCCGCGCAACTCGGTGGCATGGCGCCCGGCACGCTGCCCGACGACGAACGCGGCCGTATCGTCGCGGCGCTCACCGCGCACCGCTGGCGGCCCGACGCGGCCGCGCAGGCACTCGGCATCTCGCGCGCGACGCTGTACCGGCGTATCGCGAAACACCGGATCGTCGCGCCGCACCGCGCGTGACGCGCCGCCGGCGCGTCTACCACTCATGACGCATGCGCCGCCGCTTCACGCGCGTTCGCGGTGTCACCCGACTTGCTGGCCGCTTCGGCTTCGTCGCGCCGCACGAACACCTCGTGCGCGGCGAACAGCGCGTTGAGCGCGGCCGGAAAACCCGCATAGACGGCCATCTGCATGAACACCTCGACAATCTCGTCGCGCGTGCAGCCGACGTTCAGCGCAGCCTCGATATGCACTTTGAGTTGCGGCTGCGCGTTGCCGAGCGCGGCCAGCGCCGCGATCGTCGCAATTTCGCGCGCTTTCAGGTCGAGCTGCGGCCGGCTGTAGATGTCGCCGAAACCGAATTCGACCAGCAGCCGCCCGAAGTCCGGCGCGATCGGCGCGAGCGCCGAGATCACGCGCTCGCCCACTTCGCCGTCGATTTCCTTCAGTTTGTTCCAGCCGCGCGTGTAGCGGTCTTCAACGAGTCGTTCCATTGCGTCCGTCCTGTTCCGAGGGAGAGTGAGAAGGTTTCGCCCGTCGCGCCGCATCCCGCTCCTGTGCCTCGTAGTAAGCGATCTTGTCGCTGATGACCTCGAGGCTCGCCTGCAGCTCCGCGATATGCGCGCGCACCGCGTCGCGATGCGTGACCAGCAGGTCGCGCCGCGCGCCGAAGGTCGGCTCGCCTTGCGCGCGCAGCGTCGCGAATGCCTGCATCTGCGCGATCGGCATGCCGGTCGCCTTCAGGCGCATCACGAAGGCCAGCCAGTCAAGGTCGGCCGGTGCATAGAGCCGGTGCCCGGCCGCCGTGCGCGAAATCGCGCGCAGCAGGCCGGCCTGCTCGTAGTACCGCAGCGTATGCGTCGACAGGCCGGTCATTTCGGCGACCTGACCGATCGTCAGCGGGCCGGCGGAGGAAGGTTGGGATACGGTTTTCGACATGGCAGGAACAAGGTTAGGAGTTAGAGTTCACTCTAAGTCAAGCCCTGTCGAACAGCCAGTGCGACGATCATCGGCGACACCCCGGCGACACCGTAAACAATGGTCAAAATCGCCGCGCGGCGCGGGCTTCGGTCTTTACAGCGCCGCAAGCCTTCAGCAAGATTCGGTCAGCCTGTCTTAAAAAGGGCACGCATTTGTCCTATGCTTAACGGCGACGCCCGGCCGCGCCTCGCCCCGCCGTCCGTTGCAACAGCCATTCATCCGTCAGAACCAGGGAGCCTTTGCCATGCTGAAGAAGCTGCTGATGCTGTTCGTCGCGCTATCGCTGTCGCTCGCCGCAGGCCTCGCCGCGGCCGTCGAAGTCAACTCGGCTGACCAGGCCACGCTCGAATCCGTGAAGGGTCTCGGGCCCGTGAAGTCGAAGGCGATCATCGACGAACGCACCAAGAACGGCCCGTTCAAGGACGCGGACGATCTCGCGAACCGCGTCAAGGGCCTCGGCACGAAGTCGGTCGGGCATCTCGAAGAAAACGGTCTGACGATCGGCGGCTCGTCGACGCCGCCGAAGGGCGTGAAGCTGTCGAAGCCGGCCGCAACGACCTCGGCGACCACGTCGGCCACGACGTCGGCGGGCACCGCGTCGACCTCCACGACCGCGACGGCCGGCACGACGGCCACCGCACCGGCACCGGCGGCAAGCGCGCCGGATACGGCGGCGAAGCCGGCCAAGGCCAAGCGCATGACGAAGAAGGAAAAAGCGGCTGCAGCAGCGGCAGCATCCGCCGATGCTGGTGCGAGCGCACCGGCCGCAGCATCGTCGACGAAAGCGACGAAGGGTTCCAAGAAGAAAAGCAAGAAGGACAAGGCAGCCTCCGCCGCCGCGGCGTCGGGCGCCTGATATGCGCCGCGCGCGCGACGGCGTGCGCGCGGCATTCGTTCAACGGGCGCCCACTGCGTGGCGCCCTTTTCAGTAAAGGTGAAGAACCATGGGTCTCCTCGACATCGTTGGCGGTCTGATCGGCGGCCAGGCCGGCGGCAACTCGCAAAGCGCGCTGATCACGACCGCGCTCGAATTCATCAACAACCAGCCGGGCGGCCTGAACGGCCTGATCGAGAAGTTCAAGGCCGGCGGCGCCGGCGACATCATCGGCTCGTGGGTCGGCAACGGCCAGAACCAGCCGATCTCGCCGGACGCGCTGCAGAACGTGCTCGGCTCGGACGCGATCGGCGCGCTCGCGAGCAAGTTCGGTGTCGATCCGTCGATGGCCTCGACCGTGCTCGCGCAGGTGCTGCCGCACGTCGTCAACCACGCGACGCCGGACGGCGCCGTGCCGGCCGACGGCCAGGCGCAGGTCGACCCGTCGAACGTGCTCGGCTCGCTGTCGCAGATCGCCGGCATGTTCGGCGGCAACAAGCAGGGCTGACGCGCCGCGTCGTTGCGACGCTCCATAGGCAAACACCCCGCTGAGGCGGGGTGTTTGTTTTTGCGCGCCCGGTGCGAACCGGGCGGCGGCCAATGGCCTGCGATCAGTGAACAACGCGGTCGAACACGAACTTGCCGTCGTGGACGTCGACCGGAATCACGTCCTTCGGACCGAAGCGGCCCGCGAGGATGAGCTTCGCGACCGGATTCTCGATCTCCTGCTGGATCGCGCGCTTCAGCGGACGCGCACCGAACAGCGGATCGTAGCCGACCTTGCCGATCTGTTCGAGCGCCGCTTCCGACACGTCGAGCGCCATGTCGAGCTTCGCGAGCCGTTCGTGCAGGCGTGCGAGCTGGATCTTCGCGATCGATTCGATGTTGCTGCGGTCGAGCGCATGGAACACGACGACGTCGTCGATCCGGTTCAGGAACTCGGGGCGGAAATGCTGCTTCACCTCGAGCCACACCGCGTCCTTGATCTCTTCCTGCGGCGCACCCGTCATCGCCTGGATCACCTGCGAGCCGAGGTTCGACGTCATCACGATCACCGTGTTCTTGAAGTCGACCGTGCGCCCCTGCCCGTCCGTCATGCGGCCGTCGTCGAGCACCTGCAGCAGCACGTTGAACACGTCCGGATGCGCCTTCTCGATCTCGTCGAGCAGGATCACGCTGTACGGCTTGCGGCGCACGGCTTCCGTCAGGTAGCCGCCTTCCTCGTAGCCGACATAGCCCGGCGGCGCGCCGATCAGCCGCGCAACGCTGTGCTTCTCCATGAACTCGCTCATGTCGATGCGGATCAGGTGCTCTTCCGAATCGAACAGGAACGACGCCAGCGCCTTGCACAGCTCGGTCTTGCCGACACCCGTCGGGCCGAGGAACAGGAACGAGCCGTACGGACGGTTCGGATCGGCGAGACCCGCACGCGAACGGCGGATCGCATCGGCCACCGCACTGATCGCCTCGTGCTGGCCGACCACGCGCTCATGCAGCTTTTCCTCGATGTGCAGCAGCTTCTCGCGCTCGCCCTGCATCATCCGCGACACCGGAATCCCGGTCGAACGCGACACGACTTCCGCGATTTCCTCGGCGCCGACCTGCGTGCGCAGCAGACGCGGACGCGTCGGGTTGTGCTGCTCCTGCTCTTCGGCCTGCGTAACCTGCTTCAGTTGCGCCTCGAGCTGCGGCAGCTTGCCGTACTGCAACTCGGCAACCTTCTCCAGCTTGCCGTCACGCTGCAGCCGCGCGATGTCCGCACGCACCTTCTCGATTTCTTCCTTGAGCTGCGCGCTGCCCTGCACCGCGGCCTTCTCGGCGGTCCAGATCTCCTCGAGGTCCGCATATTCGCGGCCGAGGCGGTCGATCTCTTCCTCGATCAGCTGCAGGCGCTTCTGCGACGCTTCATCCTGCTCCTTCTTCACGGCTTCGCGCTCGATCTTCAGCTGGATCAGACGACGGTCGAGCTTGTCCATCTCTTCGGGCTTCGAATCGATTTCCATCTTGATCTTCGAAGCGGCTTCGTCGATCAGGTCGATGGCCTTGTCGGGCAGGAAGCGGTCGGTGATGTAGCGGTGCGACAGCTCGGCCGCGGCGACGATCGCCGGGTCGGTGATGTCGACGCCGTGGTGCAGTTCGTACTTCTCCTGCAGCCCGCGCAGGATCGCGATCGTCGCCTCGACGCTCGGCTCGTCGACGAGCACCTTCTGGAAGCGACGCTCGAGCGCGGCATCCTTCTCGATGTACTTGCGGTATTCGTCGAGCGTGGTCGCGCCGATGCAATGCAGCTCGCCGCGCGACAGCGCCGGCTTCAGCATGTTGCCCGCATCCATCGCGCCTTCGGCCTTGCCCGCGCCGACCATCGTGTGGATTTCGTCGATGAAGACGATCGTCTGGCCTTCGTCCTTCGCGATGTCGTTGAGTACCGCCTTCAGGCGCTCCTCGAATTCACCGCGATATTTCGCGCCTGCGAGCAGTGCGGCCATGTCGAGCGACAGCACGCGCTTGCCCTTCAGCGTCTCGGGCACTTCGCCGTTGACGATCCGCTGCGCGAGCCCTTCGACGATCGCGGTCTTGCCGACGCCCGGCTCGCCGATCAGCACCGGGTTGTTCTTGGTGCGGCGCTGCAGGATCTGGATCGACCGGCGGATTTCGTCGTCGCGGCCGATCACCGGATCGAGCTTGCCCGCACGGGCGCGCTCGGTCAGGTCGACCGTGTATTTCTTCAGTGCCTCGCGCTGGCTTTCCGCGTCCTGGCTGTGCACCTGCGAGCCGCCGCGCACTGCGGCGATCGCGGCTTCCAGCGCCTTGCGCGTGAGGCCGTGCTGGCGCGCGAGTTTGCCGGCGTCGCCCTTGTCGTCGGACACGGCGAGCAGGAACATCTCGCTCGCGATGAACGTGTCGTTGAGCTTCTGCGCTTCCTTGTCGGCCTGGTTCAGCAGCCCGGCCAGTTCACGGCCGATCTGGATGTCGCCGCCCGTGCCCGTCACTTGCGGCAGGCGCGAGATGGCCTCGTTCAGCGCGCCTTGCAGCGCCTGAATGTGAACGCCCGCGCGCGACATCAGCGAGCGGGCGGAGCCGTCCTGCTGCGCGACCAGCGCCGCGAGAACGTGAACGGGTTCGATGTATTGATTGTCGCGGCCTGCCGCGAGGCTTTGCGCGTCCGCGAGTGCTTCCTGGAACTTGGTGGTGAGCTTGTCGATTCTCATTTAGTCGAGACCTCCAATTTTCGATTAACACCAAGATGAGGATGGTTATGCGGCTTTCAAGCGAAATTCGGGTTGATTCAGCGCAAAAATCGATGGATGTCCCTGACGCGGCCCTGGGACAGGCCACGGCCGGATCGCAACGCGCGGCGCGTGCTTGTCAGCCCGCCGTCGACGGCGGCTCGACGGATGCGGCCGCTTCTTCCGTCACGACACGCACGCGCACGGCCGGACGGATGCCGAGCAATGCGACGAGCGGCTCAGCGTGTTCGACCAGCTCGCCGAGCGTGTGACGGTCGAGTTCGGCGAAGAAAGCATCGCGCGCGGCCGCCAGCACACCCTTCAGGCGGCACTGCGGCTCGATCACGCAGCCACGCGACTCGCCCTCGGCCGCGAAGCAGCCGACCAGCGCGAAATCGTTCTCGGTCGCGCGCACGACCTGGCCGACGGTCAGTTGCAGCGATTCGGGGAACAGCCGCAGCCCGCCGTTGCGGCCGCGAACGGTGTCGACCCATCCGAGCTCGCCGAGCTGCTGCACGACTTTCATCAGATGGTTCTTCGAGATGCCGTAGGCATCCGAGATCTCCTGGATCGTCGCGAGTCCATCGCCGCGCACGGCAAGGTACAGCATCACGCGAAGCGAATAGTCGGTGTAGTCGGTGAGTCTCATGGGCGAATACGGAAAAGATCGATCATGCCCCGATTACGTGAGCCGGGCCGATCGGGATGCGCACGGGGCCGACTAGCGGCCCTGTTCCGCGGCCCCGGGTTGCCGGGACGGCGCGCGCGCAATAAGATTCATGACATCTACACGTTTTTCAGGGGGTGTTGGACGCTATTTTGCGTCAAAATCCGGCCGGCGTCCTCCACGATGCCCGCGCCGCCACCCCGTCGTTGCCCCTCTCTCCCGGCCCTTTTGCCATGACCGTCCTGCCCGCCTCGCCCGATACCGCACCGGCCCGCCCTCGCGACACCGAGCCGACCGAAGAGAACATTCGCGATCTCGTCTACGCGTTCTACGACCGCGTACGCGCCGATCCGCTGCTCGGGCCCGTGTTCGACGCGAAGCTGGCCGGTCGCTGGGACGACCACCTGCCGAAGATGGTCACGTTCTGGTCGAGCCTCGTGCTCGGCACCAAGGGCTATCGCGGCAACGTGCAGCAGGCGCACCAGCCGCTCGACGGGATCGAGCCGGCCCATTTCAGCCGCTGGCTGTCGCTGTTCCTGAAGACCGTCGAGACGCGCTACGCGCCGCCCGCGGCGATCCGCTTCATGGAACCCGCACTGCGGATCGCGCAGAGCCTGCAGTTGAGCCGGTTCGGCTGGGACTACCAGATTCCGCCCGAGCAGCAGGCGCTGCTCGACGCGATCGCGCCGCGCCGTCGCGACGCGGGCGACGATCCGCACGCGTTGCCGTCGCGTGCCCGCGGCGAGCCGTTTCCGACGAAGATCATCGGGCGCAGCACCGACCCGGACGCGTAACGGGTAGCCGCCACGCGCGACCCTTGCGCGCATGTGGCATCTCGCCGCACGACGCAGGCGCCACGCTCAGCGCCGCGTGTTGCCCGATTCGATGCCCCAGCGCGCGAGCGCGGCATCGTCGGTGCTGCGCGCATCGACCCAGCGCTCGCCATCCGGCGTGGTTTCCTTCTTCCAGAACGGCGCTTCGGTCTTCAGGTAGTCCATCACGAACTCGCACGACGCGAACGCATCGCCGCGGTGCGACGCAACCGTTGCGACCATCACGATCTGGTCGAGCGGCAAAAGCCTGCCGACGCGATGCACGATCGCGACGTCGGTGCCCGGCCAGCGCCGGCCGGCCTCGGCGGCGATCTTCTCGAGCGCCTTCTCGGTCATCCCCGGATAGTGCTCGAGCTCCATCGCGGCCACCGAATCGCCTTCGTTCAGGTCGCGCACCGTGCCGACGAAGCACGCGACCGCGCCGATCTTCGGGTTGCGCGCGCGCAATGCCGCGACTTCGGCGTTCAGATCGAAGTCGTCCGTCTGGATTCGTACCGTTGCCATCGCCGGTGCCTCAACCGCCCGTCACCGGCGGAAAGAACGCGACTTCGCAGCCCTCGGTGAGCCGCGTGTCGGGATCGGTCATCTCGTGATTGCACGCCATGCGCAGGGCGCGCCCTTCCGCGAGCGTCTCGGCCCACGCACCGCCGCGCACGCGCAGCCACGCGCGCACGTCGCCCACGGTCGTGACGCTGTCCGGCACGTCGGCCTGTTCGTCGGCAACACCCAGTGCCTCGCGCACGCTTGCAAAAAATTTCAGCTGAATCTTCATGGTTCGGGAAGCCGCCGGGTTACGACAGCAGTTCGGAAAACGGAATGAAACGCACGGTCTCGCCGGCGCTGATCGCGTGCTGCGGCGGATTGTCGATCAGGCCATCGCCCCACACCGTCGACGTCAGCACCGCCGAGCTCTGGTTCGGGAACAGGTCGAGGCCGCCCGCCGCGTTCACGCGCGCACGCAGGAATTCGTTGCGCCGGTCGCCCTTGCTCTGCGAGAAGTCGGCGCGCAGCGACAGCGCGCGCGGCGCAACGTCACGCACGCCGGACAGGCGCAGCAGGAACGGCCGCACGAACAGCAGGAACGTGACGAAGCTCGACACCGGGTTGCCGGGCAACCCGATGAAATGCGCATCGGGGCGTTCATCGCCGCGGCGCACCGCGCCGTATGCAAGCGGCTTGCCGGGCTTCATCGCGATCTGCCACAGCGCGAGCCGCCCTTCGGCCTCGACGGCCGGCTTCACGTGATCCTCATCGCCGACCGACACGCCGCCGCTCGTCAGGATCACATCGTGATCGCGTGCGGCCTCGCGCAGCGTGTCGCGCGTCGCGGCGAGCGAATCGGGCACGATCCCGTAGTCGGTCACGTGGCAGCCGAGCCGCTCCAGCAGCCCGCGCAGCGTGAAGCGGTTCGAGTTGTAGATCGCGCCGGGCTTCAGCGGCTCGCCCGGCATCGTCAGCTCGTCGCCGGTGAAGAACACCGCGACGCGAATCCGCCGCGCGACCGGCAACTGCGCACAGCCGACCGATGCGGCCAGGCCGAGCGCCTGCGGCGTGAGCCGCGTACCGGCCGGCAGGATCACCGAGCCCTGCCGGATATCCGCGCCCTGCGCGGTGATCCATTCGCCGGCCTTCGGCGTGTGCAGGATCTCGACCGCATCGCCGTCGGCCGACGCCTGCTCCTGCATCACGACGGCGTCGGCGCCGGGCGGCACCGTCGCGCCGGTGAAGATCCGTGCGGCCGTGCCGGCTGCGAGCGGCGCGGCCGGATGCCCGGCCGGAATACGCTGCGACACCGGCAGGCGCCGATCGCCATGCAGCAGGTCGGCGACGCGCACTGCATAGCCGTCCATCGCACTCGTATGCATCGGCGGCACGTCGAGCGGCGAGCTCACGTCGGCCGCCAGCACGCGGCCGAGCGCGTCGAGCGTAGCGACGGTTTCGGTGCCGGGCAACGGCTTCGCGGCCTCGAGCAGTGCGACGAGCGCCTCGGCGGTCGACAGCATCGGCGCGCGCGGCGCCGCGGGATTCGGGTTCGACATCGATGGAATCGGGGATCGTGGGATGCAATACGTCATTGTAGCGACGCCGTCGCGCGGGCGCGCGATATGGCGGACATGCGGAAACTGTGATTCGCGCGAAGGCGCGGGTCTGGCACTTGTTTCGCGCGCGGTACGGCGGCAATCGCGCGGCAGTGACCAAACGAAACGGCCGGAACCCCGATCCGTTCGACGAATCGGCATTCCGGCCGTCCTGCGCAGCCGGGCCCGCGGCCCGGCCGTGCGTCATGCGCCCGTATGAGTAGCGATGAAGTCCTTCACCTGCTGCGCGTCGGCCTTCACGACCTCGAAGCGCTGCGGCAGCGCCTCGAGCCCGTCGAATGCAGCCGGACGCTCGGCTTCGCGATCGAGCGCTTCACGGATCGTCTCGCCGAACTTGATCGGCTGCGCCGTCTCGAGCACGACCATCGGCACGCCTGCGTCGAGATGCTCGCGCGCGACCTTCACGCCGTCGGCCGTGTGCGTATCGATCATCGTGTCGTAGCGCGAGAACACGTCGCGGATCGTCGCGATGCGGTCGATGTGGCTGCTGCGGCCCGACACGAAGCCGAACTCGGCGACGCGCGCGAAATCGCCGCTCGCCGCGAGATCGAAGCCGCCCTTCTCCTCGACGTCGCGGAACAGCTGCATCACGCGCGCCGGATCGCGGCCGAGCAGGTCGAACACGAAGCGCTCGAAGTTCGATGCCTTCGAGATGTCCATGCTCGGGCTGCTCGTGTGATAGGTGTTCTCTGCGCTGCGCACGCGGTATGCGCCGGTGCGGAAGAACTCGTCGAGCACGTCGTTCTCGTTGGTCGCGACCACCAGCTTCGCGATCGGCAGCCCCATCATCCGCGCGATGTGGCCCGCGCAGACGTTGCCGAAGTTGCCCGACGGCACCGTGAACGACACGCGCTCGTCATTGGATTGGGTCGCCGCGAAGTAACCCTTGAAGTAGTACACGACCTGCGCGACGACGCGCGCCCAGTTGATCGAGTTGACCGTGCCGATCTTCTGCTGCGCCTTGAACGCGTGATCGTTCGACACGGCTTTGACGATGTCCTGGCAATCGTCGAACACGCCTTCGACCGCGAGGTTGAAGATGTTCGGATCCTGCAGGCTGAACATCTGCGCCGTCTGGAACGCGCTCATCTTCTTGTGCGGCGACAGCATGAACACGCGCACGCCGGCCTTGCCGCGCATCGCGTATTCGGCCGCGCTGCCGGTGTCGCCGGACGTCGCGCCGAGAATATTCAGCGTTTGCCCGTGCTTCGCGAGCGTGTACTCGAACAGGTTGCCGAGCAGCTGCATCGCCATGTCCTTGAACGCGAGCGTCGGGCCGTTCGACAGTTCGAGCAGCGAGATCGGCGCGCCGTTTTCGGTACCGAGCGTCTTCAGCGGCGTGATGTCGGCTGCATTCTCGCCGTGGCGCGTGTTGCTGTACACGTCGGCCGTGTACGTGCGGCGCGTGATCGCGCGCAGGTCGTCGGCCGGCACGTCGTCGCAGAACTTCGACAGGATCTCGAACGCGAGATCCGCGTACGACAGCGTGCGCCAGCGTGCGAGCTCGTCGGCGGACACCTGCGGATACTCGGTCGGCAGGTAGAGCCCGCCGTCCTTCGCGAGACCGCCGAGCAGGATGTCGGAGAACGTGTGGCGCTCGCCGATGCCGGCGCCGCGCGTGGAGATGTAGTTCATGTCGTCCTCAGCTCAGTTCAGCGCTTCCATGCGCAGCTTCGTCACCTTCGATACCACCGTCTCGAGGCTCTCGATTTGCGCGATCGCCGCATTCACGTTCTTCTCGAGCGTGACGTGCGTGATCAGGATGATGTCGGTTTCGCCGTTCGCGTCGTCGACCTGCTCCGATTCCTTCTGCAGCAGCGCGTCGATCGAGATGCCCGACGCAGCAAGGATGCGCGTGATGTCGGCCAGCACGCCCGTCTGGTCGGCGACGCGCAGGCGCAGGTAATAGCCGCTCGTCACTTCCTCGATCGGCAGGATCGGCGTGTTCGACAGGCTGTCGGGCTGGAACGCGAGATGCGGCACGCGGTGCTCGGGGTCCGCCGTGTGCAGGCGCGTGACGTCGACGAGATCCGCGACCACGGCCGATGCGGTCGGCTCCGCGCCCGCGCCCTTGCCGTAGTACAGCGTCGTGCCGACCGCGTCGCCGTGCACGACGACCGCGTTCATTGCACCCTCGACGTTCGCGAGCAGGCGCTTCTCCGGGATCAGCGTCGGGTGCACACGCAGCTCGATGCCCTTTTCGGCACGGCGCGTGATGCCGAGCAGCTTGATCCGGTAGCCGAGCTCTTCCGCGTAGCGGATGTCGGTCGCGTCGAGCTTGCTGATGCCCTCGACGTACGCGCGGTCGAACTGCACCGGCACGCCGAACGCGATCGCGCTCATGATCGTCGCCTTGTGCGCGGCGTCGACGCCTTCGATGTCGAAGGTCGGATCGGCTTCCGCGTAGCCGAGCTCCTGCGCGGCCTTCAGCGCGGTCGCGAAGTCGAGCCCGCGGTCGCGCATTTCCGACAGGATGTAGTTGGTCGTGCCGTTGATGATGCCCGCGATGTACTGGATGCGGTTCGCGGTCAGGCCTTCGCGCAGCGCCTTGATGATCGGGATGCCACCGGCGACGGCCGCTTCGAACGCGACCATCACGCCCTTCGCGCGCGCGGCCTCGAAGATCTCGGTGCCGTGCACCGCGAGCAGCGCCTTGTTGGCCGTCACGACATGCTTGCCGTTCGCGATCGCGCGCAGCACGAGCTCGCGCGCGATACCCGTGCCGCCGATCATCTCGGCGACGATTGCGATCGACGGATCATCGACGACTGCGTTGAAATCGTCGGTGATCTGCGCGGCGCCGGCGTCGCCGCCGAGCGCAGCCAGCGCCTTGGCCGGGTTGCGCACCGCAATGCGCGTCACCTCGATGCCGCGCCCCGCGCGTCGCTTGATTTCTTCCTGGTTGCGGCCCAGCACCGTGAAGGTGCCGCTGCCTACCGTGCCGAAGCCCAACAGGCCAACTTTGATCGGTTCCATGCTGCGTGTGATCGATGAGTAAAAAGAATAGGTTTCGTCCGGGCTGCCGCTTACACCGTATGGCGCTTGCGATAGCCGTCGAGGAAGCGTGCGATCCGGTTGATCGAATCGGTCAGATCGTCGAGGTTCGGCAGGAAGACCACGCGGAAGTGGTCCGGCGTCGTCCAGTTGAAGCCCGTGCCCTGCACGAGCAATACGCGCTCCTCGAGCAGCAGGTCGAGAATGAACTGCTGGTCGTTCTGGATCGGATAAAGCTTCGGGTCGAGGCGCGGGAACATGTACAGCGCGGCCTGCGGCTTCACGCAGGTCACGCCCGGGATCGACGTGAGCATGTCGTACGCGAGTTCGCGCTGCTTGTACAGGCGCCCGCTCGGCACGATCAGCTCGTTGATGCTCTGGTAGCCGCCGAGCGCCGTCTGGATCGCGAACTGCCCGGGCACGTTCGCGCACAGGCGCATCGACGACAGGATGCCGAGCCCCTCGAGGTAGTCCTTCGCGTACCGGCGGTTGTCGCCGCCCAGGCCCGACACGGCCATCCAGCCCGCGCGGTAGCCGCACGAGCGATAGCTCTTCGACAGGCTGTTGAACGTGACGGTGATCACATCCTCCGACAGCGAGCCCAGCGCCGTGTGCTCGAGGCCGTCGTAGACGATCTTGTCGTACACCTCGTCGGCAAACACGATCAGCCCGTGCTGGCGCGCGATCGCGAGCAGTTCGAGCAGCAATTCGTCTGAATAAAGCGCACCCGTCGGGTTGTTCGGGTTGATCACGACGATCGCCTTCGTGTTCGGCGTGATCTTGCGGCGGATGTCGTCGAGATCGGGCATCCACGCGTTCTGCTCGTCGCAGATGTAATGCACCGGCGTGCCGCCCGACAGGCTGACCGCCGCCGTCCACAGCGGGTAGTCGGGCGCGGGCAGCAGCACTTCGTCGCCGTCGTTCAGGAGCGCCTGGGTCGCCATCACGATCAGCTCGGACGCGCCGTTGCCGATGTAGATGTCGTCGAGGCCGACGCCCACGACGCCCTTTTCCTGCGTGTAGTGCATCACGGCCTTGCGCGCCGAGAACACGCCCTTCGAATCCGAATAGCCGGACGACGTCGGCAAATTGCGGATCATGTCCTGGATGATCTCGTCCGGCGCGTCGAAACCGAACGGCGCGAGGTTGCCGATGTTCAGCTTGATGATGCGGTGGCCTTCTTCCTCGAGGCGCTTCGCGTGCTCGAGCACCGGGCCACGGATGTCGTAGCAGACGTTGAGCAGCTTGTTCGACTTCTGAATCGGTTTCACGACGACACGGTTCCTGGGTTGGCCTTGCGGCCGGGGGGACGGGATCAAAACTGGAAAGCGGCCGGTCTGTGCGCGCTGTCTAGACTGGGAAAAAGCGGGCGGTCGGGCGCGGCTTGTGGCGACGCGCGACGCAAGTGGCGCCCGGGGGCGACCAAAAAGTTATAATTTAGCGGATTTTGGCCGACTTTCGCAATGCACCATAGCCGCGCCGGGGCCGCGCCGTCAGGCGCCCCGCGTGCTCAGGCAAGCGAAACCGGCCATCCGGGCCCGTGTGGCCCTGCACCACATTCCCCTACGGAACCGCGGAATACCGATTTGAAACTGCACCAGGACGCGAGCGGCGCGCTCAACACCGTCACCGGCTACGGCCCCGATTATGTCGACGTCAATCTCGAACGCCATGAAACGAGCGTCATCGTACTGCCCGGCGCGCCGGTCCAGGTATGGCCCGTGTCGTCGTTCGACGCGCTCGCGCCCGAGCATTTCGCGATGCTGCTCGACCCGACGCCCGAACTCGTGATCTTCGGCAGCGGCGCGCGGCTGCGCTTCCCGCACCCGCGGCTCGTCGCGGCGCTCACCGCGAAGCGGATCGGCGTCGAGACGATGGATTTCCAGGCCGCCTGCCGCACCTACAACATCCTGATGGCCGAAGGCCGCAAAGTCGCCGCCGCGCTCTTAATTGAACGTTAATCCCCGATGCGGTAAAACTCGGGCCGGCGCAGCGGGTCGATCCTCCGGATCGGCCCGACCAGGCCGCCCGCCCCCGGCGCAACCCGCCGGCGGCCCGTCACAATAACCAACAGGCTGAAAATCCATGAACGATACGCCGTCGAGGCTACCGCTCAATCGCATCACGCTCGTCCTCCTCGTCATCGCGCTCGCGATCGTCTGGTTCGCGCCGCTCGGGCTGCGCCACCTGATCCCGAGCGACGAGGGCCGCTACGCGGAAATGGCGCGCGAGATGTTCGTCACCGGCGACTGGATCACGCCGCGCTACAACGGCTACAAGTACTTCGAGAAGCCGCCGCTGCAGACCTGGATGAACGCGCTCACGTTCGCGTGGTTCGGCATCGGCGAATGGCAGGCCCGCCTCTACACGGCTGTCGCCAGCTTCGCCGGCATCTTGCTGGTCGGCTTCACCGGCGCGCGCCTGTTCAACCCGCTGTCGGGCTTCCTCGCCGCCGTCGTGCTCGCGTCGTCGCCGTACTGGAACCTGATGGGCCACTTCAACGCGCTCGACATGGGGCTCGCGTTCTGGATGGCGCTGTCGCTGTGCTCGCTGCTGCTCGCGCAGCGGCCCGGGCTGCGCCCGGCCGCGGCGCGCGGCTGGATGTGGGCATGCTGGGCCGCGATGGCGTTCGCCGTGCTGTCGAAGGGCCTCGTCGGCCTGATCCTGCCCGGCGCCGTGCTCGTGCTCTATACGCTGATCGCGCGCGACTGGGCGCTGTGGAAGCGCCTGTACCTGGTAAGCGGCCTCGTGATCTTCTTCGCGATCGTCACGCCGTGGTTCGTGCTCGTCCAGCAGCGCAACCCCGAATTCTTCAACTTCTTCTTCATCGTCCAGCAGTTCCGCCGGTATCTGACCCCGGAACAGAACCGCCCGGGCCCGCTCTACTACTTCGTGCCCGTGCTGCTGGTCGGCTTCCTGCCGTGGCTGTCGGTCGCGTGGCAGAGCATCCGCCATGCGCTGCGGATGCCGCGCCAGCCGAACGGCTTCTCGCCGATGCTCGTGCTGATGATCTGGAGCGCATTCATCTTCCTGTTCTTCAGCGCGTCGCATTCGAAACTGATTTCGTACGTGCTGCCGGTCGCGCCGGCGCTCGCGCTGATCATCGGCGCGTACCTGCCGCTGATGAGCGCCGACCGGTTCCGCCGCCACCTGCTCGGCTACCTCGTGTTCCTCGTCGTCGCGGCATTCGGGATCATCGCCCTCGCGTACCTGGGCGATGCCCGCACGCCGAACGCGCTGTACCGCGCGTTCCAGATGTGGCTGTACGCAGGCCTCGCGGTCGCGGCCGCCCTGACGCTCGCGGCCGCATGGCTGAACCGTCGCGCGAGTGTGGCTGCCGCGCTCGCCGTGTTCGGCGCCGCCTGGTTCGCGTTCGGCACGATCGGCGGCACCGGCCACGACGAATTCGGCCGCTACAGCTCGGGCGCGCTGCTCGCGCCCGCGGTACGCGCCGAACTCGCGAAGCTGCCGGCCGACACGCCGTTCTACTCGATCGAGATGCTCGATCACACGTTCCCGTTCTATATGGGCCACACGACGATCATGGTCCAGCGCCAGGACGAGCTCGCGTTCGGGATCTCGATGGAGCCGAACAAGTGGGTTCCGACCGTCGACGAGTGGATCACGCGCTGGAAACAGGAAACCCATGCGCTCGCGATCATGCCGCCCGGCCAGTACGACACCCTGGTCAAGCAAGGCGTGCCGATGCGCGTGATTGCGCGCGACAACCGCCGCGTGATCGTCGAGAAACCGCAATCGTAAGGACGCCTGCCGCATGAATCCCGTTTCGTTCGTCTGCATCATCACCGGCGTGATGCTCAACGCCTGTGCGCAACTTCTGCTGAAAGCCGGCGTCAACGCTGTTGGACACTTCGAATTCAGCCGTGCGAACATCATCCCGGTCGGCCTGAAGATCGCGACCCAATTGCCGATCATCGGCGGCCTCGGCTGCTACGTGCTGAGCGTCGTGGTCTGGATCCTCGGGCTGTCGCGGGTCGACGTGTCGATCGCGTACCCGATGCTGTCGCTCGGCTACGTCGTCAACGCATTCGCGGCCTGGTACCTGTTCGGCGAAGTGCTGTCGGTCCAGCGGCTCATCGGCATCGGCATCATTCTGATCGGCGTACTGGTGCTCGCGCGAAGCTGAGCAGGCCCCGCCGCGTTAAGCGCCCGCCTACAAAAAATCACGGTGCGATTCCGCCAACCGGTGTCTAATGCCGGTTTCGGCCGGGACCGCCCGACCCTTTTATTACACGCCATTACAGGCCAAAGCGTACATGAGCCAGACTACCGCTCCGTTTCTGCCGTTCACCCGCCCCGAGATCGATGAGGAAACCATCCAGGGCGTCGTCGAAGTGCTGCGCTCGGGCTGGATCACCACCGGCCCGCAGAGCCAGAAATTCGAAGCGGCGCTGTCCGAATACTGCGGCGGCCGTCCCGTCCGCGCGTTCAACTCGGGCACCTGCACGCTCGAGATCGGCCTGCGCATCGCGGGCGTCGGTGCCGGCGACGAGGTGATCACGACGCCGGCGTCGTGGGTCTCGACCAGCAACGTGATCATCGAAACCGGCGCGACGCCCGTGTTCGCCGACATCGATCCCGTCACGCGCAACATCGACCTCGACAAGCTCGAGCAGGCGATCACGCCGCGCACGAAGGCGATCATCCCCGTGTTCCTGTCCGGCCTGCCGGTCGACATGGACCGCCTGTACGCGATCGCGCGCGCGCACAAGCTGCGCGTGATCGAGGATGCGGCGCAGGCGTTCGGCTCGACGTGGAACGGCAAGCGCATCGGCGCGATCGGCGACATCGTGTCGTTCAGCTTCCACGCGAACAAGAACCTGACGACGATCGAAGGCGGCGCCCTCGTGCTGAACAACGAGGAAGAAGCGACGCTCGCGCAGAAATACCGGCTGCAGGGCATCACGCGCACCGGCTTCGACGGGATGGACTGCGACGTGCTCGGCGGCAAGTACAACCTGACCGACGTCGCCGCGCGCGTCGGCCTCGGCCAGTTGCCCCACCTCGAGCGCTTCACCGCGCAGCGCCGCGCGCTCGCGCGCGCGTATTTCGCCGCGTTCGACGGCAGTGCGGCCGTGAAGCTCGGCGTCGGCCTGCCGATCGCCGAATTCGAGAACGGCAACTGGCACATGTTCCTGATCACGCTGCCGCTCGAACGGCTGACGATCTCGCGCGCCGAGTTCATGGCGCAGCTGAAGGAACGCGGCATCGGCACCGGCATCCACTACCCGGCGATCCATCTTTTCACGCTGTACCGTGCGCGCGGCTTCAAGGAGGGCATGTTCCCCCACGCCGAACGGTACGGCGCGTCGACCGTCACGCTGCCGCTCTTCACACAGATGACGGAAGGCGACGTGCGTCGCGTGGTCGACGCCATCAACCAGATTTGCGAACAATACGGAAAATAAGCGTACATGAGTCACCTTGAAGCACGCGCCGGGCATCCGGTCGCCGGGCAGCCCGAAGTATCGGTCATCATCCCCGTGTACAACGAGGAAGACGGCCTCGCTGCGCTGTTCGCGCGGCTGTATCCGGCACTCGACGCACTCGACACGTCGTACGAAGTGATCCTGATCAACGACGGCAGCCGCGACCGCTCGGCCGCGATGCTCGCCGATCAGTTCCACGTACGGCCCGACACGACGCGCATCGTGCTGCTCAACGGCAACTACGGCCAGCACATGGCGATCCTCGCCGGTTTCGCGCAATCGCGCGGCGAGATCGTCATCACGCTCGATGCCGACCTGCAGAACCCGCCCGAGGAAATCGGCAAGCTGATCACGAAGATGCGCGAGGGCTACGACTACGTCGGCTCGATCCGCAAGCAGCGCCAGGACAGCCTGTGGCGGCGCAAGGCGTCGCAGATGATGAACCGTCTGCGCGAGCGCATCACGCGCATCAAGATGACCGACCAGGGCTGCATGCTGCGCGCGTACAGCCGCCGCATCATCGACACGATCAACGTGTGCGGCGAAGTCAACACGTTCATCCCCGCACTCGCGTATACGTTCGCGCAGAACCCGACCGAGATCGAGGTCGCGCACGAGGAGCGCTTCGCCGGCGAGTCGAAGTACTCGCTGTACAGCCTGATCCGGCTGAACTTCGACCTCGTGACGGGCTTCTCGGTCGTGCCGCTGCAGTGGCTGTCGTTCATCGGCGTGATCCTGTCGATCGGCTCCGCCGCGCTGTTCGTGCTGCTGCTCGTGCGCCGCTTCATCGTCGGCGCGGAAGTGCAAGGCGTGTTCACGCTGTTCGCCATCACGTTCTTCCTGCTCGGCGTGATCATCTTCGCGCTCGGCCTGCTCGGCGAATACGTCGGCCGCATCTACCAGCAGGTGCGCGCGCGGCCGCGCTACCTGATCCAGGCCGTGCTCGAACAGCACGACGGCGTGCCGGCGGTGCCGGCCGGCGCAAACCGCTCGGGGGCCACGCAATGAAGCCACGCGCAGTCGTCTTCGCCTATCACAACGTCGGTGTGCGGTGCCTGCAGGTGCTGCTCGCGCGCGGTGTCGACGTCGCACTCGTCGTCACGCACGAGGACAACCCGAACGAGAACATCTGGTTCGGCAGTGTCGCGTCCGTCGCGGCCGAGCACGGAATTCCGGTCGTCACGCCGGCCGATCCCGCCGATCCGGCGCTGCGCCGCGCGGTATCCGACGCGCAGCCCGACTTCATCTTCTCGTTCTATTACCGGCACATGCTGCCGGTGGACCTGCTCGCGATCGCACCGCGCGGCGCGTACAACATGCATGGTTCGATGCTGCCGAAATACCGGGGTCGGGTACCGACCAACTGGGCGGTGCTGAACGGCGAAACCGAAACCGGCGCGACGCTGCACGAGATGGCCGCCAAGCCCGACGCGGGTGCAATCATCGGACAAACCGCGGTGCCGATCCTGCCGGACGACACGGCCACGCAGGTGTTCGACAAGGTCACGGTTGCCGCCGAACAGACGCTCTGGCGCGTACTGCCCGCACTGCTCGCAGGCGAGGCGCCGCGCCTGCCGAACGATCTCGCCACCGGCAGCTACTACGGCGGGCGCAAGCCCGAGGATGGCCGCGTCGACTGGTCGAAGCCGGCCGCGCAGGTCTATAACCTGGTACGCGCGGTCGCGCCCCCGTATCCGGGCGCGTTCACGGACGTCGACGGCACGCGTTTCGTGATCGCGCGCGCGCGCCTCGCGGCACCCGGCAGCGCGGCGGCGGCCGCCGCCGCGGATTTGCCGCCCGGCCTGCACGTAAGCGATAATGCGCTATTCGGCGTCTGCGGCGACAGCCGCGCCCTATCCATTCTCGAGCTGTGGCAGCAGCGCGACGGCAGCGAAACCGTCGTGACGCCCGCGGAATTCGCGCAGTTCATTCATTCTTCCCGTCATTCATGAAAGCAAAAAAAGTCCTGATCCTGGGTGTGAACGGCTTCATCGGCCATCACCTGTCCAAGCGCATTCTTGAAACCACCGATTGGGAAGTGTTCGGCATGGACATGCAGACCGATCGACTGGGTGACCTCGTCAACCACGAGCGGATGCATTTCTTCGAAGGCGACATCACGATCAACAAGGAGTGGGTCGAGTATCACGTGAAGAAGTGCGACGTGATCCTGCCGCTCGTCGCGATCGCGACGCCCGCCACCTACGTCCAGCAGCCGCTGCGCGTGTTCGAACTCGACTTCGAGGCGAACCTGCCGATCGTGCGTTCCGCCGTCAAGTACGGCAAGCACCTCGTGTTCCCGTCGACCTCCGAGGTCTACGGCATGTGCTCGGACGAGCAGTTCGACCCGGATGCGTCGGCCCTCACCTACGGCCCGATCAACAAGCCGCGCTGGATCTACGCGTGCTCGAAGCAGCTGATGGACCGCGTGATCTGGGGTTACGGGATGGAAGGCCTGAACTTCACGCTGTTCCGCCCGTTCAACTGGATCGGCCCGGGCCTCGACTCGATCTACACGCCGAAGGAAGGCAGCTCGCGCGTGGTCACGCAGTTCCTCGGCCACATCGTGCGCGGCGAGAACATCAGCCTCGTCGACGGCGGCTCGCAGAAGCGCGCGTTCACCGACATCGGGGATGGCATCAGCGCGCTGATGAAGATCATCGAGAACAAGGACGGCGTCGCGTCGGGCAAGATCTACAACATCGGGAATCCGAAGAACAATTTCTCGGTTCGCGAACTCGCGCACAAGATGCTCGAGCTGGCGGCCGAATTCCCGGAGTACGCCGATTCGGCCAAGCAGGTGAAGCTCGTCGAGACGACGTCCGGCGCCTACTACGGCAACGGCTACCAAGACGTGCAGAACCGCGTGCCGAAGATCGAGAACACGATGCAGGAACTCAGCTGGGCGCCGCAAGCGACGTTCGACGACGCACTGCGCAACATCTTCGAAGCGTATCGCGGCCACGTCGCCGACGCGCGCGCGCTCGTCGAACAGCAAGGCTGATCGGGACGCTCGCTTGGCTCGTATCGTCCTCAAGATCGACGTCGACACGCTGCGCGGCACGCGCGAAGGCGTGCCGAACCTCGCGCGCATCTTCGACCGTTTCAGTGCGCGCGCGACCTTCCTCTTCAGTCTCGGCCCGGATCACACGGGCTGGGCGCTGCGGCGCGTGTTCCGCCCCGGCTTCCTGAAGAAAGTGTCGCGCACGTCGGTGGTCGAGCACTACGGCGTGAAGCAACTGATGTACGGCGTGCTGCTGCCGGGCCCCGACATCGGCCGCCGCGCGATTGCCGACATGCGCGCGATTCACGAAGCCGGCTTCGAATGCGGGATCCACACATGGGATCACGTGTACTGGCAGGACAACGTCCGCGTGCGCGACCGCGACTGGACCGCGCGTGAAATGCAGAAGAGTCACGCGCGCTTCATCGATATCTTCGGCGCGCCGCCCGTCACGCACGGCGCAGCGGGCTGGCAGATGAACGATTCCGCATTCGAGCAGATCGACGCTTGGGGGATGCGCTATGCGTCCGATGGTCGCGGCCACTCGCCGTACCTGCCGGTCGTCGATGGCCGCACGCTGTCGCACGTGCAGATGCCCACCACGCTGCCGACGCTCGACGAAGTGCTCGGCATCGACGGCGTCGACACGCACAACGTCGCCGCGCACATCCTCAAGTTCACCGAAACCAATCCGCACGACCAGGTGTTCACGCTGCATGCGGAACTGGAAGGCCAGAAGCTCGCGCCCGTGTTCGAGCAACTGCTCGCCGGCTGGCGCGCGCAAGGCCACACGTTTGCGACGATGGGCGACTATCACGCGACGCTGGACCGCGACTCGCTGCCATCGTACCCTGTCACGTGGGGCGAAATCCCCGGCCGCTCCGGCGAACTGATCGTCCAGCCCGACTGAGTTCGTCCAGGCGCACGCCGGCGCCGCTCTCCAGACCTTCCCGCACAGTCGCCGCCGCGCGCCACCCGCGCGCATCGCGGCGGCTGTGCGCCTCCATAACAACAGGAGAAACACGTGTCCGTCGAAGTTGACCGTCAAGTTCCCGATTTCACCGCTCCGGCCACGGGCGGCGACATTTCGCTGTCCGACCTGAAGGGCAAGAAGCTCGTGCTGTACTTCTATCCGAAGGACAACACGCCGGGCTGCACGACCGAAGGGCTGCAGTTCCGCGATCTCTATCCGAAGTTCAAGAAAGCCGGTGCGGAAGTCATCGGCGTGTCGCGCGACAGCCTGCGCTCGCATGACAATTTCAAGGCAAAGCTCGAACTGCCGTTCCCGCTGATTTCCGATGCCGACGAAGCGCTGTGCGCGCTGTTCGATGTCATCAAGATGAAGAAAATGTATGGCAAGGAAGTACGCGGAATCGAGCGTTCCACGTTCCTGATCGACGCCGACGGCGTGCTTCGCCAGGCATGGCGCGGCATCAAGGTACCGGGTCATGTGGACGACGTGCTAAGTGCTGTACAAGCGCTTTGAGGCGCGTTATATTGGGCCGCAATGAATGCCAGTTCGCCCCATATTTCTCGTAGCTGCGCCGGTGCTCGTTGCGATGCTTGCCGGCACCTGACGCGCATTACGACGGTATCAGCCGAGCCGCATGCCTCTTTCGACGAGGCAGCGGCTTTTTTTATGGATCGCGCGCCGGCCCCCGGTCCGGCCCTCACCGCGTCAAGGAGCTGACCGACACCTAGGCGAACCGGCTAGACGAACTTCCTGTGCGCCACCGCGCGCAAACTGCATGCGTCTACGTCACGCAGGATGCGATCAGCGGCGCACGCCATGCGACACGATTCCTCCCGAGGGACACCATGCCTTTGCCTACTCCCCCCAGCAAGCTCGGCAGCCTCCTGCCGCCCGACGAATACAAGGCGAAAGCGCGGCCCGCGAAAGCCGCGAAGAAATCCGCCGAAGGGGACGCATCCACAGCCGGTGACTTTGGTCCGGCTAGCGTGGCCCAACCGATGACCGAAGCCGCAAACACGGCCGCGCCGCTGCGCGCCGTCGCATCTTCGGCGCAAGATGCCGCGAGCGCACCCGCACGCGGCCGCAAGACCAAACAGACGGCTGCCCTGCTGCAGCCGATGCCGGCGCCCGCCGAACCCGCGGCACCGGTCGTTGCACGCAACGACAAACCGGCTGCCGACAAACCGGCCGCCGCCCCCGCGCGCGACACCGGCGCCGCGACGAAATCGCGCAGCCGCAAGCCCGCCGAAGCCGAACTGCAGAAACTGTTCGTGCTCGACACCAACGTGCTGATGCACGACCCGAGCAGCCTCTTCCGCTTCGAGGAACACGACGTCTATCTGCCGATGATGACGCTCGAGGAGCTCGACAACCACAAGAAGGGGATGTCCGAAGTCGCGCGCAACGCACGCCAGGTCAGCCGCACGCTTGACGCGCTCGTCGCCGATGCCGGCCCGATCACGGCCGGCATCCCGCTGTCGCGCCTCGGCAGCCGCGAGGCGCTCGGCCGCCTGTACTTCCAGACGAAGCTTGCGGACATCGCGCCCGTCGAAGGCTTGCCCGAAGGCAAGGCCGACAACCAGATCCTCGGCGTCGTGCGTGCGCTGCAGCGCGACCGGCCCGATCGCCAGGTCGTGCTGGTGTCGAAAGACATCAACATGCGGATCAAGGCGCACGCGCTCAGCCTGCCCGCGGAAGACTACTTCAACGACCAGGTGCTCGAGGATAAAGACCTCCTGTACAACGGCGTGCGCGAACTGCCGCAGGATTTCTGGACCAAGCATGCGAAGGGCATGGAGAGCTGGCAGGACACGAAGACGGGCACCACGTACTACCGCGTGACGGGCCCGCTCGTCGCGTCGATGCTCGTCAACGAGTTCGTCTATCTCGAGCCGCAGAACGGCGAGCCGACGTTCCATGCGATCGTCCGCGAACTGAACGGCAAGACGGCGCTGCTGCAGACGCTGCGCGACTACAGCCACCACAAGAACAACGTGTGGGGCATCACCGCGCGCAACCGCGAGCAGAACTTCGCGCTGAACCTGCTGATGAACCCCGAGATCGACTTCGTCACGCTGCTCGGCCAGGCCGGCACCGGCAAGACGCTCGTCGCGCTCGCGGCCGGCCTCGCGCAGGTGCTCGACGACAAGCGCTACAACGAGATCATCGTGACGCGCGCGACCGTGCCCGTCGGCGAGGACATCGGTTTCCTGCCGGGCACCGAGGAAGAGAAGATGCAGCCGTGGATGGGCGCATTCGACGACAACCTCGAAGTGCTGCAGAAGACCGACGACGCTGCCGGCGAATGGGGGCGCGCGGCGACGCAGGAACTGATCCGTTCGCGCCTGAAGGTCAAGAGCATGAACTTCATGCGCGGCCGCACGTTCGTCGACAAGTACCTGATCATCGACGAAGCGCAGAACCTGACGCCGAAGCAGATGAAGACGCTCGTCACGCGCGCGGGCCCCGGCACGAAGATCGTGTGCCTCGGCAACATCGCGCAGATCGATACGCCTTACCTGACCGAAGGCAGCTCGGGCCTCACGTACGTGGTCGACCGCTTCAAGGGCTGGGGCCACAGCGGCCACGTGACGCTCGCGCGCGGCGAACGCTCGCGGCTCGCCGACTACGCGTCGGACATCCTGTAATCACGCGTTGTGCCGGCCCGTCGGCCGGCACCCGACGCCTCGCGGCGCTCCGTTTCCGGAGCGCCGTTTTTATTTGGGGTCGAAATCACAAGTCATACATCGTCACGCAACACCCCGGTTTACGCGCGAAACTTCAAGTAAATTCTCAAGAATGGTTGCTTAAGCCCCGCCGGAGCGTCTACCATCGGGTCTGTCTGTTGTCATACGATTCGCGAGCGTGTCGCGCTCGCCCGCCTTGCCATGCTTCGAATCTGGGTTCCCGTTGCTGTCGTTTCACTGCTTGCGGCCTGCTCCAGCGTGCCGCCGCAGTCGGCATCGCGCCCCGCCTCGGGCATGAAGATCACGACGCCGCGCGCATTCCCCGCCCCCGCCAACTTCCCGAAGTTCGTCGATCACAGCGTCGGCCAGGAAGAAATCTCGATCCAGGCGATGAGCCTCGTCGGTGTCCCGTATCGCTGGGGCGGCAACACGCCGACAAGCGGCTTCGACTGCAGCGGGCTCGTGCGCTACGTGATCGGCCGTGCGGCCGACGTGAACCTGCCGCGCACGACCGCCGACATGAGCGGCCGCGGCGTGTCGATCGATCCCGACCAGGTCGCACCAGGCGACCTGATCTTCTTCAATACGACCGGACGGCCGCATTCGCACGTCGGCATCTATGTCGGCAAGCTGCGCTTCGTCAACGCGCCGTCGACGGGCGGTACCGTACGGCTCGACTACTTGACGAACCCATACTGGGCCAAGCGATTCGACGGCATTCGCCGCGTCGCGCCGCCGCGTGGGGCGCCTACGCCGTTCGATGCGCCGACCTACGAGGCGAAGCGTGACGAGCCGCGCAGCGCGCCGGCGGTCGCACCTGCCCCGGTGGTCGTGACTGCCGCTGCATCGCGACAGCCAGCCTATACGCCGCCTCAACCTGCCGCGACCCAGGCACCCGCACCAGTCATGCCGGCCACGCAGGTCGCATCGACCGCAGCGGTTGCCCCCACAGCCGCGTCGGCCGACCCGTATGAACCGCCGCCGCCGCGCATGCAGGCCGCTGAACAGCAGGCAACGTCCGTGAATGACGGCACGGGCACCGCCGCCGTGGCGGCGAATACCGCGCCGGTCGGCCCAGCCGAGGTCGGCACACGGATTCCGACGACGGCCCTGACGGCTGCCCAGGCCGCCGCATTCGATGCGGAACCGCCGCCCGCCGTCGCAGCGACGTCACCGCGCAGCGCCGAGCCCGCCCCTGTCCAGGTATTGCGCGCGTCGACGCAATCCGCCCCCGCCAGCCCGCGCACCGCCACCGCAGACGATCCGATTGCACGGTTCGCGAACGGAAGTTACTGACCCGCTTCGCCAGCCACGCCGGCCACCTCGGCCCGCATCCGTCGCTCATCGTCCGCCACGAATACCCAGTTCCAAAAGAAAATGCGCCGCAGCCTTTCGGCTTGCGGCGCATTTCATGTCGATCCGCCAGCGTTGGCGATCAGAAGATCTGGTGGCCGAGCCACCATCCGCCGGCCGCAAACAGCGCGGCCGCCGGCAGCGTCAGCACCCACGCCCACACGATGTTGCCGGCGACACCCCAGCGCACGGCCGACAGCTTCTGCGTCGCGCCGACACCGACGATCGCGCCGGTAATCGTATGCGTGGTCGATACCGGAATGCCGAGGAACGACGCGATGAACAGCGTGATCGCCCCGCCGCTTT